>NZ_BAAIFY010000014.1:0-104053 GCF_054653575.1 Nocardioides pyridinolyticus | reverse complement strand
GCCGCCAAGACCACCCCGGGCGCCCCGATCTACGGCATGCCGATCCTCAACGCCGACGAGGCCCGCCAGATCGTGTTCATGAAGCGGTCCATGCGCCCCGGCTTCGCCGGCATCGAGAACGAGCTGCTCTTCGACCCCAAGACCACGCTGCTCTTCGGCGACGCCAAGGACTCCCTGGGCAAGCTGCTCAACGCCGTCAAGGCGCTCTGAGCGACCACGGGGGATATCTTCCGATGACCGACGTGCACGTGCCGGCCGCAACCCCTCAGGCGATGCGCCGCGCCCTCGCCCGCGCGACTCGCGGCGCGACCCTCAACCCGGCCGAGGCTGAGGCGCTCCTGGCCGCTCGGGGCGACGACCTCACTGAGCTGTGCGCCGTCGCGGCGCGCGTCCGCGACGCCGGCCTGGAGGCTGCGGGCCGTCCAGGCCTCGTGACCTACTCGCCGAAGGTGTTCATCCCCCTCACCCGCCTGTGCCGGGATCGCTGCCACTACTGCACGTTCGTGCGCACCCCGCACCAGGCGGCGGCGGCGGGCGACTCCCTGTACCTCTCGCCGGACGAGGTCCTCGCCGTTGCCTCGCGGGGCGCGGAGCTCGGCTGCAAGGAGGCGCTGTTCACGCTGGGGGACCGGCCCGAGGAGCGCTGGCCCGAGGCCCGCGCGTGGCTCGAGGAGTGCGGCTACGGCTCGACCCTGGAGTATCTGCGGGCGATGGCCGTCCTGGTCCTCGAGGAGACCGGGCTGCTCCCGCACCTCAACCCCGGCGTCATGTCGTGGGAGGAGATCAACCGGCTCAAGCCCGTCGCGCCGTCGATGGGTCTCATGCTCGAGACGACGTCGACGCGGCTGTTCACCGAGAAGGGGCAGCCCCATCACGGGTCCCCCGACAAGGATCCCGTCGTCCGCCTGCGGGTTCTCGAGGATGCCGGGCGGCTCAACGTGCCGCTCACGACCGGCCTCCTCGTCGGCATCGGCGAGACACTCGCGGAGCGCGCCGAATCGATCTTCGACCTGCGGTCCGTGAGTCGGAGGTACGGCGGCGTCCAGGAGGTGATCATCCAGAACTTCCGCGCCAAGCCGGACACTGCGATGCGCCGTCACCTCGATGCCTCGGCGGAGGAGCATCTCGCGGCCGTAGCCGTGACCCGCCTGGTGCTGGGGCCGCGGATGCGGATCCAGGCTCCCCCCAACCTGGTCGACCTGGACGAGTGCGCGGCCCTGCTCGGGGCAGGGGTCGACGACTGGGGAGGCGTCTCGCCCCTCACGCCGGACCACGTCAATCCCGAGCGTCCGTGGCCGGAGGTGGAGCGGCTCCGCGCGGCCACCGCCGCGGCGGGGTTCGAGCTCGTCGAGCGACTGGCGGTCCAGCCGGAGTACGTCCGCGCCGGCGAGCCGTGGATCGACCCCCGCGTCGCCGGGCACGTCGCAGCCCTGGCGACCGACGAGGGCCTCGCCCGCGCAGGCGCCAGGCCCTCGGGGCGGCCGTGGCAGGAGCCGGACGGTGGCTCCAGCTCCGTCGGTCGGACCGACCTGCACACGGCTGTCGACACCTCCGGACGGGCCACGGAGCGCAGGGGCGACTTCGACGAGGTCTACGGCGACTGGAGGCTCCTCCGGGAGGCCGCTGGACGCAGCGCGCCGCAGGCGGTGCCGTCCGACGTCGCGTCGGCCCTCCGCCAGGCGGAGCGAGATCCCGCAGGCCTCAGCGACCGCGAGGCGCTCGCCCTGATGACCGCGGAGGGGCCGGCGTTGGGGGAGGTGTGCCGGCTCGCCGACGACCTGCGTCGTGACGTGGTCGGCGACGACGTCACCTACGTCGTCAATCGCAACGTGAACTTCACCAACGTCTGCTACACCGGCTGCCGGTTCTGCGCCTTCGCCCAGCGCCGCGGCGACGCGGACGCCTACTCCCTGTCCTACGACGAGGTGGCGGACCGGGCGGAGGAGGCCTGGCGGGCGGGTGCCACCGAGGTCTGCATGCAGGGCGGCATCGACCCGCAGCTGCCGGGTACGGCGTACTTCGACCTCGCACGGGCCGTCAAGCAGCGGGTGCCGCAGCTCCATCTGCACGCGTTCTCTCCGATGGAGATCGTGAACGGCGCTTCGCGCACGGGTCTGCCCGTGCGCGAATGGCTCCTCCGGGCCAAGGAGTCCGGACTCGACTCGATTCCCGGAACCGCGGCCGAGATCCTGGACGACGACGTCCGCTGGCTCCTGACCAAGGGCAAGCTGCCCACGCGCACCTGGATCGAGGTCGTCACCGCGGCGCACGAGGTCGGCCTGAGGTCGAGCTCGACGATGATGTACGGACACGTCGACCATCCCGGGCACTGGGTGAAGCACCTCCGGGTGCTGTGCGAGATCCAGGACACCACCGGTGGGTTCACCGAGTTCGTCCCGCTGCCGTTCGTGCACACCAGTGCGCCCATCTATCTCGCCGGGGTCGCCCGGCCGGGTCCGACGATGCGCGACAACCTCGCGGTCCACGCCGTGGCCCGGATCATGCTGCACGGCCGCATCGACAACATCCAGACGTCCTGGGTGAAGCTCGGCGTCGAGGGCACCCGGGCGATGCTGCAGTCCGGTGCGAACGACCTCGGCGGCACCTTGATGGAGGAGACCATCTCCCGGATGGCGGGGTCCACCCACGGCTCGGCCAAGACCGTCGAGGAGCTCACGGCGATCGCCGCCGGCGTCGACCGGCCGGTCCGACAGCGCACCACGACGTACCGCTAGCCGGGCGGCGTGATGACCTCCTCCTGGCAGGTCCTGGTGCCGGTGAAGCACCTGAGCGTCGCCAAGACCCGGATGGCGCTGCCTCCGGCCGATCGTGCGACTCTCGTGGTCTCGATGCTGCGCGACACGGTCCGCAGCGCGCTGGGCGCGGCCGGCGTGGAGGCCGTCCACGTGGTCTCCGGGGATCCGCTCGTCGCCGACGTGGCGCACCGCGAGGGGGCCGAGTCCCTCCTCGTGGACGGCACGATGGGCCTCAACGCGGAGCTGGTGGTCGCCGCGCGCCAGCTGCCGAGCGGCGCCACCGACGGCGTGGCGGTCGTGCTGGCCGATCTGCCCTGCCTCACGTCCGCCGTGCTGTCCCGGGTGCTCGCCGCTGCTGCGCCGGGCGTGCAGGGATACGTCGAAGACCTCCACGGGACCGGCACCACGATCCTGCTGGCGCCGGGCGGGGTGCCGTTGCGTCCGGCCTTCGAGGGTGGCTCGGCGGCCCGGCATGCCCGTCTGGGCCGGGTGATCGGGCCGGTGGAGGGACTGGCGCGCGCGCGGCGTGACGTCGACACGCTGGGAGATCTCGGGCAGGCCGCCGCTCTCGGGCTGGGGGCCTGCACGCGTGCGTGTTGGGGGTCGCTGGCCGCGGCCGGCGCTCCGGCCGCCGGTGTCTCCAGGGCTGTAACGCGCTCTTAACCGAAGAGGTCGGACTTTTCAAATCGAACCCTTTGACAGGAGTGGCGCCCGCTCTCTACGTTGTACCGATCGGTCGAACTGTACCGATCGATCACTTGGTACTTCAGGCGCCAGGAAGGAAGCACGCATGGTGGGACCGTCCGAGGCGCCGAGCCTCCCTGAGGTCATGTCGTCGTCTCGGCCCGCGGGCAGGCCATGATGCGCCTGCTCGGCTACGTGGCCCGCCGGTTCCTCATCGCCGTGCCGCAGATGTTCCTCATCTCGGTCGTGACCTTCGTGCTCATCCGCCAGCTGCCCGGCGATCCCGCGCGGCTGGAGCTCGGTCCGCTGGCCCCCGCGGAGGGGGTCGAGGCGCTGCGAGAGCGGCTGCGTCTCAACGACTCGCTCCTCGAGCAGTACGGGGCCTACCTCGGGCGCATGGTGCGCGGCGACTTCGGCCGCTCCTGGGTCAACCAGACCGACGTCGCCGACGACCTGCTGGTCCGCGTGCCCGCCACCTTGGAGCTGATGGTGCTCGGGCTGCTCCTCGTCTTCGTGGTGATGGTCCCGCTCGCGCTGGCGACCGCCACCCGCGGCACCGGACCGCTCAGGCGGGTCCTGCGCAAGGTCAGCTTCGGCTACAGCATGCTCGCCGGGGCGTTGCCGGACTTCTGGCTGGGCCTGGTCCTGGTCTTCTTGTTCTTCACCCAGGCGGGTTGGTTCCCGGGCCCGGAAGGTCGGCTCGGGATCACCGAGACCCCACCCGAGTTCGTCACGGGTGCGTACACGGTCGACGCGCTGCTGGCCGGCGACCTCAGCACCTTCTGGTCTGCGCTCACCCACCTGGCGTTGCCGGTCGTCACACTCGCCTTCGTCTACGGGGGCCCGGTCTTCAAGATGACCCAGTCGACCGTCGGGGCGGCGCTGCGCAGCGAGTACACCGTCTACGCCGAGAGCTTCGGGGTGCCACGCTGGAAGATCTTCGCCTACGCCGTCCGCAACGCGGCCCCGCCCGTGGTGGTCGTCACCGGGGTCATCGTGGGCTACCTGCTGGGAGGCGCGGTCCTCATCGAGAGCGTCTTCAACCTCAACGGCGTCGGACAGTACGCCGTGCAGGCCATCACCACGAACGACTACGCGCCCATCCAGGCCTTCGTCCTGCTCGCGGCGTTCTTCACGATGCTCGTTTACCTCGCGGTCGACCTGGTGCACTTCGCCGTCGACCCGCGGGTTCGGACCAAGGGTTAGGCGGCCGGCGACATGTCGAGAGCAACACCTGGGACGCGACTGAGCTTGCGACAGTGGTGGAGAGGAGCGAACTTCTCCCGGCTGGAGATCGTCGGCCTGACGATGCTCGCCGTCGTCTTGTTCCTGACGGTGTTCGGGCCGATGATCGCGCCCTACCCGACGGAGTCGGCCGATTCAGCGGACCGGCTGCTGGCCCCGAGCCTGGCCCATCCGTTCGGGACCGACCAGCACGGCCTGGACGTCTTCTCCCGCGTCCTCGCCGCCCCTCGCACGGACGTGCTGATCGCGGTCGTCGCGACGGCCCTCTCGGCGGTGGTCGGCTCCGGGCTGGGTGCGATCGCCGGACTCTTCGAGGGCAACAGCCGGCGGTCCAAGGCATGGCTCAGCGAGGGGATCCTGCGTGTCCTCGACGTGGTCCAGGCGTTTCCCGTGTTCATCTTCGCGATGGTGCTCGTCGCCGTCCGCGGGCCGGGGCTGGTCAACATCGTCATCGCCGCGGCGTTCGTCAACATGCCGGTCTTCCTCCGACTGGTTCGGGGTGAGCTGCTGTCCCTGCGGGAGCGGCCCTTCGCCGAGGCCGCGAGGGTCATCGGCTGCACGGACCTGCGGATCGCCTTCCGGCACATGTTGCCCAACGCGCTCCCGCCGGTGATGGTGCAGATCTCCGTCACGGTCGGCTTCACGATCCTGCTGACCGCCGGGCTCAGCTTCGTGGGGGCCGGCATCGCCCCGCCCACGCCCGAGCTCGGCAACATGATCGCCACCGGAGCGTCGTTCATGATCACCGGCCAGTGGTGGGCCTCGATGTTCCCCGGGCTGGCACTGGGGCTGACGGTCTTCGCGTTCGGCATCGGCGGCGAGACGGTGGGACGACTGCTGCAGCCGGGTGGCATGGCGAGGCCGGCCACCTTCGAGGACGCGGCGGTGGGCACGATCGCCCCGGCCCTGACCGAGCCGGAGCGTCGCAGTGAGTAGCCCGGTGTTCGCGGCCGAGGGCCTGTCAGTCGGGTTCAGGACGCCGCACGGGGACCGCGACGTGCTCCACGACGTGTCGTTCGCCCTCGAGCCGGGGGAGGTTCTCGGTGTGGTCGGCACCGCCGGCGCCGGCAAGAGCGTCCTGGTCCGCGCGATCCTGCGCCTGCTGCCCGAGAACGGCGTCGTGCACGGCGGAACGGTGACCTTCCGCGGCCGCGACCTGCTCGCGATGTCGGAGAAGGAGCTCGGTGAGCTCCGCGGCGCCCAGATCAGCCAGGTGCTGCCGGACGCCAAGCTGCGGCTGAACCCGCTGGTACGGGTCGGCGACTTCATGGCCGCGGTGCTCAACGCCCGCCAACGGCTCGGCAAGGAGGAGACCCGTCAGGCGGTGGTCGACGCGCTCACCTCGGTCGGCATCCCGGACCCGCAACGACGCCTGCGCGCCTACCCCCACGAGCTCAGCGGCGGGATGGCCCAGCGGATCTGCATCGCGCTGGCGCTCATGCACCGGCCTCCGGTGATCATCGCCGACGAGCCGACCCAGGGGCTCGACGTCACGGTGCAGCGGCAGGTCCTCGATCTGATGGCGGAGCTGGTCGAGGGCACGGCGTCGACCCAGCTGATCGTCACGCGGGACCTCGGGATCGTGGCGCAGTACTGCCAGCGGGTGGCCGTCATGGAGCGCGGCCGGATCGTGGAGATCGCCCCGACGCGCCAGCTCTTCGACGATCCGCAGCACGAGTACACGAGACGATTCCTTCGATCCGCGGACGCGGGAGAGTGGGCGCCGGCCCGGGTGGTGCAGCCGTGAACGACATCCTCAGCGTCGAGTCCCTGGTCAAGCACTTCCGGCTCGACAAGCACTCCTACATCGGCGCGGTGAACGACGTCTCCTTCACGATCGCCCGGGGCGAGACCCTGGGACTCGTCGGGGAGAGCGGGTCGGGGAAGTCGACCGTGGGACGTGCGATCTTGCGACTGCTGGAGCCGACCTCCGGGCGCGTGGTCTTCGACGGCCTCGACCTGACCGCGATGTCGGACCGCAGCCTGCGCCGTCTGCGGTCCCGCTTCCAACTGGTCTTCCAGGAGCCGGGCGCCTCCCTGAACCCGCGATGGCGGGTCGGGAGCATCATCGAGGAGCCGTTGCTGATCCACGACGTCGCCGAGCGGGAACGCCGCAGCCGTGTGCGGGAGATCCTGCGACTGGTGGGCCTGGACGATGACTACCGCGAGCGCCATCCGGCACAGCTGACCGCGAGCGAGCAGCAGCGCGTGGGGATCGCACGCGCACTGGTCACGCGCCCCGATCTGGTCGTGCTCGACGAGCCGACGTCCACCCTGGACCAGTCGGTGCGCGGCGAGATCCTCGGGGTGCTGTCGGACCTGCAGCGACAGTTCGGAACGTCCTACCTGCTGATCTCCCACGACCTCACGGCGATCGCGAGAGCCAGCCACCGCCTGGCCGTGATGTACCTGGGCCGGTTGGTCGAGCTCGGGCCTGCTGATGCCGTCTTCGCGCAGCAGCACCATCCCTACAGCAAGGCGCTGCTCTCCGCGGTGCTCCATCCCGACCCGCGCCGCAAGCTCGACCAGTTCCTGCTCAAGGGGGAGATCCCCAGCGCGGTGAACCCCCAGGACCGGTGCCCCCTCGTCGGCCGGTGCCCGATCGAGCAGAGCGTCTGCTCGTCGGCCTTCCCACCGTTCGCCGAGACCGGTCCGCAGCATCGCTCGGCCTGCTACCGGACGAGCGACCTGCTGCAGATCTCTGCCGCTCGCATGCCGCAAGGAGGTCATGCCTGAGTCACGTCCGTCGGGCACTCCCGCCCGGGGGCGCTTCGGTACCACTACATCACCTGGAGATACCCATGCCCTTCCCACGAACGGGCCGGAACCGCGTCGTACGCGCCGCGGCCGCCACCTCGCTCGCACTGATCGTCATGACTGCCGCGGCCTGCAGCTCGGGCGGCGGCTCGGACGGCGAGCGTGATGTCAGCACGCTGATCGTCGGCATTCCGGGCACCCCTCAGGGTGTCGACCTCGATCGCCAAGTCGGGCCCCAGACCTGGACGATGGCCGCCCAGGTGTACGACCTCGGTGCCGAGTGGAAGCGCATCCCGTACCCGTTCGAGAGCACGGGAGGCGTGGACAACAGCAAGGTGGCCGGCTTCACCTACCCCGACGTCCAGGGTGGCGGACAGGACCCCATGCTCATCGAGAGCTGCGAGACGGAGGACGGCGGCCGGACCGCGACCTACCACCTCCGCCAGGGCGTGATCTCCGGATACGGGAACGAGTTCAACTCCGAGGACGTCCTGTACCGCGTCGAGCGCGCGATCGCCAACCAGGGCATCGGTGCCTTCATGGCCAACGCCGCCAACGCCGGCGAGCTGAGCCAGTGGAGTGCCGTGGACAAGTACACGGTCCGGATCACCTCCGAGACCCCGATGCCGCTGATCTGCGACATCAACACCAACATGTACTGGGTGTTCCTCGACTCCACCGAGGTGAAGAAGCACGCCACGGACGAGGACCCCTGGGCCAACGAGTGGGTCTCGACGCATGGCGGGGGCTACGGTGCGTACACCATCGAGGAGTGGACCGCGGGTCAGCAGGTCGTCATGAAGGCGAACCCCGACTACTGGGGTGGCGAGCCCGAGATCTCCCGGATCATCTTCCGGGTGGTCCCCGAGGCCGCGAACCGGGTGGCGCTCCTCGAGCGGGGTGAGCTGCATCTGGCAGAGGGACTGGCGCCGGAGAACATCGTGAACCTCAACGGCAAGCCGAACGTGTCGGTGGCCGCGGTCCGTTCGAACCAGGGCATCTACGGGGTCATGAACAACACGACCCCTCCGTTCGACGACGCGCGAGTTCGTCAGGCCGTCAACCTGGCGCTGCCGCGGGAGGCCATCGTGGACAACGTCTACCGAGGAATGGCGGTGCCGTGGCAGGGCGTGGTGCCGAGCCTGTACCCCGGCTACGAGGAGGTCCACGACTACGACACAGATCTGGATGCGGCGAGGAAGCTGCTGGCCGACGCCGGCTACGCCGATGGCTTCGAGACCACCCTGGGCTACAACTCGGGGGACCCGGTCCAGGCCGACATCGCGGTCGCCATGCAGTCGTCCCTGAAGGAGATCGGCATCGAGGCAGAGCTCCAGCAGCAGCCCCCCGGCCCGTACTCGGACCTGATCCAGTCGAAGGAGGCGACGTTCGGCCTCTGGGTCGACTTCCCCATCCAGGCTGACATCAACTACGCGATGGGGCTTCTCTTCAAGTCCGAGCAGGGCGGCAACTACCAGAACTACTCGGATCCCGAGGTCGACCGGATCCTGAACGAGTGCGTCTCGAAGACGGGCGAGGAGCGCATCGCCTGCAACGCAGAGGCGATGCCGATCATCTCCGAAGCAGCGCCGATCGCGTGGCTTGCCGAGCCCTTCTTCCTCATGGGTCTTTCGTCGGCCGTCGAGGGCTTCGGGTGGCACACGACGCAGTACTACCGGGTCGCGGACATGAGCATCGGCTCGTGAGGCGTCTTCCTGCAACGATCTGAACCGACACCAAGGAGAACGATGAGCACTGAACAGCAGTCCGGGTCCACGCCGGACGTGACAGATCTGGCCCACCGCCTCGGCCGGCTCGAAGCCGCCCAGGAGATCCGCAAGCTCAAGATGGACTACGCGAAGCTCTGCGACGCCGGCTACCCGCCGGCCGAGCTGGCGGCGATGTTCACCGAGGACGCCGTCTGGGACGGTGGGGAGAAGTTCGGGGTCCAGCGCGGCCGTCAGGCGATCCACGACTTCTTCGACGGCGTCAGCGCGGACCTGGTGTTCGCGATCCACTTCATGATCGGGGACACGATCGAGGTCGGCGACGACCTCCTGTCAGCCACTGGGAGCTGGCAGCTGCTCGAGCCCTTGACCCTGGACGTGGACGGCACGCGGCAGGCGATGTGGTTCGCCGGCATGTACGAGGACCAGTACACGAAGGTCGACGGCATTTGGAAGTTCTCGCACGTGAAGCTGGACTGGATGCTCCAGTCGCGTAACGACATCGGCTGGGCTGATCAGCCCATCCAGGTCTGACGCGCATTCCGACAGCGGGTGGCGCCCTGGCCCCAGGCCGGGGCGCCACCGGCGTTTGGTGCCGGCGGTAGCCGCCCGCCCGTCCTTGTGCTGAGCGTCGGGGAGGCGTAGGAAGTCGGGTATGTCTCTCACGAGCACAACGGCACGGGTCCTTCGCGGCGCGGCGAGGAGGCTCGACGCACTCCCGGTGGGTTCCGGGTCCGGCGCATCGAAGTCCCCTCTGCCCGACGCCTACCGGACCGAGCCGGGGACCCGTGTGGCGTCGTACTTCTTCGAGAACTACCGCCGGTTCTACGACACCGGGGAGGCGGGGCTCAGCTCGAAGCCCCGCCTGAACCTGCGCTACGAGGCGATCTTCGCGGAGAACAGGGACCTGTTCGAGGGCGCCCGGGTGCTCGACATCGCCTGCCACGACGGCCGGATGTCGATGGCGGCGCTCGCGTGCGGCGCGAAGTCCGTGGTGGGGATCGAGGCGCGGCCCGAGCTCGTCGAGCGCGCCGTCGGCAACCTCGAGCACTACGGTCAGGACCCCGAGCGGTTCCGGTTCATCGCCGGTGACGTCCACGAGGTGCTCGGCACGGAGGACCTCGAGGTGGACGTCGTCCTCTGCCTCGGCTTCCTGTACCACACGCTCCGGTTCAACGAGCTGCTGCACGGGATCCGCCGGACCGGCGCCCCGCACCTCGTGCTCGACACTCAGGCGCACGGCATGTTCCACCCCGACCCGCTCGTGCGGCTGCACAGCGAGCTGAGCCACCGCAAGGGGACGGCGAAGGCCGACGACTACACGGTCGGGGCCGCCGTGCTCACCGGGCGCCCCAACCTCGCCGCCGTGAAGATGATGCTGGCCTGCTACGGCTACGAGATCGAGCGCTTCTCCGACTGGCCCCGCCTGCTCGCCGACAACCCCGAGGTCAAGGGGTGTCGCGACTACGCCATCGGCCGGCGGGTCACCCTGCGCTGCCGCCGATCCGACGACGCCGCAGACGCATAGCCGTCGAGCCGATCCGCGTCAGTCCTCGGGGTCGTCGAGCCGGGCCAGCCAGGTGGCGAACCGCTCGACGGCCGTCTCGAACTCCGGGTGGGAGTCGACGAAGCCCTGGAGCTGCTCGGCGACCCACGCCAGGGTGACCTCCTCGTCCCCCCGGCGCTTCTCGAGCTCCTCGATGCCGCGGTCGGTGAAGTACATCGGCCAGTCGACCAGGTCAGGCGAAGGCCCGCGCGATGAGGTCCTTCTGCTCCTCGGTGTGGCGCTTGACGGTGCCGACCGAGGGGGAGGAGGACGCGGCGCGCGAGACCAGCTCGACCTGGGCGTCGACGTGCGGCCACACGTTGAGCTGGTAGTGCGGCCACGGGCCGTTGTTCTCCGGCTCGTCCTGGATCCAGCGCACGGCGCGGAGCTTGGGGTACCGGGCGATCTCCTCGCGGATCTCGGCCTCGGGCCGCGGGTAGAGCTGCTCGACGCGGGCGATCGCGAACCGGCCGCCGTCCTCGCGCTTGGCGCGCTCGACCATCAGGTCCCAGGTGACGCGGCCCGAGCACAGCAGCAGCGTGTCGACCTGCTCCGCGTCCGCCGCGGCGTCGCGGATGAAGGGCTCGAACGTGCCGCTGGTGAACTCGTCGGGCTGCGACGCGGCTTCCTTGCGCTTGAGCATCGACTTCGGCGTGAAGACGATGAGCGGCCGGTGCTCCTCGCCGAGCGAGTGCTGGCGCAGCAGGTGGAAGTACGACGCCGGCGTGGACGGCTGGGCGATGACGAACGCGTCGTCGGCGGCCATCGTCATGAACCGCTCGATCCGGGCGGAGGAGTGGTCCGGGCCCTGGCCCTCGTAGCCGTGCGGCAGCAGCAGCACGACACCGGACTGCTGACGCCACTTGGTCTCGCCGGAGGTGATGAACTCGTCGATCACCGTCTGGGCGCCGTTGACGAAGTCGCCGAACTGCGCCTCCCAGAGCACGAGCGCCTCGGGGCGGGCCACCGAGTAGCCGTACTCGAACCCGAGGGCGGCGTACTCGGAGAGCAGCGAGTCGTAGACGTAGAACTTGGCCTGGTCCTCGGTGAGGTTGGCCAGCGGCGTCCACTCGTCGGCGTTGACGCGGTCGATGATCGTCGCGAAGCGGGACACGAACGTGCCGCGGCGCGAGTCCTGGCCGGCCAGGCGGACCGGGCGGCCCTCCATCAGCAGCGAGCCGAAGGCGAGGATCTCGCCGGTGCCCCAGTCGATCGGGCCGTCGGCGATCGCCGCGGAGCGGCGCTGGAGCTGCGGCATCACCTTCGGGTGGACGGTGAAGCCCTCCGGCGGGGTGACGTAGGCGTCGGCGATCCGCTTCATCATCTCGGCCGGGATCGCCGTGCTGGTCTCGCCGCTCGGCTTCTCCGGGTAGTCCGGCACCGTGGTCCACTCCGAGGGCTGGCTGCTCGCCTCGCGCACCTCGGTGAAGACCCGCTCCAGCTGCTGCTGGTAGTCGCGCAGGACCTGCTCGGCCTCCTCGATCGTGATGTCGCCACGGCCGATGAGGGACTCGGTGTACAGCTTGCGGACCGAGCGCTTCTGCTCGATCAGGTCGTACATGAGCGGCTGGGTGTACGACGGGTCGTCGCCCTCGTTGTGGCCGCGGCGGCGGTAGCAGACGAGGTCGATGACGACGTCCTTGTTGAACGCCTGGCGGTACTCGAACGCGAGCCGGGCGACGCGGATGCACGCCTCCGGGTCGTCGCCGTTCACGTGGAAGATCGGCGCCTGGACCATCCGGGCCACGTCGGTGCAGTACAGCGACGAGCGGGAGGAGCCGGGCGAGGTCGTGAAGCCGACCTGGTTGTTGACGACCACGTGGATGGTGCCGCCGGTGCGGTAGCCGCGCAGCTGGGAGAGGTTCAGCGTCTCCGCGACCACGCCCTGGCCGGCGAACGCCGCGTCACCGTGCACGAGCAGCGGCAGCACGGGGTACTCCGCGCCGCGGTCGAGCACGTCCTGCTTGGCGCGCGCGATGCCCTCGAGCACCGGGTCGACCGCCTCGAGGTGCGACGGGTTCGCGGCGACCGAGACCTTGATCCGGTCACCCGAGCCGGCCTCGAACTCGCCCTCGGCGCCGAGGTGGTACTTCACGTCGCCGGAGCCCTGGACCGTGCGCGGGTCGATGTTGCCCTCGAACTCGCGGAAGATCTGGCTGTACTTCTTGCCGACGATGTTCGCGAGCACGTTGAGCCGGCCGCGGTGCGCCATGCCCATCGCGACCTCGTCGAGCCCGGCCTCGGCCGCGGCCTCGCAGATCTCGTCGAGCACCGGGACCGTCGTCTCGCCGCCCTCGAGGGAGAAGCGCTTCTGGCCGACGAACTTGGTCTGGAGGAAGGTCTCGAACGCCTCGGCCTGGTTGAGCTTCAACAGGATCCGCAGCTGCTCCTCGCGGGGCGGCTTCGTGTGCGGCTGCTCGATGCGCTCCTGGAGCCACCGGCGCTGCTCGGGGTCCATGATGTGCATGTACTCGATGCCGGTCGTGCGGCAGTACGAGTCGCGCAGGATGCCGAGGATGTGGCGCAGCTTCATGAACCGCCGGCCCTCGCCGCCGAACGAGCCGGTGGCGAACTCCCGGTCGAGGTCCCACAGCGTGAGGCCGTGCGACTCCACCTCGAGGTCGGGGTGGCTGCGCTGGCGGTACTCCAGCGGGTCGGTGTCGGCCATCATGTGCCCGCGCACCCGGTAGGCGTGGATCAGCTCGAGGATCCGGGCCTGCTTGCTGATCTCGTCGTCGTGGTTGGCCGAGATGTCCTTGGCCCAGCGGATCGGCTCGTAGGGGATCCGCAGCGACCGGAAG
The DNA here is from genome assembly GCF_054653575.1 of Nocardioides pyridinolyticus. Lineage (NCBI taxonomy): Bacteria > Bacillati > Actinomycetota > Actinomycetes > Propionibacteriales > Nocardioidaceae > Nocardioides > Nocardioides pyridinolyticus. The sequence continues at coordinate 90,537 of NZ_BAAIFY010000014.1, read as the reverse complement.
ATCTCGTCGTAGAAGTCGTCCTGACCGAGCAGCAGCTGGTGCATCCGCTTGAGGAACTCACCGGACTGCGCGCCCTGGATGACGCGGTGGTCGTACGTCGAGGTCAGGGTCATGACCTTGCTGATCGCGTTGCGCGCGATCGCCTCCTCCGAGGCGCCCTGCCACTCCGGCGGGTACTCCATCGCGCCGACGCCGATGATCGCGCCCTGGCCCTTCATCAGGCGCGGCACCGAGTGCACGGTGCCGATGCCGCCCGGGTTGGTCAGCGAGATCGTGGTGCCCTGGAAGTCCTCGAGGGTCAGCTTGTTGTCGCGGCTCTTGCGGACGATCTCCTCGTAGGCCGTCCAGAAGCCGGCGAAGTCCATCGTCTCGGCGGCCTTGATGCTGGGGACCAGCAGCTGCCGGGTGCCGTCGGCCTTCTTCACGTCGATCGCGAGGCCGAGGTTGATGTGGGCCGGCGTGATCAGGTTCGGCTTGCCGTCGACCGTGTCGAAGCCGACGTTCATCTCCGGCATCGCCCTCAGCGCCTTGACCATCGCGTAGCCGATGAGGTGCGTGAAGGAGACCTTGCCGCCGCGGGCGCGGGCGAGGTGGTTGTTGATGACCGTGCGGTTGTCCCACAGCAGCTTCACCGGCACCGAGCGGACCGAGGTCGCGGTCGGGACCGAGAGCGAGGCGTCCATGTTCTGCGCCGTGCGGGCGGGGGCGCCGCGGAGCACGGTGTAGGTCGGCTCGTCGCTGGCGGCCGCCGGGGCGGCGGGACGGGACTCCTTCGGGACCGGGTTCGAGGTGCCCTTCGCCGGCTCGGCGGCCTTGGCCTCGGGCCGCGGCTTCGCGACCGGTGCGGGCGTGGGGGTCGGGTCCTTGTGCCCGGTCTTCGGCTCGGTCTTCGGCTCCGCCTTCTTCTCGCGAGCCTGCTCCGGCGCCTTCGCCGGGGCGGGGGCCGACTTGCCCTCGGGGGCGGGCTGCGACGTACCGTTGGCCGCGCCGGAGGTGGTGCCAGACGTGGTGCCGGAGGTGGTGCCGTTCGTCTGGAAGTACTTCTTCCAGGTCGGATCCACGCTCTCGGGATCCCGCTTGAACTGGTCGTACATCTCCTCCACGAGCCACTCGTTGGGGCCGAAGTCGGCCCCCTCGAAGCTGGAAGGGACGTCGGACTTGCTGCCAGGGGACTGCGGCACGGGTTGATTCGCCTCTTCCGGTACGTGCGCGGGGGAGTAGTTCAGTCGTCAAGGCTAGACCCCCGTGCCAGCAAATGCCGACTGACGGGGTGGAATTCGGCGTGGTGTGCCGCGAGCCACATCGCGGTCGCTCACACTGCCGGGCAGAAGTCGATGAGTAGGTCGATGAGTAGGGAGTTCCGGACCATGTCGAGATCGGTACGACGCACGGCCGCGACAGCGGCCCTGACCCTCGCCCTCGGGCTGGGTGCCGGGGCGTGCAGCGGCGACGACGATCCGGTCGAGCCGGCCGCGGAGTCCCCGAGCGGGACGTCCGCCGCGACCGCCCAGCGCACGGTCCCGACGAAGGTGTCGTTCGGCGAGGTGACCGGGCGGATGGACCGCCGGACCCGGCAGCAGCTCGCGACGAAGGTCCAGGCCGTCGTCGACGGATGGACCGAGGCGGCGTACCTCGGCGGGGATTACCCGCGCCGCGCGTTCGCCGACGCCTGGCCCGGCTTCACCCGGGGCGCGCAGGAGCAGGCCCGCCACGACCGAGCGCTCATGAGCAACCAGGACATCGGCGACCGGATCGACGGCGTGCAGGCCCGACGCAACGTGCTGGTGCTCGACGTGCTCGCCGTGCAGGGCCGCCCGGTGGGCGTGACCGCGCGCGTCCGGCTCGGGTTCCGCACGACCGGTGACCTCGAGCGGACGGTGCGCGTGACCGGCCGGCTGTTCCTCACCCGCACGGACGGGCAGTGGAAGGTCTTCGGCTACGACATGACGAAGGGAGCGGTCTGATGACCCGCCTCCGAAGGACGCTCCGCCTCGGCACCGTGGGCCTGGTGCTGGCACTGGCCGCCTTCCTCGTCCCCGACTCGGCGGTGAAGAGCACCGAGACGACGCTGGTCCGGGTCAACTCGGCCTCCGGCGTCGACGTGACGCCCGACGTGATCTGGATCCTCGCGGTCGGCTCCGACGCCCGCCCGGGGCAGGACATGACCCGCGCCCGCGGCGACGCCCTCCAACTGGTGGGGATGAACACCCAGACGGGCGCGGCCACGGCCATCGGCATCCCGCGCGACTCGTGGGTGCCGATCCCGGGCCACGGCTCGAACAAGATCAACGCGGCCCTCTACCTCGGCGGCCCGCAGACGCTCGGCCGGGCGGTCGGGGATCTGGTCGGCATCCAGCCCGACTACGTCTTCGTCAGCCGGTTCAAGTTCTTCCAGGCGCTGATCGGCGACATCGGCGGCATCGAGGTCCGCAACCCGCGCCGGTTCGACGACCCCGACCTGAAGCCGGCCGGCTTCAAGGCCGGCAAGGTCCACCTGGGCGGGTACGACGCCATGGTGTTCTCCCGGATCCGGCACAACCTGATCCGGGGCGACTTCGACCGGTCGGCCAACCAGCAGCGCGTCCTCCGCGGCATCCAGGCCAAGGTCCGCGACCGGGCGCACGTGCCCGGGTTCCTCGAGCGCGGCGTCCTCTCGGTGATGCAGCACCTGCGCACGGACCTTCCTCCGTCCGAGCTGTTCCGCCTGGCCCAGGCGATGGCCCAGGTCGACCCGCGCAAGATCACGAACTGCGTCGTCCAGGGCGGCATCGGCAACGTCGGCGGCGCCAGCGTCGTCCTGCCGTACGTCGAGCAGGCCCGTCGCTACGGCGACGCGGCGCGCCAGGACGCGACGATCTCTCGCTGCTGAGAGACCGAGGGGAGCGGCACGAGATCGTGACGCACGCCAGCCGGGAGAAAGGGCGCCTCCGGCAGGATTCGAACCTGCGGCACCTGGTACCGGAAACCAGTGCTCTATCCCCTGAGCTACGGAGGCATCGCCCCACCGGAGCGGGACTGCGCAGAACCCTACAGCGAGCGGCTGGGCGCCGTGCAATCGGCTGTGCCGTCGGGCGCGGCGTCCCATCCCCGATATCGGTGCGACCGGCCCGGAACCACGCCGATACCCTGGGGCGGTGACTCCCGAGCAGCTCTCCACCGCGATCGTCGACGTCCTGACGACCCTGTCCACCGAGGGTGCGATCACCCTGCCGGACGGGGTCCCGGCGAGTGTGACGGTGGAGCGGCCGCGATCGAAGGGGCACGGCGACTACGCGACGAACGTCGCGCTCCAGCTGGGCAAGAGGGCCGGCATGAACCCGCGGGCCTTCGCCGAGCTCGTCGAGAGGAGCCTGCTCGAGGTCGACGGCGTCGACGCGGTCGAGATCGCCGGCCCCGGCTTCCTCAACATCTCGGTCTCCGCCGGCGCCCAGGGCGTCGTGGCGCGGCAGGTCGTCGAGGCAGGCGCGGCGTACGGCGCCAACGACGCGTTCGCGGGGGAACGGATCAACCTCGAGTTCGTCTCGGCGAACCCGACGGGTCCGCTCCACCTGGGCGGCACCCGCTGGGCCGCCGTGGGCGACGCGCTCGGCCGGATCCTCGAGATGTCCGGCGCGGCCGTCACCCGGGAGTACTACTTCAACGACCACGGCAGCCAGATCGACCGCTTCAGCAAGTCGCTGCTGGCGGCGGCCAAGGGGGAGCCGGCTCCGGAGGACGGCTACGGCGGCCAGTACATCCACGACATCGCCGCCGCCGTGCTGGCCGCGCGGCCGGACGCGCTCGAGTCCGACGACCCGCAGGAGGTCTTCCGGGCCGTGGGGGTCGAGATGATGTTCGCCCAGATCAAGCAGGACCTCCACGACTTCGGCGTGGACTTCGACGTGTACTTCCACGAGGACGACCTCCACAAGAGCGGCGCGGTCGACCGGGCCATCGCGCGGCTGACCGAGCTCGGCAACACCTACGAGAAGGACGGCGCCCTCTGGCTCGCCACCGAGAAGTTCGGTGACGACAAGGACCGCGTGATCATCAAGTCCGACGGGCGGGGCGCCTACCTGTCCGGCGACCTGGCCTACTACCTCGACAAGCGCGAGCGCGGGTTCGACCGCTGCGTCATCATGCTCGGCGCCGACCACCACGGCTACGTCGGCCGGATGATGGCGATGTGCGCCGCGTTCGGCGACGAGCCGGGCAGGAACCTCGAGATCCTCATCGGCCAGATGGTCAACCTGCTTCGTGACGGCGCCCCGCTGCGGATGTCCAAGCGGGCCGGGACCGTCGTCACCATGGAGGACCTGGTGGACGCGATCGGCGTCGACGCGAGCCGCTACGCCCTGGCCCGCTACTCCACCGACGTCAACATCGACATCGACCTCGAGCTCTGGGCCAAGGCGACCAACGACAACCCGGTCTTCTACGTGCAGTACGCCCACGCGCGCACCTGCCGGATGGTCGAGAACGCCGGCGATCTCGGCATGTCGCTCGAGGACGCGCTCGCGGCCTTCGACCCGGCGCTGCTCTCGCACGAGCGGGAGGGCGACCTGTTGCGGGCGCTCGCGGAGTTCCCGCGCGTGGTCACCGCGGCCGCCGAGCTGCGTGCTCCGCACCGGGTCGCGCGCTACCTCGAGGACCTCGCCTCGGTCTTCAACAAGTGGTACGACACCCGCGAGTGCCGGATGCTGCCGCAGGGCGACGAGCCGGTGGCGCCGATCAACCAGGCCCGGCTGGTGCTGACGGTCGCCGCCCGCACCGTGCTCACCAACGGTCTCGGCCTCCTCGGCGTCTCCGCCCCGGAGCGGATGTGAGTACCACACACGAGGCGGGCTGGGCCCACGCCTCCGGAGCGCTGCGCGGTCCCGCCTGGCTGCGCCAGCCCAGCGACCCCAACGCGCTCGTCGGGCACCTTTGGTCGCAGACCGCGCACAAGGTCGACGGCGAGCTGCACGTGGGCGGGCTGTCGGTCCCCGAGCTGGTCGCGAACGTCAACACGCCGGCGTACGTCCTCGACGAGGCCGACTTCCGGGCCCGGGCCCGAGCGTTCCGCGACGCGTTCTCGGCGTACGACGTCTTCTACGCCGGCAAGGCGTTCCTCTGCACCGCGGTCGCGACGTGGGTGCGGGAGGAGGGGCTCCTCCTCGACGTGTGCTCCGAGGGTGAGCTGACCGTGGCGCTGCGGGCCGGCTTCGACCCGGCGCGGATCGGCTACCACGGCAACAACAAGTCGCTGATGGCCTTGCGCCGGGCGGTCTCCGTGGGCGTGGGGCGGATCGTCGTCGACTCCTTCGACGAGATCGAGCGCCTCGAGTCGCTCGCCGCCGAGGGCATGACGTCGCGGGTGATGGTGCGGGTGACGGCCGGCGTCGAGGCGCACACGCACGAGTACATCGCCACCGCGCACGAGGACCAGAAGTTCGGCTTCTCGATCACCGCGGGCGACGCGTTCGAGGCCGTGCGTCGGCTCGAGGAGGCGCCCGGCATCGAGCTGCTCGGCCTGCACTCCCACATCGGCAGCCAGATCTTCGACTCGTCGGGCTTCGAGGTCGCGGCCCGCCGGGTGCTCGCGCTCCAGGCGCGGGTGTCCGACGAGCTCGGTGTGACCCTGCCGGAGATGGACCTCGGCGGCGGCTTCGGCATCGCCTACACGACCCAGGACGACCCGTCCGACCCCGCGCAGCTGGCCACCGAGATGAGCAAGATCGTCGAGCACGAGTGCCGTGCGCTCGGCATCCCGGAGCCGCGGCTCTCGATCGAGCCAGGCCGCGCGATCGTCGGCCCGTCGATGTGCACCGTCTACACCGTCGGCACCGTGAAGAAGGTGCAGCTCGACGGCGGCGCCGTCCGCACCTACGTGAGCGTCGACGGCGGCATGAGCGACAACATCCGGACCGCGCTGTACGACGCCGACTACTCCTGCACGCTCGCCAACCGCGCGTCCGGCGCGGCGCCGGTCCTCTCCCGCGTGGTGGGCTCGCACTGCGAGGCCGGCGACGTCGTGGTGAGGGACGAGTTCCTCCCGGGCGACGTGGTGGCGGGCGACCTGGTGGCGGTCCCGGGCACCGGCGCCTACTGCCGCTCGATGGCCTCCAACTACAACCACTTCCTCCGCCCGCCGGTGGTCGCGGTGCGGGACGGAGTCGCGCGCGTCGTCGTTCGCCGCGAGACTGAGGACGATCTGTTGGCTACGGACATGGGTGATCAGTAATGGAGAGCGACAAGCCAGCTGTGCCCCGCCGACTCGGGGTGGCCGTCCTCGGGTGCGGCTCGGTCGGCTCCCAGGTGGTGCGGCTGCTCGGTGAGCAGGCCGGGGACCTGGCGGCACGCGTCGGTGCACCGGTCGAGCTGGTCGGCGTCGCCGTCCGGCGCCTCGACGCCCCGCGCGAGGTCGAGGTGCCCGAGGGGCTGCTGACGACCGACGCCCTCGGGCTGGTCGCGCGCGAGGACGTCGACCTCGTGGTCGAGGTGATCGGCGGGATCGAGCCGGCCCGCACCCTCATCCTCGCGGCGCTCGAGAACGGCGCCTCGGTGGTCAGCGCCAACAAGGCGCTGCTCGCCGAGGACGGCCCGACGCTCTACGAGGCCGCCGAGAAGGCCGGCCGTGACCTCTACTTCGAGGCCGCCGTCGCCGGGGCGATCCCGATCGTCCGCCCCCTGCGCGAGTCGCTCGCGGGCGACCGCGTCACCCGCGTGCTCGGCATCGTCAACGGCACCACGAACTTCATCCTCGACAAGATGGACAGCTCCGGCGCCGGCTTCGCCGAGGCGCTGGAGGAGGCCCAGGACCTCGGGTACGCCGAGGCCGACCCGACCGCCGACGTCGAGGGCTTCGACGCCGCCGCCAAGGCCGCGATCCTGGCCTCGTTGGCCTTCCACTCCCGGGTCACCGCGGCCGACGTCTACCGCGAGGGCATCACCGAGGTCACCGCCGCCGACGTGCAGTCGGCCGTGGAGATGGACAGCGTCGTGAAGCTGCTCGCGATCGCCGAGCTCAGAACCGGATCTGGGGGAGACGACGCCGTCGCCGTCCGCGTGCACCCGGCGATGATCCCGCGGTCCCACCCGCTCGCGTCGGTCCGCGAGGCATTCAACGCGGTGTTCGTCGAGTCCGAGGCCGCCGGCCAGCTGATGTTCTACGGCCCTGGCGCCGGCGGTGCACCGACGGCGTCCGCGGTCCTCGGCGACCTGGTCACGGTCGCCCGCAACCGGCTCGCGGGCACCCGGGGCGCCGGCGAGTCGGCGTACGCCGACCGCGCGGTCCTGCCGATGGGGGAGACCGTCACCCGCTACCACGTCGCGATCGACGTCGACGACCGTGCGGGCGTGCTCGCCGCGGTCGCGACCGCCTTCGCCGAGCACGGCGTCTCGATCCAGACCGTCCGCCAGGAGGGCCGCGACGACGACGCCCAGCTCGTCGTCGTCTCGCACGAGGCGACCGACGCGCAGCTGAGCGCGACCGTCGAGCACCTCCGCGGCATGGACATCGTCCGCGAGGTCACCTCGGTCATGCGCGTCGAAGGAGCAGCGGAGTGAGCAGGACCCACCAGTGGCGGGGCGTCATCGAGGAGTACCGCGACCTCCTGGAGATCCCCGAGGGCACCGCCGCCGTCACGCTGCGTGAGGGCGGCACGCCGCTGGTCTTCTCCGAGTGGCTCTCGGGCCTCACCGGCGCCGAGGTCTGGCTCAAGGTCGAGGGCGACAACCCCACCGGCTCGTTCAAGGACCGCGGCATGACCGCGGCGATCTCGGTCGCCCGGCACGACGGCGCCCGGGCGGTCGTCTGCGCCTCGACGGGCAACACCTCCGCGTCGATGGCGGCCTACGCCGCCAAGGCCGGGCTCAAGCCGCTCGTGCTCGTGCCCGAGGGCAAGATCGCCGCCGGCAAGATGGCCCAGGCGATCCTGCACGGCGCCCAGGTGATCATGGTCCGCGGCAACTTCGACGACTGCCTGGCGATGGCCAAGGGCCTCGCCTGGGACTACCCGGTCGCACTGGTGAACTCGGTCAACCCGGTCCGCCTCGAGGGCCAGAAGACCGCCGCCTTCGAGATCGTCGACTTCCTCGGCGACGCCCCCGACTACCACCTGCTGCCGGTCGGCAACGCCGGCAACATCTCCGCCTACTGGCTCGGCTACACCCAGTACGCCGACGCCGGGATGGCCACCAAGAAGCCGGTCGTGCGCGGCTTCCAGGCCGAGGGCGCGGCGCCGCTGGTGACCGGCGAGCCGTTCCCCGACCCCGAGACCCGCGCCACCGCGATCCGGATCGGCAACCCCGCCTCGTGGAAGCTCGCCGAGGCCGCCCGCGACGAGTCCGGCGGCCGGTTCGCCGCGGTCAGCGACGGGCAGATCCTCGCCGCGCAGCGCGAGCTGGCGGCCCGTGACGGCGTCTTCGTCGAGCCGGCGTCGGCCGCGGGGATCGCGGGCCTGCTCCAGGAGCTCGCCGGCGGTGAGTCCTACCGGGGCAGCACGGTCGCGATCACCGTCACCGGCCACGGCCTGAAGGACACCGTCACCGCGCTCGAGGGCTTCACCGAGAGCGGCGGCAGCATCGTCGACACCGTGGTGGACGCCGACGTCGAGGCTGCGGCGGCGGCCGCCGGCCTGGCATGAGCGCCACATGACCAGGTTCGTCGAGGGCACGGTCCGCGTCTCGGTCCCGGCCACCTCGGCCAACCTCGGCCCCGGGTTCGACTCGCTGGGCCTGGCGCTGTCGCTGCGCGACGAGCTCGTCGGCGAGGTCACCGGCTCCGGGCTGGAGGTGGTCGTGCGGGGCGCCGGCGAGGGCGCCGTACCGCTCGACGAGTCGCACCTCGTGGTCCGCTCGATGCGGGCGGCCTTCGAGCTGGCCGGCGTGCAGCCGCCGGGCCTGCGGCTCGTCTGCCGCAACGTGATCCCGCACGCCCGCGGCCTCGGGTCCTCCTCGGCGGCGATCGTCGGCGGTGTCGTGCTGGCCCGCGGGCTGGTCGCGGGCGGGAGCCTGCTGGTCGACGACGACGCGCTCTTCCGCCTCGCCGCCGACCTCGAGGGACACCCGGACAATGTGGCGCCCGCCTTCTACGGCGGCTTCGTGATCTCCGGCCGGGAGGACGGCTTCTACGCCGTGCCGTCGCCGGTCGACCCGCGGATCGAGACGGTCGTCTTCGTGCCCCCGGACCCGGTCTCGACCGAGGTCGCCCGCGGCCTCCTTCCCGCCGAGGTGCCGCACGCCGACGCGGCAGCCGACGCGGGTCGTACGGCGCTGCTCGTGGCCGCCCTGGCCGGGCAGCCCGAGCAGCTGCTGCACGGCACCCGCGACTACCTCCACCAGGAGTACCGCCGTCCCGCCATGCCCGCGTCGCTCGCGCTGGTCGACGCGCTGCGGGCCGACGGCGTGCCCGCGATCGTGTCGGGGGCCGGGCCGACCGTGCTCGCCTTCACCGACGCCTCGTCGGCGTCCGCGCTGATCGACCGCTGCCCGGACGGTTGGGAGACGCAGCACCTCACCGTGGACCGCGACGGCGCGCGGATCGTCTAGGGCGTGTATGTTGGTGGTGCGCCCGAAGTCTTCGGTGCGCTTCCTTCCTCGCTCGTGTGCGGCTCGTGCCGCGCGACCGTGGCTGCCCTTCTGAACGGGTAGGTGCGGTGGGCGGGGAGCCGACCATGGAGCCGCCGGCCAGAAGCCGGTTCGGCTGAGTACGTGGGAAGGACCTCACGTGACGGACAGCATCGAATCCACCACCAGCGGCGCGGACGCTCCCCAGGGGCAGCCTCTCCAGGAGAAGGCGCCGAAGAAGCGCGGTGGCGGACTCAACTCCATGCTCCTCGCGGACCTCAAGTCGATGGCCGCAGGCATGGGGATCCCCGGAGCGGGATCCATGAAGAAGGCCCAGCTGGTCGAGGCGATCAAGGCCCACCAGGCGGGCGGCGGCAAGCCCGCGGACCCGAAGCCCGAGTCGCAGTCCGAGCCGCAGTCCGAGCCGCAGTCCGGGCCGCAGTCCGGGCAGCAGTCCGGGCAGCGCCGGCAGCGCGAGGAGAAGCCCGAGCGCCGCGAGGAGCAGCAGGACAGCCAGCAGGACAGCCAGCAGGACAGCCAGCAACAGGACCGGCCGAAGCAGGACCAGCAGAAGCAGCAGGGGCGCCAGAAGCGGGACCAGCAGCCCAAGCAGGACCAGCCCAGGCAGGACCAGCCCAGGCAGGACCAGCCCAGGCAGGACCAGCCCAGGCAGGACCAGCCCAGGCAGGACCAGCCCAGGCAGGACCAGCCCAGGCAGGACCAGCAGCGGCAGGCGGACCAGAGCCAGCAGCACGACGACGGCCAGGACGGCGAGGGCGGCAGCCGCCGCAACCGGCGCCGCCGCGGCCGCGACCGGACCGGCACCGGCACCGGCACCGGCGGTGGTGAGCGCACCGGCGGCCGCAACCGCAACGAGCCCGACACGACGATCCTCGAGGACGACGTCCTGGTGCCGGCCGCCGGCATCCTCGACGTGCTCGACAACTACGCGTTCGTGCGCACCAGCGGCTACCTGCCCGGCACCGAGGACGTCTACGTCTCGCTGTCGATGGTCCGCCGGTACGGCCTGCGCCGTGGTGACGCGATCGTCGGCCAGGTGCGCCAGCCCCGGGAGGGCGAGCGCAAGGAGAAGTTCAACCCGATGGTCCGCATCGACAGCGTCAACGGCGCCGACCCCGAAGCGGCCAAGTCGCGGGTGGAGTTCTCCAAGCTGGTCCCGCTCTACCCCTCGGAGCGGCTCCGCCTCGAGACCGGCCCGGACAACCTGATCGGCCGCGTCATCGACATCGCCGCCCCGATCGGCAAGGGCCAGCGTGGCCTGATCGTCTCGCCCGCGAAGGCCGGCAAGACCATGATCATGCAGTCGATCGCGAACTCAATCACGACCAACAACCCCGAGGTCCACCTCATGGTGGTGCTGGTCGACGAGCGGCCCGAGGAGGTCACGGACTTCCAGCGCTCGGTCAAGGGCGAGGTCATCTCCTCGACGTTCGACCGGCCGGCCAGCGACCACACGATGGTCGCCGAGCTGTCCATCGAGCGGGCGAAGCGGCTGGTCGAGCTCGGGCACGACGTCGTCGTCCTGCTCGACGGCATCACCCGCCTCGGTCGCGCGTACAACCTCGCGGCGCCGGCGAGCGGCCGGATCCTGTCCGGCGGCGTCGACTCCGCAGCGCTGTACCCGCCGAAGAAGTTCTTCGGCGCGGCCCGCAACATCGAGAACGGCGGCTCGCTCACCATCCTCGCGACCGCGCTGATCGAGAGCGGCTCGAAGATGGACGAGGTGATCTTCGAGGAGTTCAAGGGCACCGGGAACATGGAGATCCGGCTGCGCCGGGACTTCGCGGACAAGCGTCTGTTCCCGGCGATCGACGCGGTGCAGTCCGGCACCCGCCGCGAGGAGCTCCTCATGAGCGAGGAGGAGCTGAAGATCGTCTGGAAGCTCCGCCGCGTGCTGTCCTCGCTGGACGGCCAGCAGGCGCTCGAGCTGCTGCTCGAGCGCCTGAGGAAGTCCTCGACGAACATCGAGTTCCTCATGCAGGTGCAGAAGACCACGCCGACTCCGAGCGGGTCCCGCGAGGACTGACGGCTGGGGGAGGGCCGCACCTCGGTGCGGCCCTTCCCCCTCACGCCGAGCGGATCGCGGCTAGGCTGCGAACCGCACCCAACAAGATGAAGGGGGAAGTGTGGCCCGGATCCTGGTCGCGGACGACGACGTCGACATCCGCGAGCTCGTGGAGTTCAAGCTGTCGACTCTCGGGCACGACGTCGTGGCGGTGTCCGACGGGGCGGCGGCCATCGACGCCTGCCAGGCCGAGCGGCCCGACCTCGCCGTCCTCGACGTGATGATGCCGGGGGTGTCCGGGCTGGACGCCATCCGCGCGATCCGCGCCGACCCCGCGCTCGCCGACCTGCCGGTCATCCTGCTGACCGCTCGGGCGCAGGAGTCCGACGTCGAGACCGGCTTCGACTCCGGCGCCGACGACTACATCACCAAGCCGTTCAGCCCGCGCGAGCTCGCCTCCCGGGTGCAGGCGCTGCTCACCCGCTCCGGCTGACCGATTTCCCGGAATCCGACGCCGCTTCGCCGGTACCCTTCCGCTGAGGGGGGTATGGCGTCATGAGCGGAGGGCGTCCGGTCGCGCGACTGGTCTCGCCAGTCATCGTTCGACTCGGGGCGATGGTGGCTGCCATGGCCGCGATCGCGGTCCTCGGCGTGGTCCTGTCGACCGCGGCCGTCAACTTCCTGACCCATGAGCTCCAGCCGGCGGCGGCAGCGAACCAGAACGTCTACCAGGACCTCACCGACATGGCGGCCGCGGTGGAGGCGTGGGGCGGCACCGGCCAGAAGTCCGCCCAGGACGACTACCAGCAGGCGCTGACCCGCCTGCCGGCCGACCAGACCACGGTGCGGCAGTTCGCGGCCGGCGACGACGAGCTCGAACTGCTCGTCGTCCGCCAGGAGCGCGCGGTCCGCGCCTGGATCGAGCAGTACGCCCAGCCCCGGATCGACGGCGAGGGCGGCGCCGCGGCGACCGCGCAGCAGGCGCGCACGGGCAGCCAGCTCTTCGACGGCGTCCGCAGCGCACACCGGGCGACCTCCGAGGCGTTCGACAGCCGGGTCCGCCAGGCGAGCACCGACGCGTCGTTCCGCCTCAAGGGCACGATCCTCGCGGTCGTCCTGCTGGCCGGCGCTGCCTGGTACGTCGTCTCCCGGTCGCGCCGCAAGCTGACCGCCGAGCTGACCGAGCCGCTGCTCGGGCTCGAGCAGGTCGTCTCGCGGATGGCCAAGCACGATCACGAGGTGCGGGCCCAGCTGTCCGGGCCCAAGGAGGTGCGCGCGGTCGCGACCGCGCTCAACGAGTTCGCCGACGCCCAGGCCCGCGCCCGCGCGGTCGAGGGCCGGATCCAGAGCGAGCTGCGCAGCCTCGACACGGCTCGCGACGACTTCGTCTCGAACGTCTCCCACGAGCTGCGGACCCCGCTCACGACGATCGCGGGCTACCTCGAGATGGTCGCCGAGGAGTTCGAGGACGACCTGCAGCCGCGCCACGAGCGGATGCTCGAGGCGACCCGGCGCAACGTCACGCGGCTCAAGCAGCTCATCGACGACCTGCTCGCGCTGTCCAGGGCCGAGGGCCGCGGCAGCGAGATGGAGCCGATCGACCTGGCCCTGCTGCTGCGCGAGGTCACCACCGACGTCCGGATCACGGCCGCGCGCCGCGGCATCCAGGTCCGTCTGGACGTCCCGGACGACGTCGTACCCGTGATCGCGGACCGCGCCATGCTCCACCGCGCGTTCCTCAACGTGGTGGCCAACGCGGTGAAGTTCAGCCACGACGACGGCACGGTCGAGATCGGGCTGACCCGCTCCGCCGGCACCGTCGAGGTCGAGATCACCGACCACGGCATCGGCATCCCGGCCGGCGAGATCGACCGGCTCGGCACCCGGTTCTTCCGCGCCTCGAACGCCGTCTTCAACGAGATCGCCGGCACCGGCCTCGGGTTGCGGATCATGCAGACGATCATCGACAGGCACCAGGGCGACGTCGTCATCGAGTCGGTCGAGGGAGAGGTCACCACCGTCCGGGTCCGCCTCACCCTCCACCCCGACGCCCTCCCGGCCCCGCTCCCGCACGAGCTGGTCGCCGCGGCGGAGGCCGCCGCCGCGGAGCTCGCTGTCGAGGGGACCGCCGTCGAGGGAGCCGCGGAGGAGGGGGCCGGCTCCGAGCCGTCCATGCCGCGGATCGTGCCGGCGTTCCCGCGTCGCCGCTGACCGCTGGGCTCCAGTCAGTGGGTCGGCGGCCTCCCGTCGGGATGTCGCCGAGCTGAGGTCGCAGCCCCGTCGTTTGGTCACCAACCGCAGGTGGGAGCGCTCCCAATCTGCGGTTGGTGACCAAACCGCGTGCCGATCCGCGCACACCACGTGCAGGCCCGGTCGCGACCTCGTCCCTCGGTCGCGCGGCTCGCGCAGGTCACCATCGGCTGGCGCCGCTGGTGACCTGCGCTCGGGAACATCCACGATTACCGCGGCGTTCCAACCCGTGACACAATCGTGTGCTGGCTCCGGTTCACGCCGACTCATCAGGGATGAGGCGACCCGGCGCCGATGAGAGGACACCATGAAGAAGGACATCCACCCGGAGTACGTCGAGACCCAGGTGACCTGCACCTGTGGCGCGTCGTTCACCACCCGCAGCACCGCGACCTCCGGCAGCATCCACGCCGACGTCTGCTCGCAGTGCCACCCGTTCTACACCGGCAAGCAGAAGATCCTCGACACCGGCGGCCGCGTCGCCCGCTTCGAGGCCCGCTACGCCAAGAAGGCTGCTGACGCCAAGAAGTAGCTTCCTTCGAGCGCCGGCTCTTGCCCCCAGGGCAGGGCCGGCGCTCGTCGTCTGTCCAGCCGCCGTCACGCAGCGTCACCCAGGGAGGGTCCGATGTTCGAAGCCGTCGAGGGCATGTTCGCCGAGCACGCCGCGCTCGAGACGCAGCTGGCCGCGCCCGAGACCCACGCCGACGCGCGCCTGGCCAAGCGGCTCAACCAGCGGTACGCCGCGCTGTCGTCGATCATCGGCGCCTACCGCGAGTGGCAGCAGCTCGGTGACGACGCCGAGGCCGCGCGGGAGCTCGCCGCCGAGGACCCGGCGTTCGCCGAGGAGGCCGAGGCCCTGGTGCCCCGGCGCCAGGAGGCGGAGGAGCGGCTGCGCCGGCTGCTGGTCCCGCGCGACCCGGCCGACGACAAGGACGCGATCCTCGAGGTGAAGTCCGGCGAGGGCGGCGAGGAGTCCGCGCTGTTCGCCGGCGACCTGCTGCGCATGTACACCCGGTACGCCGAGGCGCGCGGCTGGAAGGTCGAGGTCCTCGACGCGGCCGAGTCCGACCTCGGCGGCTACAAGTCCGTCACCGTCGCGGTCAAGGCCAAGGGCACGCCGGAGCCGGGCGAGGCGCCGTACGCCCTGCTGAAGTTCGAGGGCGGCGTGCACCGCGTGCAGCGGGTGCCGGTCACCGAGTCGCAGGGCCGCGTGCACACCAGCGCCGCCGGCGTCCTGGTGCTGCCGGAGGCCGAGCAGGTCGACGTCCAGGTCGACGAGAACGACCTGCGCATCGACGTCTTCCGCTCCAGCGGCCCAGGGGGCCAGAGCGTGAACACCACGGACTCCGCGGTCCGCATCACGCACCTGCCGACCGGCATCGTCGTCAGCTGCCAGAACGAGAAGTCGCAGCTCCAGAACAAGGAGCAGGCACTCCGCATCCTGCGCTCCCGGCTGCTCCAGGCGGCGCAGGAGGCCGCGGACGCCGAGGCGGGCGAGGCCCGCCGCAGCCAGGTGCGCACCGTGGACCGCTCCGAGCGGATCCGCACCTACAACTTCCCGGAGAACCGCATCTCCGACCACCGCACCGGCTACAAGGCCTACAACCTCGACCACGTGCTCGACGGCGACCTGCAGCCGGTCCTCGACTCCTGTGTCGAGGCCGACCTCGCCGCGCGCCTCGAGGCGCTCGAGCAATGACCACCCGCCGCGACCTGCTCCGCGAGGGCGCGGCGCAGCTGCGCGAGGCCGAGGTCGCGAGCCCCGAGCACGATGCTGCCGAGCTGCTCGCCCACGTCCTGGGCACCACGCGCGGCAACCTCGCGCTCGTCGACGAGGTGGCGCCCTCCGCCGCCGAGGAGTACGCCGCCCTGCTGGCTCGCCGCGCCGGCCGGGAGCCGCTCCAGCACCTGACGGGTGTGGCGTGGTTCCGCCACGTCGAGCTCGCCGTCGGCCCCGGGGTCTTCACCCCCCGGCCCGAGACGGAGCTGCTCGCGGGCTGGGCGATCGAGAACGCGGGCGAGGGGAGCGTGGTCGTCGACCTCTGCACGGGCTCGGGTGCGATCGCCAAGGCGGTGAAGGACGAGGTCCCGGGCGCCGACGTGCACGCGGTCGAGCTGAGCGAGGACGCCCTCGCCTGGGCCGAGCGGAACCTCGCCGGGACCGGCGTCGATCTGCGCCAGGGCGACTTCGCCACGGCGTTCGACGACCTGGTGGGCACGGTGGACGTGATCACCTGCAACCCGCCGTACGTCCCGCTCGAGGCGTGGGAGTCGGTCGCTCCGGAGGCGCGCGACCACGACCCGCACCTGGCGCTGTTCTCCGGCGACGACGGACTCGATGCGATCCGGGTGCTCGCCGACCGGGCGGCGGTGCTGCTGCGACCCGGGGGAGTGGTCGGCTTCGAGCACGCCGACGTGCAGGGCGAGTCCGCGCCCGCCGTCTTCGCGGCGGCCGGCCACTGGACCGACGTACGGGACCACCACGACCTGGCAGGTCGACCGCGCTTCACGACCGCGAGGCTGGCACGATGAGCAGCGTGAGTGACCGCTACCCGACCAGCACCGACGAGGAGCGCGAGGAGGCCGTCGAGGCCGCGACGCTCGCCGTGCAGCGCGGCGAGCTGATCGTGCTGCCGACCGACACCGTCTACGGCATCGGCGCCGACGCCTTCGACCCGGCCGCCGTCCGCGCCCTGCTGCTCGCCAAGGGCCGGGGCCGCGAGATGCCGCCGCCGGTGCTGGTGAGCGCGGCGACCACGCTCGACGCCCTGGCCACCCGCGTCCCGGGCTACGCCCGCGCACTGGTCGAGGAGTTCTGGCCGGGCCCGCTGACCCTGGTCTGCCACCAGCAGTCCTCGCTGCAGTGGGACCTCGGCGACACCCGGGGCACGGTCGCCGTCCGGATGCCCGACCACGACGTCGCCCGCGAGATCCTGGAGCGCACCGGCCCGCTCGCGGTCAGCTCCGCCAACAAGACCGGCCTGCCGGCCGCGACCGACGCCGACCAGGCCGAGAAGATGCTCGGCGAGGACGTCGCCGTGATCGTCGACGCGGGCGAGGCGCCCGGGGGAGAGGCCTCGACGATCGTCGACTGCACCGGCTCCCAGGGCCACGTGCTCCGGCTCGGCGCCGTCTCGCTCGAGCAGCTCAACGCCGTTCTCGAACCGTTGGGGGCGACCCTCACCGACGAGGGCTAGGGAGCGCATGCGCGAGTACCTCCTCGTCTTCCTCGTCGCCGCCGCGGCGACCTACCTGCTCACGGTCATCGCGCGCGAGATCGCGCTGCGCACCGGGGCCGTGGCGAAGGTCCGCGACCGCGACGTGCACGCGGTGCCGATCCCGTACCTCGGCGGGCTGGCGATGCTGGGCGGGCTGGTGACGGCCTACCTCGTGGCCCAGCAGCTGCCGTTCCTCTCGCGCAGCGCCCCGTTCGTCTTCCGGGACGCCGGCATCGTGCTGATCGCCGGCGCCCTGATCTGCGCGGTCGGCGTCCTCGACGACCTGTTCGAGCTCGACGCCCTCACCAAGCTGGGTGGGCAGGTGCTCGCCGCGGGCTTCCTCATCGCGTTCGACATCCAGTACTACTTCTTCCCCGGCCCCGACGACGTGCAGTACACGATCGACTCCGCCCAGGGCGTGCTGCTCACGGGGTTCGTGGTGGTCGCGACCGTGAACGCCGTGAACTTCGTCGACGGCCTCGACGGCCTGGCCGCCGGCGTCGTCGGCCTGGGGGCGGCGGCGTTCTTCGTCTACTGCTACCAGCTCTCGAGCTTCAACAACGTCACGCTGGCGACGACGGGCGCCCTGCTGAGCGCCTCGCTCGCGGGCGTGTGCGCAGGCTTCCTCCCGCACAACTTCCACCAGGCGCGCCTGTTCATGGGGGACAGCGGGTCGATGCTCATCGGCCTGGTCCTCTCGGCCAGCGCGGTGACGCTCACCGGCCAGTTCTCGGCCAGCCAGATCAGCGAGGGCGCCGCGGGCTCGCAGGCCAGCCTGCTGCCGACGCTGCTGCCGCTGCTGCTGCCGATCTCCATCCTCATCGTGCCCATCGCCGACCTGGCGCTCGCCGTGGTCCGCCGCACGCGTGCCGGTCGCTCGCCCTTCGCCCCCGACAAGCAGCACCTCCACCACCGGCTCCTCGAGATCGGCCACTCGCACCGACGGGCGGTGCTGATCATGTGGATGTGGGCTGCCCTGGTCGCCTTCGGCTCGGTGGGGATGAGCCTCTACAGCGACGATCCATGGATGTGGATGGCACTCGCCGCGGGGGCGCTCACCGCCGTCGTGATGACCTTCCTGCTGCCCAAGCTCCACCACCCGCCGGTGGTCCTCGCGGACGAGGGCCAGGCCCCGGTTTAGAGCCGCCCGAACGCTTGTGCTAGTTTTCACAAGCGCCCGATGGACACCGTTCCGGGAGCGTTACGTCGACCACCAGTAGAACGGCCGCCGCCATGACGACCGACACCGCCACCACTTCGCGGGACCACGGGTTCCGCGTCCTGGTCCGCACGGCTCTGGTCACCGTCTCCGTCGGCCTGGTGCTCACGCTCGTGGCCGCGCTCGTCGCCGGCCCGGCCGCCGCCTGGGGCGCTCTCGTGGGCACCCTCCTCGTCGTCGGGGTCTTCGGGTTCGGCTCGTTCACGGTCAACCTCGTCGCGGCCGTCATGCCTGCCGCGGCGCTCGTGGTCGCGCTGCTCACCTACGTGCTCCAGGTCCTCGTCATGGGCCTGGTCTTCTACGGGCTGTCCGGCTCCGGGCTGCTCGATGACACCATCGACCGGACCTGGCTCGGCGGCTCCGTGATCGCCGGGACCGTCGCCTGGCTGGTGGTCCAGGTGGTCGTCGCGACCACCCGCCGCATCCCCGTCTACGTCCTGCCCGAGCCGGCCGCCGTAGCGGGCGCCGCGAGCGGTGCTCGTCGGCGGGAGGGGGGTGAAGCGTGACCGCCCGAGACTGCTATTGTCCGGGGCGCGATGAGTCAGCAGGATCCGTCAGCTCCTCAGGGCGAGCGCCCGAAGGGCGATCCGTGGCACGCATTCGGATACATCGTGTCCGGGGTCGCGTTCTACGGCTTCCTGGGGTGGCTGCTGGACCGATGGTTCGACACGAGCTTCCTGGTCGCCGTCGGGATCATGGTCGGTGCCGGTCTCGGGATCTACCTGACCTTCGCCCGGTTCAATCGCGCGCTACCCGACCAGTCATCCACACCGCCGCACGACCAGAAGTAGAGGAGAACCGGTGACCAACGCAGCCTACGTGGTGCGCACCGCCGAGGACGGGCACGGCTTCACCCCGCCGGGCCCCCACGACTTCGACCTGCCTGCCGTCTTCGGCGACGGACACTTCGACATGTTCGGCCAGGCGTTCACGGCCGGTGTCACCAAGCCGATGCTGCAGATCGTGCTGTCGGCCGTCCTGATCTTCGGGCTCTTCTACCTCGCTTCGCGCAAGCGGGCCATGGTGCCCGGGAAGCTCCAGTTCGCCGGTGAGGGGGCCTACGGCTTCGTCCGCAACTCGATCGGACGCGAGGTCCTCGGCGGCCACGACTACGCGCGGTTCGTCCCGTACCTCTTCACGCTGTTCTTCTTCATCCTGCTGAACAACCTGTTCGCGACGATCCCGTTCCTGCAGTTCCCGACGTTCTCCCGCTCCGGCATGGTCTACGGGCTCGCGATCATGAGCTGGCTCATCTACAACGCCGTCGGCGTCAAGAAGCACGGCTTCATCGGCTACCTCAAGCACCAGACGATCCCGCCGGGCATCGGTGGCCCGATGCTCCTGCTGCTGATCCCGCTGGAGTTCATGTCGAACATCCTCGTCCGCCCGGTCACCCTGGCGCTCCGACTGTTCTGCAACATGTTCGCCGGCCACCTGCTGCTGATCCTGTTCGCACTCGGTGGCGAGTACCTCATCGTCGAGATGGGCGGCGCCTACATCGGCGTCGGCCTGCTGGCCTGGGTGCTCTTCATCGCGGTCGCCTTCCTGGAGATCCTGATCCAGTTCCTCCAGGCGTACGTGTTCGTCCTCCTCAACGCCATGTACATCCAGGGCGCGATCTCGGACGAGCACTGACCCCCATCGTTTTCTCACACCTGAAGTAGAAACAACCGAAAGGAAATCGCCGTGGACGGCAACCTCAACATGATCGGGTACGGCCTGGCTGCGATCGGCCCCGGTGTCGGCATCGGTCTGATCTTCGCCGCCTACATCAGCGGTGTCGCTCGCCAGCCGGAGGCCCAGAGCCGCCTGCAGTCGATCGCGATCCTGGGCTTCGCGCTCGCCGAGGCGCTCGCGATCATCGGTATCGCGCTCGCGTTCGTTCTCTGACCGGTCCGACCTTTTCTTGACGTAGGACTCCGGAAGGACCTGCCATGCACGCATTGTTCGCCGCTCCGGTGGTGAAGGCGGGCGAGCTGAACCCGCTCCTCCCGCACTTCGCGGAGATCATCCTCTCGCTGGTCGTCTTCGGCATCCTGTTCTTCGCGGTCAAGAAGTTCGTCGTCCCGAACTTCGAGACCACCTTCGAGGAGCGGACCCGGGCGATCGAGGGCGGTCTGGCCGCGGCCGAGACCAAGCAGGCCGAGGCCGACGCGAAGCTGGCCGAGCTCGAGCAGCAGCTCGCCGACGCCCGCCACGAGGCTGCGCGCATCCGTGAGGAGGCGCGTGAGCAGGGGGCGCAGATCATCGCCGAGATGCGCGACCAGGCCCAGGCCGACGCCGCGCGGATCGTCGAGACCGGCAAGGCGCAGATCGAGGCCGAGCGGCAGCAGGCGGTCACCGCCCTGCGTGCCGAGGTCGGCTCCCTCGCGACCAGCCTCGCGGGGCGCATCGTGGGCGAGAGCCTCGAGGACGACGACCGGTCCGCCCGCGTCGTCGAGCGGTTCCTCGCCGACCTCGAGACGATCGAGTCCGCCGGAGCCACGGGCAACGGGGCGAGCTGATGGTCCAGCAGCTGAGCTCCCTGCGTGGCTCCTCCGCGGAGGCGCTGCAGGTCCTCGGCGACCGCGTCGACACCGACAGCCGCTCGCTGGAGGACTTCGCGGGTCTCGGTCAGGACCTCTTCGCCCTGGCCGAGCTGCTCCGCAGCCAGCCCGCCCTGCGTCGTGCCGTCACCGACGTCTCGACGCCGGCCGAGGCCAAGGCCGCGCTGGTGCGTGACCTCCTCGGGGACAAGGTCGGCGCCGCGGCGCTCGACATCCTCGCCGAGGGTGTCGGCCTGCGGTGGGTCGCGGCTCGGGACCTCGCCGACGCCCTGGAGCACCTCGGGGTCGTCGCCGTCGTCCGGTCCGCCGGTCGCCGTGAGTCGGCCCGGCTCTCCGACGAGCTCTTCGTCGTGGGCCAGGTCGTGGAGGAGAACGCCGACCTCCGGATCGCGCTCTCGGACCCGGTCCGCTCGACCGAGGACAAGCGCGCGTTGCTCCGCGGTCTCCTCGACGGTCGTGCGCTCCCGGCCACGGTGACGCTGGTGGAGCAGGCCCTCTCCGGGTCGTTCCGCTCCTTCCACGCGGCCGTGACGCAGTACCAGAAGGTCGCGGCCGCCACCCAGGGCGAGAACGTCGCCCTGGTGCGGACGGCCCGGCAGCTCAGCGACACCGAGCGCAGCCGGCTCGAGCGGGCGCTCAGCGCCCAGTACGACCGGCCGGTGCACCTCAACATCGAGGTCGACCCGGCGCTGCTCGGTGGCATGCGCATCGAGATCGACGACGACGTGATCGACGGGACGGTCGCCGCCCGCCTCGACGACGCCCGACGCAAGCTGGCCGGCTGACGCCGCCCCAGCCCACCAGCCAGCACTGAACACCACGAGATCCCAAGAGAGTAGGGACAGACCATGACGGAGCTTTCGATCCGGCCGGACGAGATCCGTGACGCGCTGCAGAAGTTCGTGTCGGACTACCAGCCCGACGCCGCCAGCAAGGAGGAGGTCGGCACCGTCGCCCAGGCAGGCGACGGCATCGCTCGCGTGAGCGGCCTCCCCTCGGCCATGGCCAACGAGCTGCTGGAGTTCGAGGACGGCACCATGGGCCTCGCGCTCAACCTCGACACCCGCGAGATCGGCGTCGTGATCCTCGGTGACTTCGAGGGCATCGAGGAGGGCCAGACGGTCCGCCGTACCGGCGAGGTCCTCTCGGTCCCCGTCGGCGACAACTTCCTCGGCCGCGTGGTCGACCCGCTCGGCAAGCCGATCGACGGCCTGGGCGACATCGAGGCGGAGACCCGCCGCGCGCTCGAGCTCCAGGCCCCCACGGTCATGCAGCGCAAGTCGGTGCACGAGCCGATGGCGACCGGCATCAAGGCGATCGACGCGATGACCCCGATCGGCCGTGGCCAGCGCCAGCTGATCATCGGCGACCGCGCGACCGGCAAGACCACGATCGCCATCGACACGATCATCAACCAGAAGCAGAACTGGGAGTCGGGCGACCCGGCCAAGCAGGTCCGCTGCATCTACGTCGCGATCGGCCAGAAGGGCTCGACCATCGCCTCCGTGCGTGGCGCTCTCGAGGAGGCCGGCGCGCTGGAGTACACCACCATCGTCGCCTCGCCGGCGTCGGACAGCGCGGGCTTCAAGTACCTCGCGCCGTACACCGGCTCGGCCATCGGCCAGCAGTGGATGTACGACGGCAAGCACGTCCTGATCGTCTTCGACGACCTGACCAAGCAGGCCGAGGCCTACCGCGCCGTGTCGCTGCTGCTGCGCCGCCCGCCGGGTCGCGAGGCCTACCCGGGTGACGTGTTCTACCTGCACAGCCGGCTGCTCGAGCGCTGTGCCAAGCTCTCCGACGAGATGGGCGCCGGCTCGATGACCGGCCTCCCGATCATCGAGACCAAGGCCAACGACGTGTCGGCGTACATCCCGACCAACGTCATCTCGATCACCGACGGCCAGATCTTCCTCCAGTCGGACCTGTTCGCGGCCAACCAGCGTCCGGCGATCGACGTCGGTGTGTCGGTCTCCCGCGTGGGTGGCTCGGCGATGACCAAGGCGATGAAGGCCGTCACCGGCTCGCTCAAGGTCGACCTGGCGCAGTTCCGCGCGATGGAGGCGTTCGCGATGTTCGCCTCCGACCTCGACGCGGCCTCGCGCCAGCAGCTGGACCGCGGCCAGCGCCTGATGGCGCTGCTCAAGCAGCCGGCCTACTCGCCGTACCCCGTCGAGGAGATGACCGTCTCCCTGTGGCTGGGCACCACCGGCCGCCTGGACAAGGTCCCGACCGGCGACGTGCTCCGCTTCGAGCGCGAGTTCCTCGACTTCCTGCGCCGCTCGCACGACGGCATCCTCGCGACCATCCGTGAGACGCTGAAGTTCGAGGACGACACCGAGACCTCGCTCGAGGACGCCTACACCTCGTTCCTCGACCAGTTCGAGACCTCCGACGGTGGCTCGATCAAGGTCGGCCACGAGCCCGAGGCCGAGGCGCTGGCGGACGAGGACGTCGAGCAGGAGCAGATCGTCAAGCAGAAGCGGGGCTGACGATGGCCGTATCGCTGCGTGAGTACCGCGCGCGGATCAAGTCGACGGAGTCGATGAAGAAGATCACGCGCGCCATGGAGCTCATTGCTGCGTCCCGCATCATCAAGGCGCAGCAGCGGGCGCAGTCGGCCGCGCCGTACGCCCGTGAGCTGACCCGCGCCGTGTCCGCGGTGGCGACGTACTCCAACGTCGACCACCCGCTGACGACGGAGCCCGAGGACCCGAAGCGGGCCGCGATCCTCATCGTGACCAGCGACCGGGGCCTGGCCGGCGCCTACTCCTCGAGCGTCCTCAAGGAGGCCGAGCGCCTCGCCGAGAAGATCCGCGGCGAGGGCAAGGAGATCTCGATCTACATCTGCGGCCGCAAGGGCGAGGCGTACTACAAGTTCCGCAACCGCCCGGTGGCGCAGTCGTGGACCGGCTTCTCCGACCAGCCCTCCTACGAGGCGGCCCGGGAGATCGGGGAGACGCTGATCGCGGCGTTCCTCGACGAGGACGGCGAGCACGCGGTGGACGAGGTGCACCTGGTCTACACGCGGTTCCGGTCGATGCTCACCCAGGAGCCGACCGCCGTCCGGCTGCTGCCGCTCGAGGTCGTCGAGGGGGAGTCCAAGCCCGAGGCGTCCGAGGTGCTGCCGCTCTACGAGTTCGAGCCCTCGCCGGAGGCCGTGCTGGACAACCTGCTCCCGCAGTACGTCCAGAGCCGGATCTTCTTCGCGCTGCTGCAGGCCGCCGCCTCCGAGCTGGCCGCCCGTCAGAAGGCGATGAAGTCGGCCACGGACAACGCGGACGAGCTCATCAAGAAGTACACGCGAATCGCCAACCAGGCCCGCCAGGCCGGCATTACCCAGGAAATCAGCGAGATCGTCGGTGGCGTCAACGCGCTCGCCGACGCCCAAGCGGGGAGTGAGTGAAGGACATGACTGCAACGATCGAAGAGACCCAGGAGACCGGTGCCGCCGGCGTCGGCCGCATCGCTCGGGTCATCGGGCCCGTCGTCGACGTCGAGTTCCCCGTGGACGCGATGCCCGACATCTACAACAAGCTCGAGGTGGAGATCACCCTCGGCGGCGAGACCTCGCGTCTCCCGCTGGAGGTCGCCCAGCACATCGGCGACGGCATGGTCCGTGCCATCTCGCTGAAGCCCACCGACGGCCTGGTCCGCGGTGCCCAGGTGACCGACACCGGCGGCCCGATCACCGTGCCGGTCGGCAATGCGACCCTCGGCAAGGTGTTCAACGCCACCGGCGACGTGCTCAACCTGGCCGAGGGCGAGGCCCTCGACGTCCAGGAGCGGTGGGGCATCCACCGCAAGGCGCCGGCGTTCGACCAGCTGGAGTCCAAGACCCAGATGTTCGAGACCGGCATCAAGGTCATCGACCTGCTGACGCCGTACGTCCAGGGCGGCAAGATCGGCCTGTTCGGCGGCGCCGGCGTGGGCAAGACCGTGCTCATCCAGGAGATGATCGCGCGTGTGGCGAAGGACCACGGCGGTGTGTCGGTGTTCGCCGGTGTCGGTGAGCGCACCCGTGAGGGCAACGACCTGATCGTCGAGATGGAGGAGGCCGGCGTCATCGGCCAGACCGCTCTCGTCTTCGGCCAGATGGACGAGCCGCCGGGCACGCGTCTGCGCGTCGCGCTCTCCGCGCTGACCATGGCGGAGTACTTCCGCGACGTGCAGAACCAGGACGTGCTGCTCTTCATCGACAACATCTTCCGGTTCACCCAGGCCGGTTCCGAGGTGTCCACGCTGCTCGGCCGCATGCCGTCCGCGGTGGGCTACCAGCCGAACCTCGCCGACGAGATGGGCACGCTCCAGGAGCGGATCACCTCGACGCGGGGCCACTCGATCACCTCCATGCAGGCCATCTACGTGCCCGCCGACGACTACACCGACCCGGCGCCGGCCACCACGTTCGCGCACCTCGACGCGACCACGGAGCTGTCGCGCGAGATCGCGTCGCTCGGCATCTACCCGGCCGTGGACCCGCTGACCTCGACCTCCCGGATCCTCGACCCGCAGTACATCGGTCAGGCCCACTACGACTGCGCGATCCGCATCAAGCAGATCCTGCAGCGCAACAAGGAGCTCCAGGACATCATCGCGATCCTCGGTGTCGACGAGCTCTCCGAAGAGGACAAGATCATCGTGTCCCGGGCTCGCCGCATCCAGCGGTTCCTGTCCCAGAACACCTACGTGGCCAAGCAGTTCACCGGCATCGAGGGCTCGACGGTCCCGGTGTCGGAGACCATCGAGGCGTTCAACAAGATCGCGGACGGCGAGTACGACCACGTGGCCGAGCAGGCCTTCTTCATGTGCGGCGGTCTGGACGACGTCGAGCAGAAGTGGGCCGAGATCCAGAAGAGCATCTGATGGCTGAGAGCGAAGCCGGCTCGGCCCTCCACGTCGAGCTCGTCGCGGCCGACCGGACCGTGTGGTCCGGGAAGGCCGAGATGGTCATCGCCCGGACGACGGAGGGTGACGTGGGCGTCCTGCGCGGCCACGCCCCGCTCCTGTCGGTGCTCACCGACGCCGTGGTCGAGATCTCCGCGATCGACGGCGGCGTCGTGGTCGCGGCGGTCGAGGGTGGCTTCCTCTCGGTCGCCAACGACCGGGTGTCGGTCCTCTCGCAGCAGGCCCTCCTCCCCGATGAGATCGACGTCGACGAGGCGCGGGTCGAACTCGAGGAGGCCCGGGGCTTGATCGGCGCCAACGACGAGGCCGAGAGGCTGCTGCGCCGCGCCGAGGCCCGGATCCGCGCGGTCGAGAAGGCCTCCTGAACCACCGCTGACCCACCGGGTCCGGTCATCCGGACCCGCGTCAACCCCCGCTGAGGCGCTCCCGCTAGGGTGAGCACCCCAGCGGGGGTTGACGTATGTGGAGGGCATGGATGCCGGTGTGGCAGTGGCTGCTCGATGCGGTCGGTGTGCTGCTCGGCCTCGTCCTGCTCTTCGGCTTCGGCCTCGTCGTCCGGCGGCGCCTGCTCGCCAGGCACGGCGGCACGTTCGAGCTGAGCTACCGCGTCCGGTCCGGCAGGGCCGGGCGCGGCTGGCTTCTCGGGCTCGGCCGCTACTCCGGGGAGTCCCTGGAGTGGTTCCGCTACTTCTCCCTGTGGCCGCGCCCGAAGCGGGTGCTGCTGCGGTCGCAGCTGACCTACGCGGGCCGGCGCGACCCCGAGGGCGCCGAGGGCATGTCGCTCTACCCCGACCACGTCGTGATCGGCTGCCACACGCCCTCGGGTCCGGTCGAGCTCGCGATGTCTCCGTCCTCGCTCATGGGGTTCCAGGCCTGGCTCGAGGCCGGGCCCCCGGGGACCGACTGGACCCGGGAGACCCGCCCTCGAGGCTCTGACGGCTTCTGACCGAGGTTCTTGACCGGTCAAGAGTCTGGGACACTGGAGCGGTGACATCGCTCCTCCGGACCCGCAACGCCGTGGCCCTCAGCTTCGCCCTCAACGGCTTCTGCTTCGCCACGATGGTCTCCCGGCTGCCCGACATCCGCAGCGGGCTGGAGCTGGACAACGCCGCGCTCGGCCTGCTGCTGCTCGCGATCTCGATCGGCTCGGTCATCGCGCTGCCGCTCAGCGGCCGCCTCGTCGACCGCTACAGCGCCGCCGCGGTGACCCGGTTCGGCGCGGGCCTGGTCGCGACCGGCCTGACGCTCGCCATGGCGGGCGTGGTGAGCGACGCGATCGCGCTGACGGCGCTCGGCTTCCTGATCAAGGGCGTCGGCGTCGCCACGTGGGACGTCTCGATGAACGTCGAGGCCGCCGAGGTCGAGCACCGCCTCGAGCGCACGATCATGCCGCGCTTCCACGCGGGCTGGAGCATCGGCTCGTTCGCCGGCGCCGGCGTCGGCATCCCGATGGCGGCCCTGCACGCGCCGCTGCTGCTGCACGTGCCGGGGTGCGCCCTGCTGGCCGCGGTCGCGACCTGGCGGGCGGCCTCGGCGTACCTCCCGGCGAAGGAGGAGCACGAGGTCAGCCCGGCCCCGGCCGGATGGTCGCCGTGGAAGGAGCCACGCACGCTGGCGATCGGCGTGATGGTGATGGCGTTCGCGGTCGCCGAGGGCGCCGCCAACGACTGGCTCTCGCTCGCGCTGATCGACGGCTACGACGTGGACCACTGGGTCGGCGTCGCCGGCTTCGCGGTCTTCGTGTGCTCGATGATGGCCGGGCGGCTGTACGGCCCGGTCGTGCTCGACAGGTACGGTCGCGCGCCCGTCCTGTGGGGCAGCGCCGGCGCCTCGTTCACGGGCATCCTGCTCATCGTGTTCGGCGGACACGTCGTGCTCGTCGGCGCCGGCATCGTGTTGTGGGGCATGGGCTCCGCGCTCGGCTTCCCGGTCGGCATGAGCTCCGCCGCCGACGACCGGCTGCGGGCCGCCCGCCGGGTCAGCACGGTCGCGACGATCGGCTACGCGGCGTTCCTCGCCGGGCCGCCGCTGCTGGGCCTCCTCGCCGACCACCTCGGGACCCTGGAGACCCTGCTGGTGGTCGCCGCGCTGTTGGTCCCCGCGGCCATGACGGTCGTCGCCGCGAAGGAGCGACGGGAGCGGGTGCCGGCATGACGCCGCGCGTCACCATCACCTACTGCACGCGCTGCCGCTGGCTGCTCCGCGCCCAGTGGTACGCCGCCGAGCTGCTCTCGACCTTCGAGGCCGAGCTGGGCGAGGTGGCGCTGGTGCCGGCCTCGACCGAGGCGGAGGCGGGGGTCTTCCGGATCGAGGTCGACGGCACGCCGGTCTGGAACCGCAAGCGCGACGGCGGCTTCCCGGAGATCACCGACCTCAAGCGTCGGGTCCGCGACCTGGTGGCGCCGGACAAGGCGCTGGGCCACACTGACCGTTCGTGAGGACCGACGTCCGTCTCGGCGACATCGCGGGCCGGTGGTACGACGCCGGAGCCCCGGCGACCTGCGTCGTGATGGCGCACGGCTTCAGCCTCACGATGCGCGACGGCCTGGCGGCGTACGCGTCGGCCTTCGTGGACGCCGGCTGCCACGTGCTGGCCTTCGACCACCGCCACCTGGGGGAGTCGGGCGGCTCGCCGCGCGGGCGCTTCCGGATCGGTGAGCAGCAGGACGACTGGCGCGCGGCCGTGGCGTTCGCGCGCTCACGGCCCGGCGTCGAGCGGGTCGTGCTGTGGGGCTACTCGTTCAGCGGCGGGCACGTCACGTCGCTGGTCGGCGGCGGGCTCGACGTGGCCGCCGCGATCGTGCTGTGCCCGTTCCTCGACGGGCTGTCCCGCGTGCTGCACACGCCGCCGTCGACCTCCGCGCGGATCATCCCGCGCGCCGTCCTCGACGCCCTCGGCCGCACCACCCACATCCCGGTCACCGGACCGGTCGGCTCGGTCGCGGCGATGCCGTTCACGGGGGAGGCGGAGGGGTTCGCCGCCGCCCTCGGCCCCGACTCGCGCTGGGCGAACTCGATCACGCCCGCGGTCTTCCTCACCGTCGGTCTCTTCCGCCCGGTGCGGCGGGCCCGCCGGGTCACCGTGCCCCTCTGGGTCGGGCAGCTCGCGGACGACGTCACCGTGTCGTCAGCGGCGGTGGAGCGGCTGGCCGCGCGAGCGCCCCGCGGTGAGCTGCATGCCTACGCCGGCGACCACTTCGCGCCGTTCCACGGGCCGCTGCCGGAGCGGATCGCCGGCGACCAGGTGGCCTTCCTGCGTCGGCAGGGGCTGGCCGGCTGAGGTTCCAGGCCAGTCGTCACCACCGTCAGCGCTCGCCCCCCGGCACCCACAGCACGTCCCCGTTCTCGCGGTTGGCGTGGCGGGCGAGGATGAACAGCAGGTCGGAGAGGCGGTTGAGGTAGGTGATCGCGAGCGGGTTCATGGAGGACCCGTGCTCCTCGTACGCCGCCCACGCGGACCGCTCGGCGCGCCGGACGACGGTGCGGGCGACGTGGAGCAGCGCGGCACCGGGGGTGCCGCCGTTGAGGATGAAGGACCGGAGCGTCGGCAGCTCCTCGTTGTAGCGGTCGCACCAGCCCTCGAGCCGGTCGACGTAGGCCTGCTCGATGCGCAGCGGCGGGTACTCCGGGTCGGGCACCACCGGCGTGCAGAAGTCGGCGCCCACGTCGAAGAGGTCGTTCTGCACCGTGGTCAGCACCGCGACGACGTCCTCGTCGAGCCCGCCGGTCGCCAGCGCCAGGCCGATCTGGGCGTTGGCCTCGTCCACGTCGGCGTACGCCGCGAGCCGCAGGTCGGTCTTGCGGGTGGTGCTCATGTCGCCGAGTCGGGTCTCCCCGCCGTCGCCGGTCCGGGTGTAGATGCGGGTGAGGTTGACCATGGTCGCGAGCGTAGCCAGTCGGCGCGGCGCATGCCGCCGCCGGCCCCGGGGTACTCAGCGCGCACGCACCGGACACGACACGGCGGAATTCTCCGGCCACGGAGGCAACCATCGGGGTGTGTGCGGCGTCATAGTGGTGTAGGCAACCACCGGAACGGTGGCGCTACCGGGGCATCTCGGGTCCCGGAGAACGGGGCACAGCCATGGAGATCAGCACCGACGGTCCGACCATCCATCTCAGCGGTGACTTCGACGTGCGCAGCACGTGGGAGGTCCGCGCCGCGATCTACGAGCTCCTCGAAGGCCACGACGCCGATGTCGTCGTCGACCTGACCCACGTGTCCACCATCGACATGACCGCGCTGAAGGTGCTCGCGGTCGCCACCCGCCAAGCGGTGCGCGAGGGACACCACCTCACGCTGCGCGGGTGCTGTCCGGCGGTACGCCGGATGCTGCACCTGTCCCGGCTGAGCCGGTTCGTCGAGGTGGAGCGCGCCGCCGCCACCGCGTGACCAAACCTCGATGTCGGATACCCCACAGGCAGTTACCAACGGGTAGATCCCGCTCTACCCTCGGTCCCATGACGGAGAACAGGCCGGAGAAGGATCGCCCCTGGGTGATGCGGACCTACGCCGGGCACTCGACCGCGGCCGCGTCCAACGCGCTCTACCGGACCAACCTCGCCAAGGGCCAGACCGGCCTGTCGGTCGCCTTCGATCTGCCGACGCAGACCGGCTACGACCCGGACTCGCCGCTCGCGCGCGGCGAGGTGGGCAAGGTCGGCGTCCCGGTGCCGCACCTCGGCGAGATGCGTCGCCTGTTCGAGGACATCCCGCTCACCGAGATGAACACCTCGATGACGATCAACGCCGTCGCGATGTGGATGCTCGCGATGTACCAGGTCGTCGCCGAGGAGCAGAACCCGGACCTGTCGCCGGAGGAGGTCGCCGCCCAGCTGGCCGGCACCACCCAGAACGACATCATCAAGGAGTACCTCTCCCGCGGGACCTACGCGTTCCCGCCCGAGGCCTCGATGCGGCTGACCGCCGACATGATCGCCTACACGGTCCACCAGATCCCGAAGTGGAACCCGATCAACATCTGCAGCTACCACCTGCAGGAGGCCGGCGCGACGCCGACGCAGGAGCTGGCCTACGCGCTCTGCACCGCGGTCGCCGTGCTCGACCAGGTCAAGAACGCGGGCCAGGTCGACGAGGCCGACTTCGAGAAGGTGGTCGGACGGATCTCGTTCTTCGTCAACGCCGGCGTCCGGTTCGTCGAGGAGACCTGCAAGATGCGGGCCTTCGGCCGGCTCTGGGACGAGATCACCCGCGAGCGCTACGGCGTGCAGGACCCGAAGATGCGCCGGTTCCGGTACGGCGTGCAGGTCAACTCCCTCGGCCTGACCGAGGCCCAGCCGGAGAACAACGTGCAGCGCATCGTGCTGGAGATGCTCGGCGTGACGCTGTCCAAGAACGCCCGCGCCCGCGCGCTCCAGCTCCCGGCCTGGAACGAGGCGCTCGGCCTGCCGCGTCCCTGGGACCAGCAGTGGTCGCTGCGGCTCCAGCAGGTGCTGGCCTTCGAGTCCGACCTGCTCGAGTACGACGACATCTTCGACGGCTCGCACGTCATCGAGGCCAAGGTCGCCGAGCTGGTCGAGGGCGCCAAGGCCGAGATCGACCGCGTCCAGGCGATGGGCGGCGCGATCGCCGCCGTCGAGTACATGAAGTCCGAGCTGGTCTCCTCCCACGCCGCTCGCCGCGCGCGGATCGAGTCGGGCGAGGAGATCATCGTCGGCGTCAACAAGTTCGAGACCACCGAGCCCTCGCCGCTGACCGCCGACCTCGACGGCGCGATCATGGCCGCCGACCCCGAGGCCGAGCAGAGCGCCCGCACCAGCCTCGAGGAGTGGAAGGCACAGCGCGACGAGGCCGAGGTCGCCGAGGCGCTCGCCGGGCTGGCCGCTGCCGCGAAGACCGAGGCGAACCTGATGGGACCGACGCTCGTCGCCGCCCGCGCCGGCGCGACGACGGGGGAGTGGGCCGGCACGCTGCGCGAGGTGTTCGGCGAGTACCGCGGCCCGACGGGCGTCTCCGGCGCGGCGGTCGCCGAGGCCGGTGCCGAGCTGACCGCCGTCCGCGAGCGGGTGAAGCAGACCGGTGCGGAGCTCAGCGGACAGGGGGGCGGTCGCCTGCGCCTGCTGGTCGGCAAGCCCGGGCTCGACGGGCACTCGAACGGCGCCGAGCAGGTCGCCGTACGCGCGCGCGACGCGGGGTTCGAGGTCGTCTACCAGGGCATCCGCCTCACACCCGAGCAGATCGTCTCCGCGGCGGTCGCGGAGGACGTGCACTGCATCGGCCTCTCCATCCTGTCCGGCTCCCACATGGAGCTCGTGCCCGACGTCCTCGACGGCCTGAAGGAGGCCGGGCTCGAGGACGTGCCGGTGATCGTCGGCGGGATCATCCCCGACTCCGACGGCCGCCGGCTGCGCGAGCTCGGGGTGGCCGCGGTGTACACGCCCAAGGACTTCGGCCTGACCGAGATCATGGGCGGCATCGTCGACGTGATCCGGGCGGCCCACGGATTGGGCAAAGGTTAGCCTCGCCTAACTCACTCTGCTACTCTCGCGCCGTGGCCAAGAAGTCCAAGGGCGCCAAGAGCAAGGCGAAGCTGCCCAAGACCAAGTGCTGCGTCAGCAAGTCGAAGTGCGGGCGCTGCCCGCTGCGCATGCTCAAGGACGGGACGCTTCCCGAGGGGTATACGGTCAAGAGGCGCGAGCTCGTGCGGGTGGACGGCAAGAAGGTCACCAAGAAGAAGCTCGCGAAGGCCGCCTGACCCGACAACTCGACGCAGACCCGAGGAGCCCCCCGTTGGTCGCAGCACGCTTCGCCGAGCAGCTCAACGTCCAGATCGGCAACGAGCTGGCGGCGCACAACCAGTACCTCGCGTGCGCGGTGTACTTCGACGCCGAGACGATGCCCCGGATGGCAGCGTTCTTCTACGCCCAGGCCCTCGAGGAGCGCGCGCACGCGGCGATGATGATCCAGTACCTCCTCGACACCGACAGCCCGGTCGTGATCCCGGCCGTCCCCGCGCCCGAGAGCACCTTCGCGGACGTCGTGGCCCCGGTCGCGCTCGCGCTGGACCAGGAGAGGCGCGTCACCGACCAGGTCAACGGGCTGCTGCGGATCGCGCGGGAGGAGAGCGACTTCGCCTCCGAGCAGTTCATGCAGTGGTTCATCAAGGAGCAGGTCGAGGAGGTCGCCACGATGAGCGACCTGCTGGCCGTCACCACCCGCAACCGCGACGACATCGAGGACATCGAGGAGTACGTCGCGCGCGAGCAGGGCGGCGCGGGCGACGACCCGACCGCCCCGCGCCAGGCCGGGGCCTAGGGCGCCGGCCCGAGGTCAGCCCGGCGGCCGCGAGGTCGCCGTCGAGTTCGGGCAGAACGCCTCGCGCGGCGACCCGGTGTGCAGCTCCTCGGGGAGCGCGACCGCGGTGTCGCCGCGGTCGGTCGCCACGACGACCTCGGTGACGAACGCCCCGGCCCGCGCGGACAGCGTCTCGCAGCCGCCCATGGCCAGGCTCAGCGTGACCCGGCCCGACTCGCCGGGTCCGAGGTCGACCGCCGTGAGCCCGGTCGGCCGGAAGAGCCGTGACGGCGGCTGCTCGTCCGCGAGGCCGACGACCTCGACCGGCAGGAGGCCGTCGTTGGTGAGCGAGAACGTGTAGCGCAGCGTGCCGCCGTCGGCGTACCGGACCTGCCGGACGGTGCGGTCGGCGATCCGGAACGTCGCCGACGCCTCGGTGCCGCTGACCTCGGCCGGCCCGGAGGCGGCCAGGTCGGGGCCGGTGCGGGCCAGGGCGACGCCGCCGGCGGCGAGCGCCGGCACGAGGAGCGCCGCGACGACCGTCGCCCTACGCCGCACGCGACCACCGCCGGCGGCGCAGGCCGAGGCCGAGGGCCACGGCGGCCGCGGTGAGGGCGATCGGCGCGACCAGGGCGGCACCGGACTCGGCGTCACCGGCGACCGCGGCGGACGGCCTCGCAGGGTCGTCGAACCACGTGCAGCCCGGCGGGTGCCGCCAGTCGGGGTCGTTGCGGTCGTACTGGCTGCACGAGAGGAAGCCGGCGTCCTTCACCGGGGCGCCGGGCACGAACACCGAGCCGCCGTCGGCGCACGCGGGCGGGTCGACGGTGAAGTTGTCGGTGCGCTCGGCCGAGCCGTAGTGGTTGTCCTCCCAGCAGTTGCCGACGCCCTGGTCGTCCCACCAGTGGTCCATGCCGTTGGGCAGCTGCTCGCCGTCGGGGGAGACACCCAGGCGGTTCTCGAAGGTGTGGTTGCCGTTCGAGGTGTCGTAGAGGTGCGCCGGGTCGTAGTCGTCGCGCAGCACCGCCGGCACCCAGAACTGCATGGTGCCGTAGCGCCAGTTGTCGTAGATCCAGTTGTGGTCGGTGGAGTTGAAGTTGCCGCCGGCGATCAGCACACCGGTGCCGACGGGCGTCGGGATCACCGGACAGACCGTGCCGTCGATGTAGCCGCGCTCCTCCATGGGCTCCGCGCAGACGCCGGTGTCGACGTACGCCGTGTAGTAGTTGCTGTTGTTGGAGTGGATGTCGTTGTGGCTCCACCGGGCGTGGTCCTGCGGCAGGCCGGGATGGCCGGGGAACAGCGAGTCCGTCGCGATGCCGGTGGAGTTGTCGTAGAACTCGTTGTGGTGCGCCCAGATGGAGTTCCCGGCGGTGCCGGAGTAGCCCAGCGTGTTGTCGTGGCTGGAGTTGCGCCGGATCTCGATCGCGTAGCGCGTGGCCTCGAGCTCGGTGTTGTCGGCGTTGAGGTCGGCCCCGGAGCCGGGGTAGAACCCGGAGTCGCCGTTGTAGTACGCCTCGGAGTCCTGGATCAGGCCGTGGTCGCTGGCGAAGGCGAGGACGCCGTACTCGTCGTTGCCCCGCGCGACCACCCGGTCGATCACGAAGCCGTCGGTCTCCAGCACGTAGATCGCGTTGAACTCGGCCTGCTGGAAGGTCATGTTGCTCAGGTAGAAGCCGCCCATCCGGTCGGCGCGGATCGCGTTGAGCTTCGCGAACCGGTTGTCGACGACGACGTCCGTGGGCCGGCGACCGGTGCCGACGAGCTGGGTGCCGCAGAACCGGCTGTCGCAGCGGATGCTGTCGTTGCCCGGGGTGGCGTCACCGAACAGCGCGATCAGGTTGAGGTTGTGGGGGCAGCGTCGCTGGTCGGCGTACGAGAGGGCGATCGGGTTGGACTCGCCGGCCTCCGCCGCCTCCTCCTCCGCGCCGGGGTCGGGGGAGGAGATGCTGCCGATGTACTCGGAGGAGGCCAGCGGCTCCCGGGACTGGGTCTGCAGGTGGGCGCAGTAGTCCGAGCGCTTGGCCTCGGCGTACTTCCGCTCGTGGTAGGTGCCGGGCAGCACGTAGACCGACGTGTTCGGCCGGCGGATCGTGTTGATCGCGTCCTGGATCGAGCGGAACCGGCAGTCCTCGAGCAGGTGCCGGTTGCGGTGCTTGACCGGACCGGGCGGCATGGACCGGATGGTCGCGGCGCTGTCCGGTCGGCACACCACGCGCTGGAGCGGGTTGTCGTAGCCCAGGAACTGCGGCCGGTGCCCGGTGCCGTCCGGGAACTGCGCGGGTCGCTCCTCGTGGGCCGTGGCGGGGGGTGCCCACGCCACCGACAGCAGCAGGGCGAGCAGGACGAGGACGCGGCGGGCCATGCCGTCCCAACGATCCCCGTGTGACGCTGGTTACGTCGGCGGTTACGTCGGCGGTTACGTCGGCGGTTGCGCCGGCGGTTGCCCCGGCGTTGGGTGCGTCAGTCCAGCCAGCGCAGCACCGTGGTGCGCACCTGGGCGGCCGACCGCTCCAGCGGCAGTGCGCTGCCGGCGCCCTTGAAGACCTTCATCGTGGTCTTCGTGGGGTAGGCCTCGGCCTGCCTCGCGCGGGCGCTGGGCCGGATCAGCTTGTCGTCCGCCCCGTAGAGCAGCAGCACCGGGGCGTCGACCCGGTCCGCACCGAAGCCCGACCCGAGCGCGAGACCGGCCAGGGTGGCCACGTCGCCGCACGGGTCGTCGCTCTTGCGTCTGGCGGCTGCGCGCTGCACGGCCGCCGGGGCCGAGCTGAACATGATGTGACGGAAGTCGGCCCTGGTCGCCGCGAACGGCGCGAAGTCGGTGTCGAGGCACTCGCGGCCCTGCCGGAGGGCGTAGCGGGCGGCGAGCGAGGTGGGACCGGTGTCGGCCCACGACATCAGCACGAGACCGGCGACGTCGTCGAACTCGGACGCCTCGAGCTGGACGATCGCCGCCCCCACGCCGTGGCCGTGCGTGACCACGTGGGCGGCCGCGAACGCGGTGCCGTCCGCGGGGTCGGTGTAGTCCCACCTGCCGGAGGTCAGGTGCTGGACGACCTGGTGCAGCATGTCGGCCTGCGCGCCGAGGCAGGTCGCGGTGCCGTCCTCGAGAGGGCTGGCGCCGTACCCGAGCCGGTCCAGCACGAGCACCGTCTCGCCTGCCCGGGCGAGCTTCGTCGCGTAGTCGTAGGAGGGCCGGCCCCTCAGGTTCCAGAACCACGCTCCGGTGCCGATGTCGTGCACGAGGACGTTCACGCGGGTGGAGCCGCCCAGCCCGTCGAGGACCCTGGGCGTGCCGATGATCCGGCCACGCAGCTCGTAGCTCTGGTTGTCGGGGAGGCAGCGGACCGAGGTGGCGTTGGTGTTCTCGACGTCGAAGACGACCCCGCGTGACTCGATCCGCTCGTGCGCGCGAGGGGCCGCGGCCCCGGTCGCGGGTGCCGTGAAGAGCACGGCGACGAGAGCGGACAGGACTCCCAGGACAGTCGGTCTCACGCTGTTGAACATACGTCAATAGCGTCGGGGAGCGAAATGCCTTGTCGCGCGCGCCACACTTCTCCCATGGCAGGGCAGCCCGAGAGGGTGATCGTCGTGGGCGCGGGCGTCATCGGGCTGACCTGCGCCCTGCGGCTGCTGGAGGCCGGGCACCGGGTCGACGTCGTCGCGCGCGACCTGCCACGGGAGACGACCTCGGCCGTCGCGGCCGCGTTCTGGTACCCCTACCGGGCCCTGCCGCAGGACCGGGTGACCGGCTGGGCGAAGACCACGTACGCCGTCTTCGACGCGCTCGCCGACACCGACCCGGAGTCCGGGGTGCGGATGGTGCCCGGCACCGTCGTCCGCACCGTCACGCACGGCGACGGCCGCCCGTGGTGGGGCGCGGCCGTGCCGACGCTGGAACGACTGGCCGACGGCTGGTCGTTCACCACGCCGGTCGTCGACACCAGCGTCTACCTGGACTGGCTGGCCGACCGGGTCGAGGCTGCCGGCGGCACGATCACCCGGCTCAACCTGGGCGGCCTGCCGGAGGCGCCCCGCAGCCTGGTCGTGAACTGCTCCGGGCTCGGCGCCCGCCTGCTCGGCGCCGACCGCACCGTCGTACCCGTGCGCGGGCAGGTGGTCCACGTCGAGCCGTTCGGCCTGGACCGCTGGTGGCTCGACGAGTCCGGTCCGACGTACCTGGTGCCGCGGGAGCGCGACGTCGTCGTCGGCGGCAGCGACGTCGAGGGGGAGTGGAGCCGGACGGCGTCGGCGGCGGTGACCGAGGAGATCCTGGAGCGGGCGGCCCGGCTGGTGCCGGAGGTGCGCGGCGCGCGCGTGCTGCGCACGCGGGTCGGTCTGCGGCCCGTGCGGCCGGCGGTGCGGCTCGAACGGGTCCGCGACGTCGTGCACTGCTACGGGCACGGTGGCGCTGGGATAACGCTGAGCTGGGGTGTGGCGGACGAGGTCGTGACGCTGGTGAACGGCTAGGGTCGGCGCGTGGGTGACGAGCACGACGCGCTCTTCCGGGGCGTCTTCGAGGCGGTGCCCGATGCGGTGGTCGTCGTCGACAACGCCGGGTCGATCGTGCTCGCGAACCCGCAGTGCCGCGCCGTCTTCGGCTACGACCCCGACGAGCTCGCCGGCAAGCCGATCGAGATGCTGGTCCCGCAGCGGTTCCACCGCGGCCACCCGAGGCGGCGCGACGGCTACAGCGACGACCCCAACCCGCGGCCGATGGGGCTGCTCCGCCTCTCGGCCGTGCGCGCCGACGGCACCGAGTTC
Source organism: Nocardioides pyridinolyticus (assembly GCF_054653575.1). NCBI lineage: Bacteria > Bacillati > Actinomycetota > Actinomycetes > Propionibacteriales > Nocardioidaceae > Nocardioides > Nocardioides pyridinolyticus. The sequence goes on along the minus strand of NZ_BAAIFY010000014.1, from coordinate 52,826 downwards.
CCGGCCGAGATCTCGCTGGCGCCCATCCGGGCCGACGGCCAGACCTACGTCTCCGCGACCGCTCGTGACATCAGCGCCCGCATCCGCGAGGAGGAGCGCTTCCGCAGCCTGCTCGAAGCCGCCCCGGACCCGACCGTGATCGTGGACGAGTCCGCGACGATCGTGTTGGTCAACAACCAGATGCTGCGGGTGTTCGGCTACGACCGCTCCGAGCTGGTCGGGTCGTCGGTCGCCGTGCTGGCCGGCCCGCGCGAGGGCGAGGTGCTGCGGCGGCTCCGGGAGTACCTCCGTCGGCCCGAGCTCGTGCCGATGGGCTTCACGACGGACTTCTGGGTGCGGCACCGCGAGGGCCACGACGTCGCGGTCGAGGTCGGACTCTCCCCGCTCCACACCGACGAGGGGCTGCTGGTCTCGGTCGCGGTGCGTGACGTCACCCAGCAGCGGCGGATCGAGGCCGAGTCCCAGCGACTCCGCGACGAGCTGATCGCCACGGTCTCCCACGAGCTGCGCACGCCGCTGACCTCGATCATCGGCTACAGCGAGCTGCTCGCGGACCTCGATGAGAGGCAGCTCGGCCCCGAGGCGCGGCGCCTGGTCGGCGTGATCCAGCGCAATGCGGCCCGGGAGCTCCAGCTGGTCGACGACCTGCTCACGGTCGCCTACCTCGAGGACAACCGGCTGCGCATCCATCGCGGGACGATCGACCTCAACGCCGTCGCGCGTCGGGTCATCGACGACTCCAGCCTGCGGGCCCGCGAACGCGGGCTGCGCCTGCGGTACACGCCTTCGGACCTGCGCCCGGTGCACGGCGACTTCTACCGCCTGGTGCAGGTGGTCGAGAACCTCGTCACCAACGCGATCAAGTTCACCGACCCCGGCGGCACCGTCGAGGTCCGGGTGGTCGCCGGCACCGCTGCCGGAGTGGTGGAGGTGCGCGACTCGGGGGTCGGCGTGCCCGAGGAGGAGATCGGCCAGCTGTTCGACCGGCTCTACCGCGGGCCGGCCGCCATCGCGAGCCAGACCCAGGGCGCCGGCCTCGGCCTCTCGATCGTCCAGGCGATCGTCGAGGCCCACGACGGCACGGTCGCCGTCGAGAGCGAGGTCGGCGTCGGCACGACCTTCCGCGTCGCGATCCCGTACGCCGACGACTAGTGTCCTGAGTCCGCCCGCCCGGACGGCGCAATTGCGCCGCAAGTGCAGTCCGGACCGCGTCTGAGTCGCCCTTCCGGCGCAATTGCGTGGAAAGGGCGCCCGCCGGGCCTGTGCGCGCGACACGCGAGCTCCAGGCCCGGGGTCACTCCACCTGGAGCTCGGTGACGCCGACGACGGCGCTCGGCGCGATGGCGCCGTACACGTGCGGGAACGTGACGGTCATGCCGGGAGCCGGCACCTCGTCCACGACCGGTACGCCGAGCAGGTCGGTGTCGATCTCGAGCAGCACCAGCGGCTCGGTGACGTCGGCGTAGAACGCCGCCCGCACGCCCTCCCACTGGTCCGCGCGGCTGGCGTGGATGTAGCCCTCCTCCGCGAGGGTCACGCCGCGCGTCGACGTCGTGTACGCGCCGGTCTCCTGGGCCCGCCGCCAGTCCGCGAGCGTGGCGATGTGGAAGATCCTCACGCGCCGATCTTCCTCCACACGCTGACGTGTCGGGGACTCGAGCTCGTGAACGGGCTGCGGTCCCAGTCGGCCCAGCGCGACTCGGGCAGCATCCCGGCGATCCGGGCCATCAGGTCGAGCTCGGCCGGCCAGACCTTGCGGAACGGGATCGACCGGCGGGTGTAGGTGACGCCGTCGGTGGAGGAGTAGTGGTGCGACCAGGAGAGCTGGGTCGCCGGGTCGTGCTCGTCGATGCCGACGTGCTCGTCGCCGTGGCTGAACACCGCGAACCGGTCGCCGACGTGGGGCACCCCGACCTCGACCACGAACCGGCCGCCCGGCGCGAGGTGGGCGGCGGCGTTCTCGAACACCGCGACCTGGTCGTCCTGCGTGGTGACGTTGCCGATGGTGTTGAAGACCAGGAAGACCAGCGCTCGGCGAGCGGGATCGCGACCCGGCCCGTGCCCACCGCCAGCTCCAGCGCCGGCCGGCCGCCGGCGAGCTCGGCGAGCAGGTCGACGGTCGGCCCGAGGACCTCCGGCGAGAACATCACGTCGTCGGGGTCGTCGTAGTGCTCGGCCACGCCGGTGCCGAAGTAGTTCTCGCGCATGGCCGCCATCGTGCGCGGCGCGGGGCGGCGGCGCGAGCGAGTTTCAGAGCCGACCGACCTGGTCGGCGTACCACCGGATGCCGGTGAGGTGCTCCGCGATCTGGCGCAGGGTCCAGTTCTGGCCGCGCGGGACGTCCCACGCGCCGGGACCGGCGGCCGTGAGCCGCAGGGCGAACGTGCGGCCGAGCCGGTGCAGCCGCTGCCCGGCCTCCTCGAGGTCGAGCTCGGTGAACCGCGCCCAGTCGGCATCCACGGTCACGAGGCTGGCGTGCCAGTGGTCGGGCTCGGTCGGTACGCCGGCCAGCAGCGCCTCGACCTCGGGGAGGTGGTCGACGAGGTGGTCGCCGACCCGTCGGACCACCTTGTGCGGCGTGTAGATCCGGTCGCCGCCCTCGCTCACCACGGGCCGGCCGTCCCAGGCCAGCCAGCTGCTCGCCACGGCCAGGCAGTGCTCGACGGCGGACTCGACCTGGGCTCCGGGATTCTCCATGCCCGGGACGCTAGGGGCGGGACGCTTCGACGCCGGCCGAACCGTCCCGGGCGTAGCCTCGCCGGGTGCACGACACCGACGTCGCCGCCGTCGGCGCACTCATCGGCGACCCGAGCCGGGCGCGGATGCTCGACGCGCTCATGGCCGGCCGGGCGCTGACCGCCGGCGAGCTCGCGCGGGCCGCGGGCGTGACCGCCTCGACGGCCAGCGAGCACCTCGCGCGGCTGCGCGACGGTGGACTCGTCGAGGTCGTCGTCCAGGGCCGGCACCACTACCACCGCATCACCGGTCCCCGGGTCGGCGCCGCGCTCGAGGCGCTGGCCCACGTGGCACCGCCGCAGCCCGTCCGGTCCCTGCGCCAGGCAGGGCACGCGCAGGCGCTCGGCTTCGCGCGCACCTGCTACGACCACCTGGCCGGCGTCTGCGGGGTCGCGCTGCACGGCGCGCTGCTGTCGCGCGCGTGGCTGACCCGGGCCTACGACGTGACGCCGCTCGGCCGCGACCGGTTCGCCGGGTGGGGGGTGGACGTCGACGACGTGCGGTCTCGGCGCCGCTCGTTCGCGAGGCCGTGCCTGGACTGGACCGAGCGGCGCACCCACCTCGCCGGGGCCTCGCCGCCGCGATCACCGACGGACTGGTCGAGCGGGAGTGGTTCGTCCGGCGTACCACCGGGTCGAGGGCGCTGCGCCTGACCGACGCGGGCCGCGCCGGGCTCGTGGAGCTCGGTGCCGACCTCGGGTCAGAACAGCCGGTGTGACGGGTCGTCGAGGCCGCGCAGGGCGTCGTAGTCGACGGTGACGCAGGTGATGCCGCGGTCCTCGGCCAGCACGCGGGCCTGGGGCTTGATCAGCTGGGCGGCGAAGACGCCGCGGACCGGGCCCTTCGTGGTGAGCAGCGGCTCGCGGTTGAGCAGCTCGAGGTAGCGGGTGAGCTGCTCGACGCCGTCGATCTCGCCGCGGCGCTTGATCTCGACCGCGACCGAGGCGCCGTCGGCGTCCCGGCACATCAGGTCGACCGGGCCGATCGCGGTGGGGTACTCGCGGCGGACCAGCGTCAGTCCCTCGGCCAGCGTGGCCGGGTGCTCGGCGAGCAGTTCCTGGAGGTGCTTCTCGACGCCGTCCTTCTGGAGCCCGGGGTCGACGCCGAGGTCGTGGGACGAGTCGTGCTGGACGTCCTCGATGAGGATCCGCAGCGTGTCGTCGTCCTTGCCGACGACCGTCCACTCGACCTGGCCCTCGTCGTTCACGCCCTCGGTCACCTTGCACGGCGGCGACATCCAGTTGAGCGGCTTGTAGGAGCCGCCGTCGGAGTGGACGAGCACCGACCCGTCGGCCTTGATCATCAGCACCCGGGTCGCCATCGGGAGGTGGGCGGTCAGCCGCCCGGCGTAGTCGACCTGGCACCTGGCAACGACGAGTCTCACGGGCGAGGAATCTACCGTGAGCCCGGGACCGCGCCGGGCACACCTGCTCGAGCGCGTTCGGGAGCTGTGATCGTTCCAAACGCACAGGAAGTTACTTGCGAGTGAAGTAGACCACTGTCACACCGGGTTACCCCGTGCAACCATGCGCGACATGACGACTCCGCCCTCCACCGGTGAGACCCGCAGCTTCTCGACGATCGGCGTGATCGGCCTCGGCACCATGGGGGCCGGCATCGCGGAGGTGTTCGCCCGCAACGGGTACGCCGTCGTGGGCGTCGAGAAGGACGACGAGGGCCTCGCGCGCGGCCGCGAGCACCTCGAGCACTCCACCGCCCGCGCGGTGAAGCGGGACAAGATGACCGAGGCCGAGCAGGCCGAGCTGCTGGGACGGATCACCTTCACCACCGACCTCAAGGGCCTCACCGAGGCCGACCTGGTCGTCGAGGCGGTCGTGGAGTCGCTGGAGACCAAGAAGGCGCTGTTCCGCGAGCTCGACGGGATCGTCGCGCCGGAGGCCGTACTCGCCACCAACACCTCGAGCCTCTCGGTCACCGAGATCTCCACGGCCAACTCGCGCCCGGGCCGGGTCGTCGGCATCCACTTCTTCAACCCCGCACCGGTCCAGAATCTGGTCGAGATCGTGCGCACCGTCGTCACCGAGGACCAGGTGCTCGCCGACGTGCAGGCGCTGGTCGAGGCGGTCGGCAAGAACCCGGTCGTCTGCGGCGACAAGGCCGGCTTCATCGCGAACACCCTGCTCTTCGGCTACCTCAACCACGCGGTCTCCATGTACGAGGGCCGCTACGCCAGCCGCGAGGACATCGACGCCGCGATGCGCTTCGGGTGCGGCTACCCGATGGGCCCGCTGGCGCTGCTCGACCTGATCGGCCTCGACACGGCGTACACGATCCTCGAGACGATGTACCGCCAGGGCCGCGACCGTCTCCACGCGCCGTCGCCGATCCTCAAGCAGATGGTCACCGCCGGCTGGCTCGGCCGGAAGACCGGCCGCGGCTTCTACACCTACGAGGCGCCCGACAGCCCGGTCGTCGTCGCGGACGACCAGACGCCGTCGGCCGACGACAAGCCCCAGCTCAAGCACGACATCTCCCAGGTCGGCGTCGTCGGCACCGGCACGATGGCCAGCGGCATCGTCGAGGTCTTCGCCAAGGCCGGGTACGACGTGCTGGTGGTCGGCCGGGCCCAGGAGAAGGTCGACGGCGTCGTCGCCGCGATCACCAAGAACTTCGACAAGCAGATCCAGCGCGGCCGCGCGACCGAGGAGGCCAAGGCCGAGGTGCTCGCCCGCGTCACCGGATCGACGTCGCTGGACGACCTCGGAGGCGTGGACATCGTGGTCGAGGCGATCGCCGAGGACCTCGCGGTCAAGACGACGCTCTTCGAGAACCTGGACGAGATCTGCAAGCCCGGCGCGATCCTCGCGACCACGACGTCCAGCCTGCCGATCATCGCCTGCGCCCAGGCCACCTCGCGGCCGCAGGACGTCATCGGCATGCACTTCTTCAACCCGGCCCCGGTCATGAAGCTGGTCGAGGTCGTGTCGACCGTCGTCACCTCCGAGGACGTCACCGAGACCACCCGCGCGCTGTGCGACCGGGTCGGGAAGGTCGCGGTCTCCTGCGGCGACCGGGCGGGCTTCATCGTCAACGCGCTGCTGTTCCCGTACCTCAACGACGCCGTGCGGATGCTCGAGGCGCACTACGCCACCGCCGACGACATCGACACCGCGATGAAGCAGGGCTGTGCCCTGCCGATGGGCCCGTTCGAGCTCCTCGACGTCGTCGGCAACGACGTGTCGCTGGCCATCCAGCGCGAGCTCTACCTGGAGTTCCGCGAGCCCGGCTTCGCCCCGGCGCCGCTGCTCGAGCACCTGGTCACCGCCGGCTACCTCGGCCGCAAGACCAAGCGCGGCTTCCGGGACTACTCGACCCGCTGATGCCCGCCTGACTGGCCGCGCCCGTGCCCGGGTACCTCCGGGCATGGGCGTGGAGACCGGACGCATCACCACCGACGTCCCGGCGCGGCTCGACCGCCTCCCGTGGTCCCAATCGGCCTCGTCGGCGCGGTCTACGTGGCCGGCGCCTGCCTCGGCGCGCTGGTGTTCGGGCAGCTCACCGACCGGTTCGGTCGGAAGAAGCTCTTCCTGCTGACGCTCGGTGTCTACACGGTCGCCACCGTCGCCACGGCGTTCGCGACGACCCCGCTCTGGTACCTCGCCGCCCGCTTCGTCACCGGCATGGGCATCGGTGGCGAGTACGCCGCCATCAACTCGGCGATCGACGAGCTGATCCCCGCCAAGTACCGCGGCCGCGTCGACGTCTCGATCAACGGCTCGTTCTGGGTCGGGGCGGCGCTCGGATCGCTGCTGACGATCCCGCTCCTCGACCCCACCTTCGTCGACCCCGAGTGGGGCTGGCGGCTGGCCTTCGGGCTCGGCGCCATCCTGGCCGTCGGCATCCTGCTGGTGTGCCGCAACGTGCCCGAGAGCCCGCGCTGGCTGTTCATCCACGGCCGCGAGGAGCAGGCCGAGCGGATCGTCTCCGACATCGAGCGCACCGTGTCCGACGAGTCCGGGCAACTTTGCCGGCGCACTCCTGCTCGGACCGCTCTTCGACCGGATCGGCCGCGTCCAGATGATCACGTTCACCTACGTGCTCTCGGGCGCGCTGCTCGGCGTCACCGGCTTCTTCCTCGGCAGCGTCACGGCGGTCTCGCTGACGGTCCTCGGCGCCGTCATCTTCTTCTTCGTCTCGGCGGGGGCGAGCGCGGCGTACCTGACCGCCAGCGAGGTGTTCCCGATGGAGACCCGGGCGCTGTGCATCGCGTTCTTCTACGCGATCGGCACGGCGGCCGGCGGCATCAGCGGCCCGCTGCTGTTCGGCCACCTCATCGACAGCGCGTCGGCCAGCGGCGACATCACCGGGATCGCCGTCGGCTACTTCATCGGCGCCGTGCTGATGATCGGCGCGGGCGTCGTCGAGGCGTTCCTCGGCGTCCGGGCGGAGGGCCAGTCGCTGGAGGACATCGCCCGCCCGCTGACCGCGGAGGACGAGCCCGCGCGCGCTTGAGGAACGGCCGTACGCTGGAGGCATGGAAGGCCTCCTGATCCTCGTCGTGATCGCCGCCCTCGTGGCCGTGGTAGTGGTCGCGCGGCGTACCGGGCGGCAGCGCGAGCTCGAGCGCCGGCGCGCCGAGCTGGAGCCCGTGCGCAAGCTGACCGCCGAGGACATCACCGCCCTCGGTGAGGAGCTGCAGGCCCTCGACCTGGATCTCGCGGGGCGCGAGCTCACCCCGGGCGAGAACGCGGACTACCAGCGCGCCCTCGACGCCTACGAGGCGGCCAAGACGGCTGCGGAGGCCATGAGCCGGCCCGACGACGTCCGGCACGTGACCGAGATCCTCGAGGACGGGCGCTACGCGATCGCGTGCGTCCGCGCGCGGGTGGCGGGCGATCCGCTGCCGCTCCGCCGCCCGCCGTGCTTCTTCGACCCGCGCCACGGGCTGTCCGTCGCGGACGTGCCCTGGACGCCGCCCGGCGGCGCCACGCGCGACGTGCCCGCGTGCGCCCTGGACGCGGAGCGGGTCCGCGTCGGCGCCGAGCCGGACGCCCGGATGGTCATGCAGGGCTCCCAGCGGGTGCCCTACTACCAGGGCGGCCCGGCCTACCAGCCCTACGCGCGCGGCTACTTCGGCGCGTTCGGTCCCATGGACTGGATGTTCGCCGGGCTGATGTTCGGCGCGTTCGGCGGCTTCGAGGGCATCGGCGACGGGATCGGCGCCATCGGCGAGGGGATCGGTGACGGGATCGGCGCCATCGGCGACGGCATCGGCGACATGTTCGACGGCTTCGACTTCTAGCCCGAGTCGGCGCGTCAGCCCTTCGCCAGCTGCGCGACGTGCAGGGTGACGAACCGGCCGAACAGCGAGTCGCTGTCGACCGTGTCCGGGTCCGAGGCGGCGTAGTCGCCGGTGACCTCGAAGGTGTAGGTCCCCGCCTTGGCCGACTTCGGCAGGCCGACGGTCGCCAGCGCGGTGCCGGAGCCGGCGACCGGGTCGGTGGTCGTCGTACCGACCGTCTTCCCGGAGGGGTCGAGGACGGTGACGGTGTAGCTGTACATGCTGGCGCCGACGCTGCCGCCGGACGGGAAGGCCAGGCTCACGGCGAGCGAGCGCGTGCGCGCCGCGACGGGCACCTCGTAGGTGGCGCTGTCGCTGCCGCCCGCGGTGGCCGGGGGTGCGGCGTGGACGAAGAAGTCCGAGCGCAGCACCTGCACTCCGTCGGCCCTGCGCATCCGCTGGTCCGCCCGGTGCGCGGCGGTGGTGAGTCGCGCGCGCCACTTGTTGCCGGTGACGAGCGCGACCGCGCGGTCGAGGTTCGTGTAGCCGTAGCCGACCTGCCAGAACGGGAGGTCGCCCGACCTGTCGGGCGCGTTCACCGGGGTCGCGGTGGCCTGGAGAGCGAGCCGGACCTGGCCGGGCGTGAGCGCCGGCTGCGCCTGGAGGAGTACGGCGGCCGCGCCGGCCACGTGCGGCGCCGCCATCGAGGTGCCGGATGCCTCGGCGTTGTCACCGGGAGGGCACGGCCCGATCAGCGTGCCGGCGCTGTCGCACGTGCTGCTGATGTCCACGCCGGGCGCGGTGATGTCCGGGTGAACGAGGCCGAGCCGGTCGCCGGTGAAGGTGGTGTGGTTGTCGGCGCCGATGCGGGTCGGCCGCGAGTTGTCGTGGACGAGGCCGTTGGAGGAGAAGTCGCCGCGGAAGCGGTCGGTGGTGCCGGCCGCCACCGAGATCACCCACGGCGACTGGGAGAACGGGTTGAGGCTCATCGGGACGTCGCCGCTGCCGGAGTTGCCGGCCGCGAACACGACCGTCGCCCCGCGGTCGGCGACCGTCCTGGTCGCGATCGCGACCGGGTCGTTCGGGTCGAACTGGCGGTAGCTGTTGCCCCACGAGTTGTTGATGACGTCGATGCCCATGAGGTCGGGCTGGTCGAGCATGTAGTCGTAGGCGGTCACGACGGCGCTGGTGAAGAGCACCGCGCCGATCGCGAAGCAGGCGAGGTCGGCACCGGGCGCGACGCCGTACCGGCTGCCGTCCTCGACCGACTGCGAGTCCGCGGCGATGATGCCGGCCACGTGGGTGCCGTGGCCGCTGCCGATGTCGGTGTTGCTCGCCGGGCCCTGGTCGACCGGGACGACGATCATCGGACGGGTGCCGTTGTTGGCGTACTCCGGGCTCAGCAGCGTGACGTTGTGGGTCACGCGGTCGGCGAGGTCGGGGTGGGTGGCGTCGCAGCCGGAGTCGACGACGGCGACGGTCACGCCCTTGCCGGTGAGGCCCTGCTTGCGCAGCGCCCGCGCGCCCGCGGGGGAGGACGAGGTGGCGTCGCTCGACGCGGTGTCGAGCAGCTCGATCGGCTCGTCGGGGTAGACCGCGGCGCCCGCGATCTCGGAGCCCTCGATCTGGGAGATCGCCGGTGCCGGGCCCTCGACGATCGCGAGCGGGAGGTGCTCCATCGGCTGCACGGTCAGGCCGAGCGCCTGGAGCGCGTGCACCTGGTCGGCACGGGGGACGGCGTCGAAGCGCACGATCGCGCGCTCCTGCTCGATCGTCCCGCTCGGCGGCGGGGCACCGTCGGCGCTGGAGACGGCCGTGAGCGGGAGCGCCACGGCGAGGGCGCTGACGAGCGTGAGCACACGGGTGCGCGAGGATGGCATCGATGATCCGATCACGTGTACGTACAAGAGGCACTGCTGCGGTGCCCGGTCAACGGCGCCTCGCCTCGTGGAGTTACGCCCTCGTGGTGCCGGCGCTGCTGGCGCTCGTGCCGCTCCCGACCGGAACCGACGTGGACTATCAGCTCGGCGGCGAGCGCTCCGTGCCCGACCACGTCGGCATCGTGGTGCGCGACCGCGAGGCCGCGCCGGTCGAGGGCACGTACAACGTCTGCTACGTCAACGGCTTCCAGACCCAGCCCGGTGAGCGGCGCTTCTGGCGCCAGCACTGGCGCCTCGTGCTCAAGCAGGGCGGCGAGCCGGTCGTCGACGAGGCGTGGGGCGAGTGGCTGCTCGACGTGCGCACCGACGCGAAGCGGCGCGACCTCGCCCGGATCGTGAACCGGTGGACGCGCGGCTGCGCGGACGACGGGTTCGACGCGGTCGAGTTCGACAACCTCGACTCGTTCACGCGCAGCCACGGGCTGGTCGAGCGTCGCGAGGCACTGGCCTTCGCGCGGCTGCTGGTGAAGGGCGCGCACCGCGCCGGGCTCGAGGCGGGGCAGAAGAACCTCGCCGGCTACGACGGCACCCGGATCGGCTTCGACTTCGCGGTCGCCGAGGAGTGCGGCCGCTACCGCGAGTGCGGCGCCTACACGCGTGTGTACGGCGACCGGGTGCTCTCGATCGAGTACCGCCGCGCCGACTTCCGCTGGACCTGCCGGCGGTACGGCGAGGAGCTTCCCGTCGTCCTGCGCGACCGGGACCTGACGCCGACCGGGGTGCGCGAGTGGTGCTGAACGCGGACCTCCACACGACGTCCCTGGGGGAGAGCGGCCCGCTGGTCGCCTTCTGCCACGGCCTGTTCGGCCAGGGCAAGAACTGGACCACGATCGCCAAGGAGGTCGCCGTCGACCACCGGGTGCTGCTGGTCGACATGCCCCACCACGGCCGCTCGGAGTGGCCCGACCACTTCGACTACGTCGACGTCGCCGACCGCGTCGCGACGCTGTTCTCCGCCGACGACCCGGTCGCGCTGGTCGGGCACTCCATGGGCGGCAAGGCCGCGATGGTGCTCGCGCTGCGCCACCCCGAGCTGGTCGAGCGGCTCTGCGTCGTCGACGTGTCGCCGGTCGACTACGAGGGCCGCAGCGAGTTCGCGGGCTACATCGAGGCCATGCTCGCGCTCGACCTCGACACGCTCGAGCACCGCCGCGACGCCGACGAGGCGCTCGCCGAGGCCGTGCCCCACCCGACCGTGCGCAGCTTCCTGCTCCAGAACCTCCACCGCGGCGAGGACGGCTGGTCCTGGCGGCCCAACCTCGAGGTGCTCGGGCGCGACCTCGCGGCGCTCGGCGGCTGGCCGGCCGACGCGCTCGAGGGCGTCGCGCCGTACCAGGGCAGCACGCTGTGGGTGGCGGGGGCGACCTCGGCGTACGTCCAGGACGGGTACGCCGACGCGATGGACCGCTGGTTCCCGAGGAACCGGCGCGTGACGATCAAGGGCGCGGGCCACTGGGTGCACTCCGAGCAGCCGCAGGTGTTCACCGAGGTGCTGAGGCGCTTCCTGGCGTGACGTTGAGTTGGGCAGTAATCGCCGTTGAGTAGGGCCCTTCTCCCAGCTGGCCCGGGAGCGAGGCCCAGTTCGAGGGCGAGTTGGGCCCAACTCAACGGTGGCGGGCGCGGTACGCCGCCACGGCGTTGCGGTTGCCGCAGGTCGTGGAGCAGAACCGCTTCGAGCGGTTGCGGGAGAGGTCGAGCACGACGCCCCGGCAGTCGTCGTCGGCGCAGACGCCGAGGCGGGACATCTCGTCGGCGCGGATGACGTCGATCATGGCCATCGCGGCCTCGACCTTGATCCGGGTCGCCAGGTCGCGGTCGGGCGTGACCGCGTGGACGTGCCAGTCCCAGACGTCGTGGCGCACGAGCTGGGGGACCGCACCGGCGGACGCGAGCATCTCGTTGACGAGGGCGACGGCGTCGTCGCGGGAGGCGGTGAGCAGGGCGTAGAGCTCGGCCCGGATCGCGCGGACGTCGTCCAGCTCGGCCCGGTCGCGGTCGCGGCGGCCGGTGAACTCGAACTCCGCGTAGAACGCGTCGAGGTCCTCCTGCGTCTCGAGCGTGTCCGGCTCGAGGCCGGAGTTGGCCAGCGTCGCGGCCGCCTGGAGGGAGACCTCCGTGTCATGAGCGAAAACCACGTTGACAGGTTACACCCGCACGACCTAGTGTCATGTGCCATGGCGACGTTGACTCATGACGCAACCCCGGTGGCCGCGGGCACCCGGCTGGCCAGCGGCCTGGGGTTCGCCGTCGCGTCGGCGTTCTCCTTCGGCCTCTCCGGGGCGCTGGCGTCGCCGATGTTGCAGGCGGGCTGGAGTGCGGGCGCGATCGTGCTGATCCGGGTCGCGATCGGTGCCCTGGTCGTGCTGCCGTTCGGCGTCGTCGCGCTGCGTGGTCGCTGGGATGCGGTACGTCGCAACGCCGGGCTCATCCTCGCCTTCGGCACGATCGCGGTCGCGGGCGCGCAGTTCTGCTACTTCTCGGCCATCCAGCACATGCAGGTCGGCCCGGCGATCCTCATCGAGTACACCGCGCCCGCCGCGGTCGTGGTCTGGATGTGGCTGCGGCACGGGCAGCGCCCCGGTCCGGTCACGCTCGTCGGCGCCGGCCTCGCCGCGCTCGGCCTGGTGCTCGTCCTCGACCTGCTCTCCGGGGCCGACCTCAGCGTGGCCGGGGTCCTCTGGGCGCTGGCCGCGATGGTCGGGGCCTCGACGTACTTCATCGTCTCCGCCAACGAGGACAACGGGCTCCCGCCGATGGCGCTCGCCGCCGGGGGACTCGTGAGCGGCACGCTCGTCCTCGGCCTCCTGGGGCTGGTCGGCCTGATGCCGATGCGCGCCGCCGACAGCAGCGTCGAGTACGCCGGCCAGTCGGTCGTGTGGTGGGTCCCCCTGCTGCTGCTCGGCGTGGTGACCTGCGCCGTGCCCTACACCACCGGCATCGCCGGCATCCGGCGGCTCGGCTCGCGCCTGGCGTCGTTCGTCGCGCTGCTCGAGGTCGTCGCCAGCGTGCTGTTCGCCTGGCTGCTGCTGGACCAGCTGCCGCTCGCGGTGCAGCTGCTCGGCGGCGTGCTGATCCTGGTCGGCGTGGTGTTCGTGAAGCTGGGCGAGCGCGCTACCGCTGATCCTGTCGTCTGACCCAGACCTCGCGCACCAGCATCAGGACCGAGGCCGCGGTCGGGATCGCCAGCAGCGCGCCGACGACGCCGAAGAGCGCGGCGCCCACCAGCGCCGCGATCACGGTGACCGCGCCGGGCACGTCCACCGACTTCGACATCACTCGCGGGTAGATCACGTAGTTCTCGACCTGCTGGTAGACGAGGTAGAAGATCGCGCACGCGACGCCGATCTTCCAGTCCTCGGCGAAGCCGATCGCGGTGACGATGACCGCACCGAGGGTGGCGCCGATCATCGGGATCACGTCGAGCAGCGCGACGACGAAGGCCAGCGCGACGGCGTACTCCCCGAGGCCCGCGACGAACAGGAAGATCAGCGACGAGATGCCGGCGCACATCGCCACGATGAAGGCGCCGGAGACGTAGCCGCCGATGCTGCGCACGACGCGGTTGCCGAGCCGGGAGACCCGGTCGCGGCGCGAGGCGGGGGCGAGCCGGTAGAGCGCGTTCTTCGTGGTCTCGAGCGACGCGAGGAAGTACAGCGTGAGCACGAGGATGATGAAGCCGTTGAACAGCGCGCCGAGCACCGCCAGGCCGATGCCGAGCGCGCCACCGAAGACCGCGCCGGCGAAGTCACCGTTGGTGACGTAGTCCTGGATCTTGCCGATGATGTCGTACTCGTCGTCGAGCCGCTGGACCTGTCGGTTGCGCTGGAGCTGGTCCAGCCAGTGCGGCACGTTGTCGGTGAGCGAGCGGACCTGGTCGGCGATGACCGGAACGATCGCGACGATGAACAGCGTCAGCGCGGCGAGGAACGCCAGGATCACCGTCAGCACGGCGTAGGAGCGGCGCATGCCGTTCCGCTCCAAGAACCGCACCGCCGGGTCGAGGCCGGCCGCGAGGAACAGCGCGACCACGACCAGCATGAGCGTCGAGCCGATGGCGGAGACCTGCAGGGCGAGCCAGATCGCCACGAGCACGCCCAGGCCGCCGACGAAGCCGACGTAGAACGGCGCGTGGTGGTCGAGCGGGGGACCCGGCTCGCCGAGGTAGTCGTCGCCGACCGGGATGCCGGCCGTCTTCTCGTCGGGCTGCTCCACCTCCGCGGAGCCGGTCACTCCTCGTCCTTCGCGAAGCCGGAGATGACCTCGCTGAGCGAGGCGAGCTGCGCGGTGATCGCGTCACGGCGCTTGGCGAGCCGGTCGACGTCGGCCCGGACCGCGGCGAGCTCACGCTCGGCGTCGGCGTTGCCGCTGGAGGTGATCGACTCGGCCTGGGCCCGCGCGGTGGCGACGATCTGCTCGGCCTCGCGGCGGGCCCGGTTCAGCAGCGCCTCGGCTTCGGACGAGGCGGCGGCGCGCTGCTCGGTGGCCTGCGAGGCGGCCTCGCGGGCGCGCTGCTCGGCGGCCGTGGCGCGCAGCTCGGCCTCCTCGACCAGGCGGCGGGTCTCGGCGGTGGCGCTCGCGTGGTGGTCGGTCGCCTCGCGCGCGAGCCGCTCCTTCTCGACGGCCAGTGCGCGGCGGGCCTCCTGGACCTCGCGGTCCGCGGCGGCGCGCGCCTGCTCGGCCTCGCGCTTGGCGGCGGTGCGGAGCTCGTTGGTCTCCTGCTCGGCGGCCAGCCGGAGCTGGTCGGCCTCGCGCTTGGCGGACGCGACCAGGTCCTGGGCCTCGGCCTTGGCCAGGGTCCGCTCCTGCTCGGCGTCGGCCATCAGCCGGGCGCGGTTCTCGTCGAGCTCCTTGAGCTGGACCAGGCGCATGTCCTCGGCCTCACGGGCCGCGTCGCCACGGATCGCCTTCGCGTCCCGGCTGGCCTGCTCGAGGATCTCGGCCGCGTCGGCCTTGGCCGTCGCCCGGACGTCGGCCGCCTCCTCCTCGGCCAGGCGCAGCATCGCGGAGGCCCGGCCGCCGAGTCCGGCGTACGACGGCTGCTCGTTCTCCTTCAGGCGCTCGGCCAGATCCTTGACCTGCTCCTCGAGCTCGAGCACGCGGCGCTCGGACTCGGTCAGGCTGGCGCTCAGGCCCGACTTCTCGGTCATGAGCTGGTGCAGCCGCGCGTCGACGGCATCCTTGTCGTAGCCACCGCGGCGGACGACCGGGAGCCCGGCCGGTGCGGCCGGCGGTGCGCTGGCGGACACCGGTCGCTGCGGCGCGGGCGGCGGGACGACCGGCGCCTTCCTCGGTGCCGCGACGGCGGGCTTCGGCGCGGCCTGGGCCGACTTCGGCGGGACCGCCGGCATCACCTGGGTGGCGTCGTCGGCGGCGGCCTCGGTCACGTCCTCGCCCGGCTCGTTGTCGTCGAAGATGGACAGTCCCTGGTCGCTCGTCACAGCGCAAACCCTTCCCGGAGATCGGTCATAGGCGACCAGTGTTGCCGATCTGGCCGGGCGATCCCACCCCGGCCCGGACCAATCTCCGGAAAGGGACAGATCACACGCCGCGGAAGCGGTTGATCGCGTCGATGTGCTGGGCGCGCATCTCCTCGTCGCGGACGCCGAGGCCCTCCTCGGGGGCGAGGCAGAGGACGCCGACCTTGCCCTGGTGGGCGTTCTGGTGGACGTCGAGCGCGGCCTGGCCGACCTCGTCGAGGGGGTAGGACCTCGACAGCGTCGGGTGGATCTTGCCCTTGGCGATGAGGCGGTTGGCCTCCCACGACTCGCGGTAGTTCGCGAAGTGGCTGGAGATGATCTTCTTGAGGTTCATCCACAGGTAGCGGTTGTCGTACTCGTGCATGTAGCCGCTGGTGGAGGCACAGGTGGTGATCGTGCCGCCCTTGCGGGTCACGTAGACGCTCGCGCCGAAGGTCTCGCGGCCCGGGTGCTCGAAGACGATGTCGATGTCCTCGCCGCCGGTGAGCTCACGGATCTTGGCACCGAAGCGCTTCCACTCCTTCGGGTCCTGGGTGTGCTCGTCCTTCCAGAACTGGTAGCCCTCCTCGGAGCGGTTGATGATCAGCTCCGCGCCCATCGAGCGGGCGATGGCGGCCTTCTCCTCGTTCGAGACCACGCACACCGGGGTGGCGCCGCCGTTGAGGGCGTACTGCGTCGCGAAGCCGCCCAGGCCGCCCGACGCGCCCCAGATCAGGACGTTGTCGCCCTGCTTCATGTCGCCGCCGTTCTTGCTCACGAGCTGGCGGTACGCCGTGCAGTTCACCAGGCCGGGGGAGGCGGCCTCCTCCCAGGTGAGGTGGGCGGGCTTGGGCATCAGCTGGTTGGCCTTGACCAGCGCGACGTCGGCCAGGCCGCCGAAGTTGGTCTCGAAGCCCCAGATCCGCTGCTGCGGGTCGAGCATCGTGTCGTCGTGGCCGTCGGGCTCCTCGAGCTCGACCGAGAGGCAGTGCGCGACGACCTCGGTGCCGGGCTGCCACTTGGTGACGCCCGGGCCGGTCTTGAGCACGACGCCGGCCAGGTCGGAGCCGACCACGTGGTAGGGCAGGTCGTGCCGCTTGGTCAGCGGCGAGAGGCGGCCGTAGCGCTCGAGGAACCCGAAGGTGGAGACCGGCTCGAAGATCGAGGTCCACACGGTGTTGTAGTTGATCGCGCTCGCCATCACCGCGACCAGCGCCTCGCCCGGGCCGAGCTCGGGCAGCGCCACGTCCTCGACGTGCAGCGACTTGCGCGGGTCCTTCTCCTTGGTGGAGATGCCCTCGAACATGTCGACCTCGTCCTTGTGGACGGTCGCCGCGCGGTAGTGGTCCGGGATCTCGAGGTTCGCGAAGTCTCCGGCGGCTGCCCCCTTGCTCAGGTGGGCGCCCGCCATGATCGCGTCGAGGATGTGCTGCACGTCGGCTCCTAGGTTCGGCGACCGGGTCGGGTCGCTGGTTGGGCGGGAGATTACCTACCGGTAACAGTTGGCAACACCCGGTGTGACCTACAACGCTTGCTCGACCAGCTCGACGAGCACCCCGCCGGCGTCCTTCGGGTGGATGAAGTTGATCCGCGAGTTCGACGTGCCCCGCCGCGGCTCGTCGTAGAGGAGGCGGAGGCCGCGCTCGCGCAGGATCGCGCTGACGGCGTCCACGTCGACCACGCGGTAGGCCATCTGCTGGATGCCGGGACCCTTGGTGTCGAGGAACTTGGCGATCGTGGACTGCTCGTCGAGCGGGGCGAGCAGCTGGATGTGGCTGCCGGAGTCGCCGACGGCCATCATCGCCTCGCGGACGCCCTGCTCCTCGTTGACCTCCTGGTGCGCCAGGCGCATGCCGTAGGTCCCCTCGTAGAAGGCGATCGCGGCGTCCAGGTCGGGCACGGCGATGCCCACGTGGTCGATGGCGGTGAACAGGTGCGCGGCGTCGCTGAACTCACTCTGGGGACTCATGCGGCACATCGTCGTACGACGGGCCGGGCGCGGCGAGCGGGTGTGACATGTTCCACCCTCGCCGGGGGGAGGGCGCGTGGGTAGGGTCGGCAGCGATCCACCCACGAACATTTCTGGAGGCACCCATGTCCGGTCCGTCCGTCATCGTCGCGGGGGCGCGCACCCCGATCGGCCGCCTCTCCGGGAGCCTCAAGGACTTCTCGGCCGCGGACCTCGGCGGCGTCGCCATCAAGGGCGCGCTGGAGAAGGCCGGCGTCTCGGGCGACCAGGTCGACTACGTGATCATGGGTCAGGTCATCCTGGCCGGCGCCGGCCAGAACCCGGCCCGGATCGCCGGCGTCAACGCGGGCATCCCGATGAGCGTCCCGTCGATCACGATCAACAAGGTGTGCCTCTCGGGCCTCAACGCGATCGCGCTCGCCGACCAGCTGATCCGCGCCGGCGAGGTCGACATCGTCGTGGCCGGCGGCATGGAGTCGATGACCAACGCCCCCCACTTCCTGCCGAAGTCGCGCGAGGGCATCAAGTTCGGCGACGTGAAGCTCGTCGACTCGATGGCCTACGACGCGCTGTTCGACCAGTTCACCTCGCAGGCGATGGGGCTGCTCACCGAGGAGTGCAACGCCGCCGCCGCGAACCTGACCCGCGACGAGCAGGACGAGTTCGCCGCGCAGTCGCACCAGAAGGCCGCCGTCGCCTGGAAGAACGGCGTCTTCGACGACGAGGTGGTGCCGGTCGAGATCCCGCAGCGCAAGGGTGACCCGATTCAGTTCACGACCGACGAGGGCGTCCGTGGCGACACGACCGCCGAGTCGCTCGGCAAGCTGCGCCCGGCGTTCTCCAAGGAGGGCACCATCACGGCCGGCTCCTCCTCGCAGATCTCCGACGGTGCCGCCGCCGTCGTGGTGATGAGCAAGGCCAAGGCCGAGGAGCTCGGGCTGGAGTGGCTGGCCGAGATCGGCGCGCACGGCCAGGTCGCCGGCCCCGACTCGACCCTCCAGCTGCAGCCCGCCGCCGCGACGGCCAAGGCCTGCGAGAAGGAGGGCATCTCGCCGACCGACCTCGACCTCGTCGAGTTCAACGAGGCGTTCGCCGCCGTCGGCATCTCGTCGGCGCGTGAGCTCGGCCTGGACAACGCCAAGGTCAACGTCAACGGGGGCGCGATCGCGCTCGGCCACCCGGTCGGCATGTCCGGCACCCGGGTGGTGCTGCACCTGGCGCTGGAGCTGAAGCGTCGCGGTGGCGGCGTGGGTGCCGCCGCGCTGTGCGGTGGCGGTGGGCAGGGCGACGCCCTGATCGTGCGTGTCCCGAAGAGCTGACTCCGTCGAGACGCTGGTCGAGC
The DNA here is from genome assembly GCF_054653575.1 of Nocardioides pyridinolyticus. Lineage (NCBI taxonomy): Bacteria > Bacillati > Actinomycetota > Actinomycetes > Propionibacteriales > Nocardioidaceae > Nocardioides > Nocardioides pyridinolyticus. The sequence goes on along the minus strand of NZ_BAAIFY010000014.1, from coordinate 34,141 downwards.
GCGCCCGCGAGGGCGACGCTCGATCGGTGGCTCGCCTGATCTCACTGGTCGAGGACGAGTCCCCGCTGCTGCGGGAGGTGATGGCGGCGCTCGCGCCGCACGCCGGCCACGCCCAGGTCATCGGCATCACCGGGTCGCCCGGAGTCGGCAAGTCCACCTCGACCAGCGCGCTGGTCGGCGAGCTGCGCCGCGCCGGCAAGCGCGTGGGCGTGCTCGCGGTGGACCCGTCGTCGCCGTTCTCCGGCGGCGCGCTGCTCGGCGACCGGGTGCGGATGCAGGACCACGCGCTGGACCGCGAGGTCTACATCCGCTCGATGGCCTCGCGCGGCCACCTCGGAGGCCTCGCCTGGACGACGCCGCAGGCGCTCCGCGTGCTCGACGCGGCCGGCTGCGACGTGATCCTCATCGAGACCGTCGGCGTCGGGCAGAGCGAGGTCGAGATCGCCGGCCTCGCCGACACCACGATGGTGCTGCTCGCGCCCGGCATGGGCGACGGCATCCAGGCCGCGAAGGCCGGCATCCTCGAGATCGGCGACCTCTACGTCGTCAACAAGGCCGACCGCGACGGCGTCGAGCAGGTCCGCCGCGACCTGCGGTCGATGCTCGCGCTGGCCGAGCGCACCGAGGGCGCGTGGAAGCAGCCGATCCTGCTCACCGTCGCGCAGAAGGGCGAGGGCGTCGCCGAGGTCGTCGAGGCGCTCGACCAACACGGGGAGTGGCTCGCGTCGAGCGGCGAGCTCGAGCGCCGGCGTACCCGCCGGGCCCGCGACGAGATCGAGGCGATCGCCGTCACCGCGCTGCGCGCACGGTGGGGCGACGTCCACGGCCGCTCCGAGCTCGACGAGCTCGCGGCCGCTGTGGTGGCGGGCCGGACCGACCCGTACGCCGCCGCGGACGTGCTCCTCGAGGACCTGTGACCGACCTGTGACCGACCAGGGTGTCCTCGGCCCGGCCGTGGGGCACCACCACTAGCCTGCTGGCGTGACCCTCCCGTTCGACCCGATCGACGAAGCCGCCCGCCAGTGGGGCGAGCACTGGGACCGGGTGCCCGCGATGCACGCGGTCACGTCGCTCATGCGCGTGCAGCAGCTGGTGATCGGACGGCTCGACGCGATCCTCAGGCCGCACGGCCTGACCTTCGCCCGCTACGAGGCGCTGGTGCTGCTGGTCTTCTCCTCGCGTGGCTCGCTGCCGCTGGGGAAGATGGGGGAGCGGCTCCAGGTGCACCCGACGTCGGTCACCTCGATCGTGCGGCGGCTGGAGTCCGCGGGCCTGGTCGAGCGCCGGGCCCACCCCGAGGACGGCAGGGCCGTGCTCGCCGAGATCACCCCGGCCGGGCGGGAGCTGGTCGAGCGCGCCACCCGGGACCTGGTGGAGGCGGACTTCGCGCTCGGCGCACTCTCCGACGGCGACCTCGCGTCCCTGTCCGCGCTGTTGGCGCCCGTCCGCAAGGACGCCGGGGACTTCTGACCGACAGCCGCGCTTGGCTGATTTAGTAGGACGTCCTACTATTTCGGCATGAGCGAGAACGCACGCGCCCGCTGGCAGGCCCGCTACGAGAGGTCCCGGGTCCGCGAGTCCGACTTCACGACGCTCAGCGGCCTCGAGGTCGAGCCGGCCTACGGCACCGACGACTCGGAGTGGCCCGGGGAGTTCCCGTTCACGCGCGGCCTCTACCCGACCGGCTACCGCGGCCGGACCTGGACGATCCGGCAGTTCGCCGGCTTCGGCAACGCTCAGCAGACCAACGAGCGCTACCGGATGATCCTCGGACGCGGCGGCGGCGGACTCTCGGTCGCCTTCGACATGCCCACGCTCATGGGCCGCGACTCCGACGACCCCAAGGCGCTCGGCGAGGTCGGCCACTGCGGCGTCGCGATCGACTCGGTCGCCGACATGGAGATCCTCTTCGACGGCATCGACCTCGGCGACGTCACCACCTCGATGACGATCAGCGGTCCCGCCGTCCCCGTCTTCTGCATGATGCTGGTCGCCGCCGAGCGCGCCGGCGTGGACACCGCCACGCTCAACGGCACGCTCCAGACCGACATCTTCAAGGAGTACATCGCCCAGAAGGAGTGGCTCTTCGCGCCCGAGCCGCACCTCAAGCTCATCGGCGACCTGATGGAGTACTGCGCCGCGAACATCCCGGCGTACAAGCCGCTCTCGGTCTCCGGCTACCACATCCGCGAGGCCGGCTCCACGGCCGCGCAGGAGCTGGCGTTCACGCTCGCCGACGGCTTCGGGTACGTCGAGCTGGGGCTGTCCCGCGGCCTCGACGTCGACGTCTTCGGCCCGGGCCTGTCCTTCTTCTTCGACGCCCACGTGGACTTCTTCGAGGAGATCGCGAAGTTCCGCGCCGCCCGCCGGATCTGGGCGCGCTGGATGCGCGACGTCTACGGCGCGCGGACCGAGAAGGCCCAGTGGCTGCGGTTCCACACGCAGACCGCGGGTGTCTCGCTCACGGCGCAGCAGCCGTACAACAACGTCGTCCGCACCGGCATCGAGGCGCTGTCCGCGGTGCTCGGCGGCACCAACTCGCTGCACACCAACGCCCTCGACGAGACGCTCGCGCTCCCCTCGGAGCAGGCCGCCGAGATAGCGCTGCGCACCCAGCAGGTGATCATGGAGGAGACCGGCGTCGTCAACGTCGCCGACCCGCTGGGCGGCTCCTGGTACGTCGAGGCGCTGACCGACCGGATCGAGGCCGAGGCGACCGCGATCTTCGACAAGATCCTCGCGATGGGCGGCTCCACGCTCACCTCCGACCAGCCCGAGAAGCTCGCCGAGGCCATGCGCAACGGCGAGTGGCTCGTGACCCGTGGCCTGCTGCGCGGCATCGAGGAGGGCTGGTTCATGTCCGAGATCGCCGAGGCCGCCTTCCAGTACCAGGTCGCGCTCGAGAAGGGCGAGAAGCGGATCGTCGGCGTGAACTGCCACGAGGAGTCGGTGACCCACGACCTGGAGATCCTGCGGGTCTCCCACGAGGTCGAGGTCGAGCAGGTGTCGATGCTGAAGGGGCGCCGCGAGGGCCGCGACGACGCCGCGGTGACCGCTGCGATCGAGCGGATGGTCGCCGCCGCACGGGCCGACGAGAACATGATCGAGCCGATGCTGGACGCCTGCCGGGCCGAGGCCACGCTGGGCGAGATCTGCGACGCGCTCCGGGCCGAGTGGGGCGAGTACCGGGAGCCGGCGCGCTTCTGAGCACGTCCCAGTGGGCGTGAGGCTCTGGCTCGTCGCGCTCCTGCTGCCGCTGACCGCCTGCACGCGCGACGACGGCCCGTGGTGGCAGGAGCCGCCGGAGGGGACCCGCTGGGTGGGGTACGACGGTGTGGTCGTCGCCGTCCCCGACTGGTGGACGACCGGCGAGACCCAGTGCGGTGCGCCGGTCGAGGACACCGTCTACTTCGACTCCGGCGCCATCTACGACTGCGCCGTCCGCGCGGATCCCGCCACCGTGCGGGAGGTGTCGTCGCTGGCCGTGCTCGACAACGACAACGACGCCTACGACGACTCGGACCTCGACGGCGGGTGCGAGGAATGGTTCCCCGGCGTCTGCCGACGCCTGTTCGGTCCGGCCGGGTCCGACACGGTCTTCGCGGTGACGATCGACGAGGCGGGTGACGGAGACGTCGCGGAGATCCGCGACTCGCTGCGCGCGCTGCCCGACGGCGTGACCACGGTCCCGCTCGAGGTCGCCGGTTCCACGCCGTCGTGGGGCGCGGAGCCGCGCACGGCGCGCGCGCTCGTGGAGGGCATGGAGGCCGCCGGTCTCGAGGTCGACGTGGAGGAGGTCGCGCCTGACCCCAGCGGCGACGTGGCGGACCTGCCGGCAGGGTCGCTGCTCGACGTCGAGCCGGCGCCGGGCACGCCGATCGCCGACGGCGGCACGGTGGTGGTCACCGTAATGGGGACGTCGGGCCCCTGACCGGCGCCACGTCGCGCCGGGCCTGCTGTAGGAGGCTGGTCCGATCTCCCTAGGATTGGGGCCATGACCCAGCAGCCGTTCTCCCGCCCCGGTGCCATCGACCTGTCCGGTCTGAGCGGAGCCGCCCCCGGGACCGCGCCGGCCGGAGGCGCGCCGACCGGCTCGTCGTACTCCGTGAACCTCGACGAGCAGACGTTCCAGGCCACGCTCGAGGCGTCGATGACCGCACCGGTCCTGCTGGTGTTCTACTCGCCGAGCCGGATGCCCGAGAGCGTCCAGCTGGCCCGCGACATCGAGACGCTGGCGACCGAGTTCGAGGGCCGCTTCCTCGCGGGCCTGGTCGACATCGACGCGGTGCCGCAGATCGCGCAGGCCATGCAGATCCCGTCGATCCCGCTCGTGATCGCGGTGATCGACGGTCGCCCGGCGCCGCTGTTCCAGGACGTGCTGCCCCTCGACCAGCTGCGCGCGAACCTCACCCAGGTCCTCCAGCAGCTCACCGCCAACGGCATCACCGGCCGGCACCAGCCGCGGCAGGCCGGACCGGGCGAGGACGGCGAGGAGCAGGTCGACCCGCGGTACGCCGCCGCGCAGGACGCCCTCGGCGACGGCGACATCGACCGTGCCGTCGCGGAGTACCAGAAGCTCGTCGACGCCAACCCCGCCGACACCGAGGCGGCCGCCGGGCTGGCGATGGCCAAGGTGCTCCAGCGCACCCAGGGCGTCGACCTCAACGAGGCCCGCGCCGCGGCCGCGGCCGCGCCCGACGACGTGGACGCGCAGACGATGGTCGCCGACCTCGACATGCTCGGCGGGCACGTCGAGGACGCGTTCAACCGGCTCGTCGACCTCGTCCGCCGTACCGCCGGCGACGACCGGGACAAGGCCCGCGAGCACCTGCTCGGCCTCTTCGGCGCGGTCGGGAACGACGACCCGCGGGTGCTCAAGGGCCGGCAGAACCTGGCGTCCGCCCTGTTCTGAGGCGCCTCAGGCGCCCAGGCCCGCGAGCACGGCCCGCACCGCGGGTGAGTCGGCCATGCTGCGCCGGTGCACCGCGATCACGTCGCGGGTGGGCACCGGATCACGGGTGGGGACGGCCACCAGGTCGGCGCCGAGCGGCTGCCGGCCGAGCCGGGGCACCAGTGCGATGCCGAGCTCCGCGCGGACCAGGGCGAGGTGGGAGTCGAACTCCATCGCGGTGTGCGCGATCCGGGGGAGCCGCCCGGTCCCGGCGTACATCCGGGTGAGCCACTGACGGCAGATCGTGCCCTCGGGCGTGGCGATCCAGCCCTCGTCGACGAGCTCCCGCGGCGTGACCTCGTCTCGAGCCGCCAGCGGGTGGTCCCGGTGGACGATCACGTCCGCGACGTCGCGCGCCACGACGGTGGCGGCGAGGTGGTCGGGGATCGAGATCGGGACGTCGCCCCACCGGTGCACCACGCCGAGGTCGCTCTGGCCGGACGCGACCAGGTCGACGGCGTCCCACGGCTCGCGCTCGGTGAGCGCGAGCGCGAGGTCGGGATGGGCGGCGCGGAGATCCCGGACGACCGGCGCGACCAGCCCCCGCATCGCGGTCGAGAACGCGGTCAGCCGGAGGTGCCCCGAGACCGTCTCGGCCCGCTGGTGCAGCGTCGCCTCGACCTCCTCGAGGTCGGCGAGCAGGCGTCCGCCGGCGTCGACGAGGTGGCGGCCGTGGTCGGTGAGGATGACGCCGCGACCCACCCGCTCGAGCAGGGGGACGCCGGTCTGCCTCTCCAGGCGCTTGACCTGCTGCGAGACCGCACTGGGGGTGAAGCCGAGCGCGTCCGCGGCGGCGACCACCGAGCCGTGGGTGTCGACGGCCCGGAGGCTGGTCAGGGCCGCCAGGTCGATCATGCAGCAAGGCTACATCGAACCATGCACATCCATTCGCTGGTGCTTCACGGTCATCGCAGGGATGCTGGTCTCGTGGACCGCCGCGACTCGCTCCTCGCCGCCCTCGTCGCCACGATCTGGGGCCTCAACTTCGTGGTGATCGACTGGGGCATGGTCGACGTGCCGCCCCTGCTGTTCGTGGCGATCCGCTTCGCGATCGTGGTGTTCCCCGCGGTGCTGTTCGTCCGCCGGCCGGAGGCGCCGTGGCGGGTGGTCGCGGCCGTCGGGATCTTCATGTCGCTCGGGCAGTTCGGGTTCCTCTACGTCTCGATGGACGCCGGCATGCCGCCCGGTCTCGCCGCGCTCGTGCTCCAGGCCCAGGTGATCTTCACGGTGCTGATCGCCGCCGGGGCGCTGCGTGAGCTGCCGACCCGGGCCCAGGCGATGGGGGTGGTCGTCGGCTCGGTCGGCCTGGCCGTGGTCGCGGTCGGCCGCGGCGGGCACGTCACGACCCTCGCGCTCGCCCTGTGCCTGCTCGGCGCGTTCTCGTGGGCGATCGGCAACGTGGTCAGTCGGTCCTCCGGCGTACGCGGCGGGCTGTCGCTGACCGTCTGGTCCGCCGTGGTCGTCCCGGTGCCGCTCCTCGCGCTCTCGCTCGTGCTCGACGGCCCGGCCGTGGTGGGCGACGCGCTGGCGTCGTTCTCCTGGCAGGCCGGGCTCTCGACGCTCTACACCGCCGGGCTCGCGTCGCTCGTGGGGTACGGCCTCTTCAACACGCTCCTCGCCCGCAACCCCTCGTCGTCCGTCGTGCCGTGGGTGCTGCTCGCCCCGGTGGTCGCGATGGCGTCGGCCTGGCTGCTGCTCGACCAGCGGCCGAACACCGCCGAGCTCACCGGGGGAGCGGTGCTGATCCTCGGGGTGCTGGTGGCGATGCGCCCGGTCCGGTCCGCCGAGTCGGCGCTGGTTGCTCGCCCTGAGGCGCCGAGTCGGCGCAACCTGCCCGCGGGGCCGGTCACTGACGCAGACTCGGCGGGGGTCGGGCGGTGATCCACGCCGACTCGGAGGAGGCTTCAGGCCGCCGGACCCTTGGCCCGGACGTCGGCGACGGCGTCCATCGCCTGCCGGAGCTCGGCGAGCCAGTCGCCCTCGTGCTGGCCGACGAGCCGGACGCGGCCGTCAAGCGCGCTGTAACGCCGGGTTATCGGCTCTCCCCGCCCCGGTGCAACAGGGTGCGAACAGTCGATAACCCGGCGTTACAAGCCGGGCGACCGCGCGTCAGCCGCGGCCGGACTCGGTGTACGCGCCGCCCTCGGTGGAGAGCGCGGCCACGGCGGCGGTGATCCGCCGGGCGGTGAAGTCCGCGCAGCGCTCCTGGATCTGCTCGGGGGTGCAGAACTCGACCGAGCGGATCTCGCGGGTCTGGCGGACGACGTGCTCGAGGATCGTCTCCTCCTGCACCCCGCCGTCGAAGACCAGGCACAGTGCGTCGTCCCAGCCGCTCCACGGCGGCAGCCAGTCGGTGAGCAGCAGCCGGCCGGCGGTGATCGTCAGCCCCAGCTCCTCCTCGACCTCGCGGGACACCGCGAGCTGCGGGGACTCGCTGACCTCGACGACGCCGCCGGGCAGGTCCCAGTCCTGCTTGTAGGTGAGCTCGCACAGCAGCACCCGGTCGTCGGGGGAGCGCACCAGCATCTGGCTGATCGCGCGCTTGCGCGGCAGGAACGAGTTGAGCAGCGCCCGGAAGCCCTCGGGCTCGTGCAGCGGGGTGTCGGTGGCCAGCCGGGCGTAGACGATCCGGTCGACCGGCTCGCCGTCGACGGTGACCCCGCGCATCACGCCCTCGCGGCGCAGCCCCGACCAGGTCGCGGTGCGCTGCGCGCCCTCGTCGTCGGGGTCGATCAGGGCCTCGACGCGGGCGTGGTCCGCGAGCGCCGCGACGACGGTGTGTCGGACGACGTCGATGGGCTCGTCGGTGGACCACGAGATCCGGGCGATCCCCTCCGCGACGGTGGTCACGGTGGTGGTCGGCTCGGTCACGGACTGAACTCTAGCGACGCTTGCGGAACCACACCGTCGCCAGTGGCGGTACGACGATCGTGGCGTGCGCGGGCTGGCCGGACCACTCGCCGTCGACTGCGGTGACCGACCCGTAGTTGCCGACACCGGAGCCGGTGTAGGTCTCGGCGTCGGTGTTGAGGACCTCGTCCCACTCGCCGGTCGAGGGCAGGCCGAGCTTGTAGTCGGTGTGCGGGACCGCAGCGAAGTTCGCCACGCAGACGACGTCCTCACCGGAGGGGGAGCGGCGGACGAACGAGAAGAGGTTGCGGCCCGCGTCGTTGGCGTCGACCCACTGGAAGCCCGCCGGGTCGTGGTCCCGCGACCACAGCGCCGGAGAGGCGACGTACGCCGCGTTGAGGTCGCGCACCAGCGACTGCACGCCCCGGTGCTCGGGGTGGTCGAGCAGCCACCAGTCGAGCTCGCGGGACTCCGCCCACTCCGACTCCTGGCCCAGCTCGATGCCCATGAACGTCAGCTGCTTGCCGGGGTGCGCCCACATGTAGGCGAGGTAGGCCCGCAGGTTGGCCAGCTGCTGCCACCGGTCGCCGGGCATCTTGCGCAGCAGTGATCCCTTGCCGTGCACGACCTCGTCGTGGCTGAGCGGCAGGACGTAGTTCTCCGAGAACGCGTAGACGAGCGAGAACGTCATCTCGCCGTGGTGGTAGGCGCGGTGCACGGGCTCGCGGGCGAGGTAGTCGAGCGAGTCGTGCATCCACCCCATGTTCCACTTGAAGCCGAACCCGAGGCCGTCCGCGGACGTCGGACGGGTGACGCCGGGCCACGACGTGGACTCCTCGGCGATCGTGGTGACGCCGGGGACCCGCTTGTAGACGGTCGCGTTCATCTCCTGGAGGAACTGCACCGCCTCGAGGTTCTCGTGGCCGCCGTGGATGTTGGGGGACCACTCGCCGGCCTCGCGGGCGTAGTCGAGGTAGAGCATCGACGCGACGCCGTCCACGCGCAGCCCGTCGGCGTGGAACTCCTCGAGCCAGTAGAGCGCGTTGGCGTAGAGGAAGTTGCGCACCTCGCGCCGGCCGAAGTTGAAGATGTGCGAGCCCCACTCCTTGTGCCAGCCGCGCTGGGGGTTGGGGTCCTCGTAGAGGGGCGTGCCGTCGAAGCGCGCGAGCGCCCACTCGTCGGTCGCGAAGTGCCCGGGCACCCAGTCCAGGATCACGCCGACGCCGGCCTGGTGCAGCCGGTCGACGAGCAGCCGGAAGCCGTCGGGGTCGCCGAAGCGCGAGTCCGGTGCGAAGTACGACGTCACGTGGTAGCCCCACGAGCCGCCGAACGGGTGCTGCATCACCGGCATGAGCTCGACGTGCGTGTAGCCGAGGTCCGCGAGGTACGCCGGCAGCTCGTCGGCCAGCTCCTCCCACGACCAGTAGCGACCGTCGTGGTGCTTCTTCCACGACCCGAGGTGCATCTCGTAGATGCTCATCGGCTCCGCGACCGGCTGCTTGGCGGCCCGCGCGGTCATCCAGTCGGAGTCACCCCAGCTGTAGGAGCTCTCGAAGACCTTCGAGGCGGTGTCCGCGGGCTTCTCCGCCCAGAACGCCATCGGGTCGGCCTTCTCCCTCCACTGGCCGTCGGGACCGAGGATGACGTACTTGTACGCCGCGCCGACGCCGACGTCGGGGACGAACAGCTCCCAGACCCCGGAGGTGCCGAGCTGGCGCATCGGGTGCTCGCGGCCGTCCCAGCTGTTGAAGTCACCCTTGATCCGGATCGCGCGGGCGTTGGGCGCCCAGACCGCGAACGAGGTGCCGGTGACCGGCTCGAGCGCGCCGGGGTAGTGGTGCACCCGCGCGCCGAGGACCTCCCACAGCTGCTCGTGACGGCCCTCGTTGACCAGGTGCAGGTCCATCTCGCCGAGCGTGGGGAGGAAGCGGTAGGGGTCGTCGACGACGTGCTCGTCCGGGCCGTAGCTCACCGCGATGCGGTAGTCGGGGACGTCGGGGAGCGGGACGACGCCGACCCAGATGCCCTCGTGCTCGTGGGTCAGCTCGACCTCACCGGCCGAGTCACCCGAGCCCCAGCGGACGGCGACCCGGGCGGCGAGGGGCTTGAACACGCGGATGGTCACGCCGCCGTCGTGCGGGTGCGGCCCCAGCACGCCGTGGGGGTTGCCGTGCTCGCCGCGGACGATCTGGGTCAGCTCGGCGGCGGGGACGGGCAGGGGCTTGGCGGACGTGGCGCTCATGCGGCTCCGATCCGGGCCACGGCCTCGAGCGGGATCGCCACCCAGGCCGGGCGGTTGCGGGTCTCGTAGACGGTCTCGTAGACGGCCTTGTCGGCCTCGTAGGCGTCGAGCAGCACGCGCTGGTCGGCGCCGACCTCGTTGCCGGCGTACGCCGCGAGGAAGTGGTTGCGGTTGCGGTGCGCCCACTCCGCGGCCCGGTAGGCCCGCTGCTCGGTGCCCTCCGGGTGGTCCTCGGCGAACTGCCGCTCGACCACGTGCGGCACGTAGTCGAAGGAGCGCAGCATCCCGGCGACGTCGCGCCAGGGGGAGTCGGGCCGGAGCCGCTCGGCCAGCGGCTTGGCGGGCTCGCCCTCGAAGTCGACGATCTTCCAGCCCAGGCTGGTGCGCAGCGTCTGCCCGAGGTGCAGGTCGCCGTGGATCTGCTGGGCCTCGACGCCGTCCAGCTCGCGCAGGCGGGCGAACGCCGCCCGCAGCCGGTCGGCGTGGGCTGCGAGCTCGGGCACGACGGGAAGGGCCTCGTCGAGACGGGCGTCCATCGCGTCGGCCAGCTTGCCCACCGCCGCCCGGTCCAGCCGCTCGACGGGGAAGTGCTCGGCCAGCACCTGGTGCACCTCGCGCAGGGCGACCCCGAGCCGCTCCGCCTCGGCGGCGAAGTCGCCCCCGGCCTCGTGGGCGTGCAGGTCGGCCTCGGCGTACAGGTTGCGCACGCTCGCCAGTGCCAGGTCCCAGCCGTCGCTGGCGGTGCGCAGGAACTCCTGGAGCATCGCCAGCTGGAGCGTGGTGCCCGCGCCGCCGTCCGCGTCCTCGTCGACCCAGTCCAGCCAGCCGTAGAGCTTCGCGATGTGCTCGGACCCGGTGCGGGTGAGGACGTCGTGGACGCTGATGTCCGGGTTCACGCCCGGGGTGATCTTGCGGAACACCTTCATGAGCGCGTCCTCGCCGTAGGCCACCGACGAGTTGGACTGCTCGCCCGAGAACAGCGTCGAGTGGGTGTCGAGGTCGAGCTCGTGCTCGCCGATCCGGTGGAAGCGCAGCCCGCTGGCGTCGTCGTTGAGGTTGCCGCCCGCCTGGCTCGCCGCCTCGTGGAAGGCCAGCTGCCAGCAGGACATGGCGACCCGGTCGTGGAGCGCGTCGTAGGCGTGCACCCAGCCGTGGTCGGGGTCCTCCCACCACCCGATGAACGCGTGGTCGAGGCGGGTCTCCGGGTGCTCGTAGAGCGCCATCGGGACCTGGTAGACCTCGGAGCCGCCGGTCTCGTCGCCGTAGGCGACCTCGACCAGGTCGATGACCACGGCCGGGTCCTCGGTGCTGCCGCACGGCACCTCGCCGATCCGGCGGACCGAGGCCACCTCGAACGGACGCCCCTTGCCGCTGAACCAGCGGGTCCGCTCGAGATAGCGCGTGAAGACATCGGGCTCGGGGATCACAGCAGCAGGCCCTCCTCGGTCGTTTCGGGGGCGGTCAGGCGGAACCAGTAGAAGCCGTAGCCCGCCAGCGTCAGCAGGTACGGCAGCTCCCCGATCTCCGGGAACGGCACGCCGCCGAGCACCTCGACCGGGCGGCGGCCCTCGAACCGCCGCAGGTCGAGCTCGACGGGCTGCGGGAACCTGGACAGGTTGTTGACGCACAGGATGAGGTCCTCGCGGCCGTCCTCGCCGACGTACTCCCGCACGTAGGAGAGCACCGACGGGTTGGAGCCGCCGAGGTCGTGGAACGCGCCCAGGCCGAACGTCGGGTGGTTGCGGCGCGCCAGGAGCATCCGCCGCGTCCAGTGCAGCAGGGACGACCCGTTCTCGAGCTGGGCCTCCACGTTGACCGCCTGATACCCGAACACGGGATCCTGGATCACCGGGCGGTCGAGCTTGCCGGGGGTGGCGGAGGAGAAGCCGGCGTTGCGGTCGGCGGTCCACTGCATCGGCGTGCGGACGCCGTCGCGGTCGCCGAGCCAGATGTTGTCGCCCATCCCGATCTCGTCGCCGTAGTAGAGGACCGGCGAGCCCGGCAGCGAGAGCAGGAGCGCGTTGAAGAGCTCGATCTGGTTCATGTCGTTGTCGAGCAGAGGGGCGAGCCGGCGACGGATGCCGATGTTCGCCTTCATGCGGGGGTCCTTGGCGTACTCGCCCCACATGTAGTCGCGGTCCTCGTCGGTGACCATCTCGAGCGTGAGCTCGTCGTGGTTGCGCAGGAAGATGCCCCACTGGCAGGACTCCGGGATGGCCGGGGTCTGCTCGAGGATCTCCGAGATCGGGAAGCGGGACTCGCGGCGCACCGCCATGAAGATGCGCGGCATCACGGGGAAGTGGAAGGCCATGTGGCACTCGTCGCCGCCCACCTCGAAGTCGCCGAAGTACTCCACGACGTCCTCGGGCCACTGGTTGGCCTCGCACAGCAGCACCCGGCCGGGGTACTCGTCGTCGACGACCTTGCGGACCCGCTTGAGGAAGTCGTGGGTCTCGGCGAGGTTCTCGCCGTTCGTGCCCGGGCGCTCGTAGAGGTAGGGCACCGCGTCGAGACGGAAGCCGTCCATGCCCATGTCCAGCCAGAAGCGGATCGCGTCGAGGATCGCGTCGTGGACCCTCGGGTTGTCGAAGTTGAGGTCGGGCTGGTGGGAGAAGAACCGGTGCCAGAAGTACTGCTGGCGCACCGGATCCCACGTCCAGTTCGACGGCTCGGTGTCGACGAAGATGATCCGCGCCTCCTCGTAGAGCTCGTCGGTGTCGGACCAGACATAGAAGTCGCCGTAGGGGCCGTCCGGGTCCGAGCGCGACTGCTGGAACCACTCATGCTGGTCGCTCGTGTGGTTCATGACGAAGTCGATGATCACGCGGATGCCGCGCTTGTGCGCCTCGCCGAGGAAGTAGCGGAAGTCGTCGATGGAGCCGATGTCGGGGTGCACCGAGGTGTAGTCGGCGACGTCGTAGCCGTCGTCGCGCAGCGGGCTGGGGAAGAACGGCGGGATCCAGAGGCAGTCGACGCCCAGCCACTCCAGGTAGTCCAGCTTCTCCACCAGGCCGCGGAAGTCACCGGTGCCGTCGGCGTTGGAGTCGCGGAACGCGCGCACCAGCACCTCGTAGAACACCGCGGTCTTGAACCACTCCGGCGTGTTCTGGTTGAGGACGGTGCTCTGGGCGACGGGCTCGGACGTCACCGGGTCCTCCTCACGGTCAGGATGTGAGCGGGCTCGTGGAACGGGTCGAGGCGGACGTAGTTGTGGGCGGTCCAGCTCCAGTCGGCGCCGGTGATCTCGTCGTGCACGGCGAAGGAGTCGTGCTCGCCGAGCCCGAGCGCCGCCATGTCGAGGTGGACCACGGTCTCCCGCGCGGCGTGCGGGTCGACGTTGACCACGACGATCACCGTGTCGTCGGTCCGGCCGTCCGTGTGCCGCTTGGAGAACACCAGGATGTTCTCGTCGTCGCTCCAGTGGATCGAGATGTTGCGCAGCAACTGGAGGGCGCGGTGCCGGCGGCGGATCTCGTTGAGGCGGGTGAGGTACGGCGCCAGCGTGCGTCCCTCGCGGGTCGCGGCGTCCCAGTCGCGGATGCGGACCTGGTACTTCTCGGAGTCGAGGTACTCCTCGCTGCCCGGCTTGACCGCCACGTGCTCGTAGAGCTCGTAGCCGGCGTACACGCCCCAGCTGGGGGACCCGGTCGCGGCGATGGCCGCGCGGATCTTGAACGCCGCCGGACCGCCGTACTGGAGGTAGGCGTGGAGGATGTCGGGGGTGTTGACGAAGAAGTTCGGCCGCATCAGGTGGTCGGACTCGGTCGACACCTCGCGGAGGTACTCCTCCAGCTCCCACTTGGCGTTGCGCCAGGTGAAGTAGGTGTAGCTCTGGTGGAAGCCGATCGCGCCGAGCCCGTGCATCATCGCCGGACGGGTGAACGCCTCGGAGAGGAACAGCACGTCGGGGTCGGTGCGCCGGACCTCCTTGAGCAGCCACTCCCAGAACGCGAGCGGCTTGGTGTGGGGGTTGTCGACGCGGAAGATCCGCACGCCGTGCGACATCCACAGCCGCACGATCCGCAGCACCTCCTGGGAGATGCCGGTGGGGTCGTTGTCGAAGTTGATCGGGTAGATGTCCTGGTACTTCTTCGGCGGGTTCTCGGCGTAGGCGATGGTGCCGTCGGCGCGCGTCGTGAACCACTCCGGATGGGTCTTCACCCACGGGTGGTCGGGGGCGGCCTGGAGCGCCAGGTCGAGCGCGACCTCGAGGCCGAGGTCCCGAGCGCGCCCGACGAACGCGTCGAAGTCGTCGAAGGTGCCGAGGTCGGGATGGATCGCGTCGTGGCCCCCGTCCTTCGAGCCGATCGCCCACGGTGACCCGGTGTCCTCGGGGCCGGGGTCGAGGGTGTTGTTGCGACCCTTGCGGTTGGCCTCGCCGATCGGGTGGATCGGCGGCAGGTAGATCACGTCGAAGCCCATCGCGGCCACGGCGTCCAGCCGCTTCGCCGCCGTGCGGAACGTGCCGCTGGTGACCTGGCCGGTCTTCGCGTCCTGGGTCGCGCCCTCCGAGCGCGGGAAGAACTCGTACCAGCTGCTGAACAGCGCGCGCTCCCGGTCGGCGTACGCCGGGTAGGGGCCCTCGACGGTGAGCAGCTCGCGGATCGGGTGGCTCTCGACGATCGCGACGAGCGCGGGGTCCTCCAGGGCCGCCAGCCGGGCCTCGGCGGGGCGGATGGTGTCCTTCGCGGCCTCGATCGCGCCCTGGAGCACCGGGGCGGCGTCCGCCGAGGACGGGTCGCTTGGGTCCAGCGACGCCAGCACGCGTTCGAGCAGCAGGGCGCCCTCGGTGAACATCAGCTCGACGTCCACGCCGGCGCGGATCTTGACCGGGCCGTCGTGGAACCAGGTCCCGAGCGGGCTCGACCAGGCGACGACCTCGAAGCTCCACGGGCCCTCGGCGTCCGGGGTCACCCAGGCCTGGTAGCGGTCCGGCACCTCGGCGTCCTTGGCCATCCGCACCGGCGACCGGCGCTGGCCGTCGGGACCGGTGAGGACCACCTCGGCGCCGAGCTTGTCGTGCCCCTCGCGGAACACCGTCGCCCGTACGGGGAACGGCTCTCCGACGGTCGCCTTGGCGGGTTGCCGCCCGAGGTCGACGAGCGGCGAGACGTTCATGACGGGGATGCGGCCGACCATGTTCTCCAACCTAGCGAGGGTGCGAAGGGGGTCGGCAAGGGCGAACACTCGCCGACTCCCTCCGCGTACCCGACGCCGTCGGGCGGAAACCGGACCGTCTCAGGTGTCAGTACACCTGCAGCTCCGCGGCGTGCACGATCGTGCCGCGGTCGGATGCGGTGGCGCAGTCGGTCGCGTTGGACGGGTCGTTGTCCTGCTCACCGGCGTAGCCGGCGAACCCGGTGCACTGGTTCTCCAGCACGACCAGCCGGATCGCGGCCGCCTTCGTCGACGGTACGGCGAACGAGCGGAGCGTCAGGTTGGGCGCGACCGGCCGCGGCCGCAGCGCCGGGAAGGCGTTGCCGGGCGAGGTGTAGAACCGCTTCCAGACCGCCTTGTCGCTGCCGCACGCCTTGACGCAGGCCTCCAGCGCGAACTTCCGCAGCGCGGTGAACCGCGAGTCCGAGTCCGGGTCGGGCTCGCGGGCGAACGGGATCTCGGACGGGTCGGCGGCGGCCGGGGTCAGCATCGCGCTGACCTGCACCCGGCGGACGGTATGGACCCCACCGGCGAGGTCGACGGCGACCGACGGCTTGGAGGCGTCGACGTTCTCGGCGGTGACGCCGCCCCAGTTGGTCGCCTCGGTGCCGTCGATGAGGGAGACGGCGTTGAGCGAGCCCTCGGTCGCGCCGATCACCTTCGCGCCGTTCGCCTTGGCGGCCAGGTTCTTCGGCATCCGCAGCTGGACGACCGTGCGCTGGCCGGCCTTGACGGTCAGGTGGAACCGCTTGAAGCCACGCTTCTTCGACACCGCGAGCATCTCGTAGGTGCCTGGTGTCATCCGGAGCGTGCGCTTGACCGGGGTGGCCCGGGCCTCGAAGTGGCCGACGTACACCTTGGCCTTCGGGCCGCGGAAGACGACGGTCGCGTTCTTGCCGCGCGGCGACGCGAAGCTCGGCTTCGTGGCACCGGAGTCGGCGTTCGGCGTCGAGGCGCCCTTGCCCATGCCGCGGCGGGCGAACGCCGCCCACATCACCTTGAGGTCCTTGCCGCCGAAGCGCATCCTGTCGGCCGCCAGCATGGCGTCGCGGGCGTCGAGCATCGAGGTCGCGCCCTGCTGGAGCAGGAAGGAGTCGAACACCAGCTGGATCCAGCGCCGGTTGCCCGGGCAGGAGCCGGCCGGCAGCGGGCTGCGCACGGCGGTGGCCTGCGCGCAGCGGAGCTGGAGGCGCTTGTTCGCGTAGGGGAACCTCCCGTTCCACTTCTTCACCAGAGCCTGGCGGACGTCCCACATCGTGCCGTTCCAGATCTCGCCGTCGGCGTGCACCTCGTCGCCGGTGCTGTCGAAGCCGTAGTCCCCGCAGTTGAGCACCGCGTGCGCGTCGCTCTGCGCGAGCTCCTGGTCGTCGACCAGCTCGAGCGCGTCGACCGCATCGGCGGTCAGGCCGAAGACCGCTGCGTTGTCGCGCAGCTCGAGCGCGCCGCGACGACGGGGTCGCTCGAGGTGGCGCGGGCGAGCACGCCGTCGGCGGGCAGCAGCGAGGCCGGCGTACCGAACTGGTTCCAGCGCACGTCGATCGCGCCCAGGCCGGCCGCGGCGGCGCGCCGGGCGGCCGTGGGGCCGTGCTGCCCCGCGCGTCGAGGTCGGTGAGGCCGGGCACGGGGTCGGCGAGGGTGCCGTGCGGAACGGTGTCGGTGAGGTGGGGAGCGGCGGTGGCGCTCGTGGCGAGGGCGGGGAGGTGCATGAGGCCCGGGACCAGGGTGGCGGTCAGGAGGGCCAGCGCGACGGCGCGGTGGCGGGTCATGATGCCTCAACGCCGGACATGGGGGTTCGTTATGAGGACCCGGGTGAAGACCGGTTTCGGTGAAACTTTGATCGATCCAAGGGAGTCGATGTAGCGTCCGATCCGTGCGTGCCATCCGTCGCTTCACCGTCCGCCCCGTCCTGCCCCCGGCGCTCGCCGCGCTGAGCGATCTCGCGGGGAACCTCCGCTGGTCCTGGCACCCGGAGACGCAGGACGTCTTCGAGTACGTCGACCCGCGGCTGTGGGAGTCGACCGGCCGTGACCCGGTGCGGCTGCTCGGCGCGGTCGCGCCCGGCCGGCTGAACGACCTGGCCGGAGATGAGGAGTTCCTCGGCCGGCTGCACACCGCGCGCGAGCACCTCGAGCAGTACCTGAGCGGCGACCGCTGGTACCAGAAGCGCCTCGCGGCCGGCGAGGCCGTGCCCCGCGCGATCGCCTACTTCTCGCCCGAGTTCGGCATCACCGCGGTGCTGCCGCAGTACTCCGGCGGCCTCGGCATCCTGGCCGGCGACCACCTCAAGGCCGCCAGCGACCTCGGCGTGCCGATCATCGGCGTGGGCCTGCTCTACCGGCACGGCTACTTCAAGCAGTCGCTCTCCCGCGAGGGCTGGCAGCAGGAGACCTACCCGGTCCTCGACCCCGACGGCCTCCCGATCTCGCCGCTCCGCGAGGAGAACGGCGAGCGGGCGATGATCAGCATCTCGCTGCCCGACGGCCCGGACCTGCTGGCCCGGATCTTCGTCGCCAGCGTGGGCCGCGTGCCGCTGCTGATGCTCGACACCGACGTCGAGGGCAACCCGGACCACTACCGCGACGTGACCGACCGGCTCTACGGCGGCAACAGCGAGCACCGGCTCCGCCAGGAGCTGCTGCTCGGCGTGGGCGGCGTGCGCGCGATCCGCGCCTACTGCCGGATCACCGGCCACCCCGCGCCCGAGGTCTTCCACACCAACGAGGGTCACGCCGGCTTCCTC
This sequence comes from Nocardioides pyridinolyticus, assembly GCF_054653575.1. Taxonomy (NCBI): domain Bacteria; kingdom Bacillati; phylum Actinomycetota; class Actinomycetes; order Propionibacteriales; family Nocardioidaceae; genus Nocardioides; species Nocardioides pyridinolyticus. The sequence goes on along the minus strand of NZ_BAAIFY010000014.1, from coordinate 16,201 downwards.
GGCCTGGAGCGGATCCGCGAGCTCACCGTGGCCGAGGGTGGTCCGAAGCTCGACCTGGACACCGCGCTCGAGGTCGGCCGCGCCTCGACCGTGTTCACCACCCACACCCCGGTCCCGGCGGGCATCGACCGCTTCCCCCGGACGCTGATCGAGCAGTACTTCGGCGAGACCGCGGGTCCGGTCCCCGGCGTACCCGTCGAGCGGATCCTCGCGCTGGGAGCCGAGGACTACGAGGGCGGCGACCCGTCGGTCTTCAACATGGCCGTGATGGGCTTCCGGCTCGCGCAGCGCGCGAACGGCGTCTCGCAGCTGCACGGTCACGTCAGCCGCGGCATGTTCAGCGGCCTGTGGCCGGCCTTCGACGAGGCCGAGGTGCCGATCGGGTCGATCACCAACGGCGTGCACGCCCCGACCTGGGTGGCCCGTGAGATGTTCGACCTCGCCGCCGGCCACGGCGCCGACAAGGACGGCGACGACGTCGACGCCTTCTGGGCCGCGGTCGACAAGGTGCCGGGCGACCAGGTGTGGGCGACCAAGCGGGTCATGCGCGAGAAGCTCGTGCTCGACGCGCGCAAGCGCCTCGCGAAGTCCTGGGAGCAGCGCGGGGCGGCCCGCGCGGAGCTCGGCTGGATCGACAACGCTCTCTCGCCGGACGTGCTCACGATCGGCTTCGCGCGACGCGCGGCGTCCTACAAGCGCCTGACGCTGATGATGCGCGACCCCGAGCGGCTCAAGCGCCTCCTGCTGCATCCCGAGCGGCCGGTCCAGCTGGTCATCGCCGGCAAGGCGCACCCGGCCGACGACGGCGGCAAGAAGCTGATCCAGGACATCGTGCGGCTCTCCGACGACCCGGAGATCCGGCACCGGATCGTCTTCCTGCCCAACTACGACATCGCGATGGCGCAGCCGCTCTACCCCGGCTGCGACGTGTGGCTGAACAACCCGCTGCGTCCGTACGAGGCGTGCGGCACGTCGGGCATGAAGGCCGCGCTGAACGGTGGCCTCAACCTCTCCGTCCTCGACGGCTGGTGGGACGAGTGGTACGACGGCGACAACGGCTGGGCCATCCCCACCGCTGACGGGGTCGAGGACGTCGACCACCGCGACGACCTGGAGGCGGCGGCGCTCTACGACCTCATCGAGCACGAGGTCGCGCCGCGCTTCTACGACCTCGACGCCGACGGCGTACCGACGCGCTGGCTGGAGATGACGCGCCACACGCTGAAGTCGCTCGGCCCCAAGGTGCTGGCGACCCGCATGGTGCGCGACTACGTCCGCCAGCTCTACGCGCCGTCCGCGGCCACCGCGCGCCGCCTGAACTCCGACTACGCCGGCGCCGCGGAGCTCGCCGCGTGGAAGAAGAAGGTGCGCTCGGGCTGGCCGTCGGTCCGCGTCGAGCACGTCGAGAGCAGCGGCGTCGGCGACGCGCCCGAGGTGGGCGACTCGGTCAGCGTCCGCGCGTTCGTCGCGCTGGGCTCGCTCACTCCCGACGACGTCGACGTGCAGCTTGTGCACGGCCGCAGCACCGGTGAGGACGAGCTGGTCGACACCGTCGTGGAGTCGATGCACGTCGCGGAGTCCTACGAGGGCGGGCGCCACCGCTTCGACGGCGGCGTCACCCTCGACCGCTCCGGTGCCTTCGGCTACACGGTCCGCGTCATCCCGCGCAACGACCTCCTCGCCTCGCCGGCCGAGCTCGGCGTCGTCGCCCTGCCGTGACGCCGAACCGGCGCTGTCTCAGCTGAGACAGCGCCGACTCGGCGTCAGGCCTCGCGGAAGACGACGACCGTGCGCCGGCCGATGCTCAGCCGGTCGCCGGCCTTGACGTGCGTGCCGACCGGCATCTTGAAGTCGGTGGAGAGCACGACCTCCCCGGTCTGCACCCAGTCGTTCTCCGGGAACAGGATCCGCTGGGGCAGCCAGTCGGAGTTGAACCAGAGCATGAACGACGTGTCGACCTGCTGCTCGCCGCGCGGCCCGGGGGAGCGGAGCGGGGCGCCGGACACGAACATCCCGACCGCCCGCAGGTTCGGGTCGTGCCAGTCGTCGCCGGTCATCTCGCGCCCGGACGGGTGCAGCCAGGCCAGGTCCTTGGGGCCGCCCTGGATCGTGGGCCGCCCCTCGAACCAGTGCCGCTGCCGCAGCGCCGGGTGCTCGCGCCGCAGCCGTAGCGCGGTCTTGGTGATCTCGTAGACGTCGAGCCACGCGTCGTCGGGGCGCCAGTCGATCCAGGAGATCTCGTTGTCCTGCGCGTAGGCGTTGTTGTTGCCGCGCTGGGTCCGGCCCCGCTCGTCGCCGGCGGTGATCATCGGGACGCCGTTGGACAGGCACAGCGTCGCCATCATGTTCGCGGCCTGCCGCCGCCGCACCGCCACCAGCGCGGGGTCGGCGCTCTCGCCCTCGGTGCCGTGGTTCCACGACCGGTTGTTGTCGGTGCCGTCGCGGTTGCCCTCGCCGTTGGCCTCGTTGCGCTTGTGCTCGTAGCTCACCAGGTCGCGCAGCGTGAACCCGTCGTGGGCGGTGACGAAGTTGATCGAGGCGTACGGCGAGCGCCCGTCGTCGAGGTAGAGGTCCGAGGAGCCCGCCAGCCGGGTGGCGACGGTGCGGATGCCGGCGGAGTGGTTGCGCCAGAAGTCGCGGATCTCGTCGCGGTACTGGTCGTTCCACTCCACCCACGGGGGAGGGAACTCGCCGACGCGGTAGCCGTCCATGGAGGCGTCCCACGGCTCGGCGATCAGCTTCACGTGCCGCAGGACCGGGTCCTGGCCGATCGCCATCAGCAGGTGGTTGTCCATGTCGACCCGGTGGTGCACGCGGGTGAGCGCGGACATCAGGTCGAAGCGGAAGCCGTCCACGTGCATCTCGGTGACCCAGTAGCGCAGCGAGTCCAGGATCAGCCGCAGCGCGAACGGGTCGGACGCGTTCACGGTGTTGCCGCACCCGGTGACGTCCCAGTAGGCGTCCTGGAACGGCTCGCCCGGGCCGCTCCCGCCCGTCCGGCAGTAGAACCCGCGGTCGTCGAGCCCCCGGAAGGACAGGGTCGGACCGAGCGGGCCCGCCTCGGCGGTGTGGTTGTAGACCACGTCGAGGATGACCTCGAGCCCCGCCTCGTGGAACGCCTTGACCATCTGCTTGAACTCGGTGACCTGCTGCCCGCGGTCGCCGTGGGCGGCGTACGCGTTGTGCGGGGCGAAGTAGCCGATGGAGTTGTAGCCCCAGTAGTTGGTCAGGCCGCGCTCGACGAGCGCCGGCTCCGACACGAACTGGTGCACGGGGAGCAACTCGACGGCGGTGATGCCGAGGTCCTTGAGGTAGTCGATGACCGCGGGGGTCGCCAGGCCGGCGTACGTCCCGCGCAGCTCCTCGGGCACCCGGTCGTGCAGCGCGGTCATGCCCTTGACGTGCAGCTCGTAGATGACGCTGTCACGCCAGCGGTGGCGCTGCGGCCGGTCGTCGCCCCAGTCGAACCGGTCGTCGACGACCACGCCGAGCGGGACGTACGGCGCGGAGTCGGCCTCGCTCATCCGCTCGGGCTCGCCCAGGACGTAGCCGAAGATCGCGGGGTCGACGGTCAGGTCCCCCGACACGGCCTTCGCGAACGGGTCGAGCAGCAGCTTGTTCTCGTTGAAGCGCAGACCCTGCTCGGGGTCCCAGGGCCCGGTGACCCGGAAGCCGTAGCGCGTGCCGGGCCGCACGTCCGGGATCGCGCCGTGCCAGATGCCCAGCGCCTGCTCGGTCAGCCGGTGCTGGACCTCGTGGCCGGCGTCGTCGAAGAGCGAGACGAAGGCCGCCGTCGCGCGCGGGGCGTGGACCGCGAAGTTCGTGGCCTCCTCGGACCAGGTGGCACCCAGCGGCCAGTTGCGGCCGGGCCACACCGGTGCCCGCACGCCGGGGGCGCGCCACTCTCCTGGGGTCACCCGCGCCATTGTTCCCGATGCCCGGCAGAATGCCCGAGACCCCCCGGAGACCCCCGGACCCGGCAGCGAGAGGCAGGAGACGACATGGGCGAGTTCGTGCGACTGGCGGTGGCCGACGGCGTCGGCACGATCCGGCTGGACCGACCGAAGATGAACGCCCTCAACGTGCAGGTCCAGGAGGAGATCCGCGCGGCCGCCACCGAGGCCACCGAGCGGGACGACGTCAAGGCGGTCGTGATCTACGGCGGCGAGCGGGTCTTCGCGGCCGGCGCCGACATCAAGGAGATGGCCGACATGTCCTACACGGACATGGTGAAGCGCTCGGGCGGACTCCAGTCCTCGTTCACCGCCGTGGCCCGGATCCCCAAGCCGGTCGTCGCCGCGATCACCGGCTACGCCCTCGGCGGCGGCTGCGAGCTCGCACTCTGCGCCGACGTCCGGTTCGCGGCCGAGGACGCGACCCTGGGCCAGCCCGAGGTCCTGCTCGGCATCATCCCCGGCGCGGGCGGCACCCAGCGGCTCACCCGCCTGGTCGGCCCCAGCCGCGCCAAGGACCTGATCCTCACCGGCCGCTTCGTCAAGGCCGACGAGGCGCTCGCGATCGGGCTGGTCGACCGGCTCGTCCCCGCGGACCAGGTGTACGCCGAGGCCGTGGCCTGGGCGCGGCAGTTCGCCGGCGCCGCGTCGTACGCCGTCCGCGCGGCCAAGGAGGCCATCGACCGGGGGAGCGAGGTCGACCTCGAGACCGGCCTGGAGATCGAGCGGCAGCAGTTCGCGGCGCTCTTCGCCACCGAGGACCGCACGACCGGCATGCGGTCCTTCATGGAGAACGGGCCCGGGAAGGCCGAGTTCCGCGGGCGCTGAGGAGGTTTGCCGAGGTGATGGCTGTGCCATCCTTCGCTCGTGGCTGAGCGGAAGACGGGCAGGACGACGACCATGACGACGACCAGGCGGATCCGGACCCACCTGGGCCAGCTGGTCTGGATCGTGGCGGTCGGCTGCGCGCTCGTCCTCGCGGTCGGCGCGCTGCTCATCGCCCTCGACGCCAACCCGGACAACGCGCTGGTGAAGCTGGTCCTCGACGTCGCCGACGCCCTCGATCTCGAGGTCTTCTCGCGGGGCAACGGCATCTTCACCTTCGACGGCGCGGACGCCGCCACCAAGAACGCCCTGGCCAACTGGGGCCTGGCTGCCGTCGCCTACCTGGTGGTCGGCAGGATCCTCGAGCGGGTCGTCCGACCCTGACAGTGGCGCTGTGACGCAGGCGACCCTCATCCGTGTTTCGACGCGAGTGACCGGGCGGTAGCCTCACGGGCAACCGAGTGCACAGGAGGGGCCACCCCGGCCACACCACCATGAACATTGTCGTCTGTGTGAAGTACGTCCCCGACGCCACCGCCGACCGGCGGTTCGAGTCGGACAACACCGTGGACCGCGTGGGCGTCGACGGGCTCCTCTCCGAGCTCGACGAGTACGCCGTCGAGCAGGCCCTCCAGCTCAAGGAGAAGGCCGGCGACGACACCGAGGTCACCGCGGTGTGCATCGGCCCGGAGAAGGCCGTCGACGCCGTCCGCAAGGCACTCCAGATGGGCGCCGACAAGGGTGTCCACGTGATCGATGACGCGATCGCCGGCTCGGACTACGCGGCCACGTCGCTGGTCCTGGCCAAGGCCGTGGAGAAGCTCAGCAATGACGGGGGCTCGCCCGACATCGTCATGTGCGGCATGGCCTCGACCGACGCCTCCGGCGGCGTCGTGCCGGCGATGCTCGCCGAGCGTCTCGGTCTCCCGCAGGTGACGCTGGCCGCGGTGGTGGAGACCCAGGGCGACCAGGTCCGGATCAAGCGCGACGACGACACGGCCACCGAGGTCATCGGCGCCACGCTGCCGATCCTCCTCTCGGTCACCGACCAGTCCGGTGAGGCCCGCTACCCGTCGTTCAAGGGCATCATGGCCGCCAAGAAGAAGCCGCTGGAGACGTGGTCGCTGAGCGACATCGGCGTCGACGCGAGCGAGGTCGGCCTGGACGCGGCGTGGACCGCCGTCGAGGACACCACCGCCCGCCCGCCGCGCACCGCTGGCGAGATCGTCAAGGACGAGGACGGTTCGGGCGCCTCGGCGCTCGCCGAGTTCCTTGCCGCCAAGAAGTTCATCTGAGGAGCAGCGTCCGTCATGTCTGAAGTTCTCGTTCTGATCGACCATGTCCGGGGCGCGGTCCGCAAGCCGACCTACGAGCTCCTCACGATCGCCAAGCGCCTGGGCGAGCCGTCCGCGGTCTACATCGGCCCGGCCGACCAGGCGGCCGAGGTCACCGACAAGGTGAAGAAGTACGGCGCCGAGAAGGTCTACGTCGTCGACGACAGTCAGATCAGCGGCTACCTCGTGGTCCCCAAGGCAGAGGCGCTCCAGCAGCTCGCCGAGAAGGCGTCCCCAGCCGCCATCCTCATTCCGTCCACCGCGGAGGGCAAGGAGATCGGCGCCCGCCTGTCGATCAAGCTGGAGTCCGGCCTGATCACCGACGCCGTCGACGTGCAGCCCGGCGACGGTGGGGCCCCGGTCGTCACGCAGAGCGTGTTCGCCGGCAACTACACGCTCACCGGCAAGGTCACCAAGGGCACCCCGATCATCACGGTGAAGCCGAACGCCGCCGCGCCGGAGGAGTCCGAGGGCGCCGCCGCCGTCGAGGAGGTCTCCCCGGAGATCTCCGACGCCGCGAAGACCGCGCAGATCGTGGCCTCGCAGCCGCGGAAGGCGTCCGGTCGGCCCGAGCTCACCGAGGCCGCGATCGTGGTCTCGGGTGGCCGTGGCACCGGCGGCAACTTCGAGCCCGTCGAGGGTCTCGCCGACGCGCTCGGCGCGGCGGTCGGCGCCTCGCGTGCCGCGGTCGACTCGGGCTGGATGCCGCACACCTTCCAGGTCGGCCAGACCGGCAAGACCGTGTCGCCGCAGCTCTACGTCGCCAACGGCATCTCGGGTGCGATCCAGCACCGCGCCGGCATGCAGACCTCGAAGACGATCGTGGCCGTCAACAAGGACGAGGAGGCCCCGATCTTCGAGCTCGTCGACTTCGGTGTGGTGGGGGACCTGCACACGGTCCTCCCGGCCCTCACCGAGGAAGTCACCAAGCGCAAGGGCTGATCCCCTGGACGACCCACTGGGGTTCGCGTCGCTCCAGCCACTCGAGGGCGGCTGGTCCGGAGAGACGTTCCTCGCCGAGGCCGGCGGAGACCGCACTGTCGTGCGGATCTTCGCCGGCCTTCGGCATCCCTCGGAGGCGGCCGAGATCCAGGCCGCGCTGCTGCGGCTGGTGCGCGGGCTGCTGCCGGTGCCGGCGGTCCTCGAGCAGGGGCCCGGCCTCCTCGTCACGGAGTTCCTGCCCGGCGTACGCGGGGACCTGCTGCTGCCCACGCTCTCCGCCGCCGACCTGCGCCGGGTGGGGGAGTCCTTCGGTCGCGTCGCCGCCGCGCTGGGCGGGATGCCCTTGCTCCGCCGCGGCGTCTTCGCCGACGGCGACCTGCGGATCGAGCGGTACGACGTCGAGCTGCCCGACACCCTCGGCGAGCTCGGGCAGCGTGCGGAGGCGCTCCTCGACGAGGAGACCCGCACCTGCCTGGTGCACAGCGACCTCAACCCCAAGAACCTGCTCCTCGACCCCGAGACCCTCGAGGTCACGGGGGTGCTGGACTGGGAGTTCGCCCACGCCGGCCACCCGTTCACCGACCTGGGCAACCTGCTCCGCTTCGACCGCGAGCCGGCCTACGTCGAGGGCGTGCTGTCGGCGTACCCCGACCCCGACCGCGCGCTCGACCTCGCCCGCGCCGCCGACCTCCACGCGCTCGTCGAGCTCGCGGCCCGCGCCGGCGAGAACCCGGTGGCCGACCGTGCCGCCGCCCGCCTCGACGCGATCGTCCGCGCCCAGGACTGGCACGCCACCTGACCCCTCGTCGAGTTGGGCATGAGTCGCCGTTCAATGGGCCCTTGCTCCCGCCCGCCCGGGATCAGGGCCCAACTCGACGGCGAGCGAGGCCCAACTCGACGGCGGCGCAGGACATCAGCCGGTGCCGCCGTACGGCTCCTCCTCGATGATCCCGACCTGCTTCACGGTCACCTTGCGGTGGTCGGGCCTGCCGCTGAGCCTGATCTGGCGCAGCGACAGGTTGTTGTCGGTCGCCTGCTCGTGCAGCCGGCCGTCGGGGTTGGCGAGCACCGAGACGTAGTAGGTGCCGTTGGGTAGGCCCGCGATCCGGAACGACTGGCCGGCCCGGTACTGGGTGTAGGTGTCGCCCCACCCGGCGGCCAGCACCTCGCGGATCGAGAGCGAGGAGATGTCGCCGCAGGAGGTGGCGAGGTCGGTGTTCTGGGGCTTCCACTCCGCGTCCGGCACGGTCAGGTCGACCGCGTCGGTGTTGGCCAGGCAGAAGGCCTCCTTCTTCGACCGGACCGCCTCGTTGAGCTCGGAGTCGAGCAGCGAGTAGCGGGCGAAGTCCTCGAAGTGCCAGTGCTGGTGCGAGGCCTTGGGGTCGAAGTGCAGCGCGCCGACCGGCTCGTAGCCGATCTGGTTGCCCTCGGCGTCGAAGTAGTACTGGTAGGCGTCCATGACGTCCTCGTCGTCGCGGCGGAACCCGTCCACGACCAGCGGGCTGTCGCCGGCGTTCCACACGGTGGCGGAGAAGCGGAGGTACTTGGAGTTCTTCGACAGCGAGATGCCCCAGGCGGGCAGCGACCGCAGGTCCGGCATCGGGCCGTCCTCGGCGGCGCGGCCGGGCGCGCCGGCCGGCGAGTGGCGGGCCGGCCGGGCCGTGAGAGCGCGGTGCGGGTGCGAGTCGGCGGGCTCGCTCGTGCGCTCGTCGACGACGTTCAGCGTGAGCGTGCGGGACGCCTCCTCCGGGGTGAGGCCGAACAGCTCGGCGTACCTCGGAGCGACCGTGACGGTGACGGTGTACTGGCCGGCGCCGATCCGCAGCGGACGGCTCTGGCTCAGCAGCGGCGTGGCCCAGCCCTCCTGGACGCCCTGCACGGAGCCGAGCGTGTATGCGTTGTACCAGCAGCCGACGGGGTACGGCGAGCGCGCCGGCGCGTCCGGCCGCACCCGCTCGGAGTAGCCGTTGAGGCAGGCCTTGCGGGTCACCGTGAGGTTCTCCTCGCCCCTCTTCTTCGGGTCGACCGTGATCGACAGGAACTTCTTGAGGCCGGAGAAGTCGCTCATCGAGCCGGCCGGCAGGGCGACGGTGGTGTCGCCGCTGACGAAGCTGGTCTCGATGAGGTCGTCGTAGGACGCGCGGTGCGACCAGAGCTCGAACGGCCCGCCCTCGGCGACCGCGCGCAGGCCCAGGTCGGTCCAGGTCCGGTGGCGGTAGGTGTAGGCGGTCACCACCTGAGGCGCCCAGAGCGTCAGCCGCGGCGTCGTGGGCCCGGGTTCGTCGGCGGCGGTGGCCGTGCCGACGGACGCGAGGAGGGGTGCGACCAGCGCGAGGGCGGCCGAGAGGAGCAGTGAACGACGCAACGGAGGACCTTTCGCAGGAAAGCCTGACCACCGTACGACGCACCGGAGCCCCGGATGGTTGCCGCGCCCTACGCTGTCTCCATGAGCAGCAGCGTCACCGCGATCGCCGAGCGCGCCCGGGAGGCCAGCCACGGGCTCGCGCTGGCGACCCGCGAGGAGAAGGACCTGGCGCTCGAGCAGATGGCCGACGCGCTCCTGGCCCACGAGGACGCGATCCTCGCAGCCAACGCCGAGGACGTCGCGCGCGCGGAGGAGGGCGGTACGCCGCCGAACATCGTCGACCGGCTGCGGCTCACGCCGGACCGGCTGGCCGGCATGGCCCGCGGCCTGCGCGAGGTCGCCGCGCTCCCGGACCCGGTGGGCGAGGTGGTGCGCGGGTCGACGCTGGCCAACGGGCTCGAGCTGCGCCAGGTGCGGGTGCCGTTCGGCGTGGTCGGGATGATCTACGAGGCCCGCCCCAACGTGACCGCCGACGCCGCCGGCATCTGCCTGAAGTCCGGCAACGCCGTGCTGCTCCGGGGCAGCTCGAGCGCGAGCGCCAGCAACGCCGCGATCGTCGAGGTCCTGCGCGAGGCCGTGGCCGGCTCCGGGCTCGACCGGGACGTGATCCAGCTCGTCCCGGCCGACAGCCGCGACACGGTCAAGGAGCTGATGCGCGCCCGTGGCCTCGTCGACGTGCTCATCCCACGCGGGGGAGCGGGCCTGATCCGCTCGGTCGTCGAGGAGTCGACGGTGCCGGTGATCGAGACCGGTGTCGGCAACTGCCACGTCTACGTCGACCGCGCCGCCCAGCTCGACCGCGCGCTGGAGATCGTGCTCAACGCCAAGACCCACCGCACCAGCGTCTGCAACGCCGCCGAGTCGCTGCTGGTGCACGCCGACGTGGCCGACGCGTTCCTGCCGCGGGTGGTCGCCGCCCTCCAGGAGGCGGGTGTGACCATCCACGGCGACGGGTCCTTCCAGGCCTACGACGGCGTGGTGCCGGCCACCGACGAGGACCACGCCGCGGAGTACCTCTCCCTCGACATCTCGGCGGCCGTCGTCCCGAGCATCGAGGCCGCGGTCCGGCACATCCGCCGGTTCTCCAGCCAGCACACCGAGGCGATCGTCACCGAGGACCTCGGTGCGGCCCGCTACTTCACCCGCGCCGTCGACTCCGCCGCCGTGCTCGTGAACGCGTCGACCCGCTTCACCGACGGGGGTGAGTTCGGCTTCGGCGCCGAGATCGGCATCAGCACGCAGAAGCTGCACGCGCGCGGCCCGATGGGCCTCCCGGAGATGACGTCGACCAAGTACGTCGTGACCGGCGACGGCCACGTGCGCTGAGACCGACCGGGACCGATAGGGTGGGTGCATGCAGATCCCGTACGCCGTCGTCCGTGCCGCCGAGGAGCACCACGCCGTCAACGAGAACGTGCCGAACCACTGGCTCATCGGCGCCATCACGCTGGCGATCCTGCTGGCCCTGATCTTCGGGCTGATGATGTTCGGCGCGGGGCGCGAGCACAGCTGACCGGCCCGTGACCAGCCGGATCGGTGTCATGGGTGGCACCTTCGACCCGATCCACCACGGGCACCTCGTGGCGGCGTCGGAGGTGCAGGCGTGGTTCGACCTCGACGAGGTCGTCTTCGTCCCCACCGGTGACCCCTGGCAGAAGTCGGACCGGGTCGTCACCGCGGCCGAGCACCGCTACCTGATGACGGTCATCGCGACCGCGTCGAACCCCCGCTTCAGGGTCTCGCGCGTCGACGTCGACCGCTCCGGACCGACGTACACCATCGACACGCTGCGCGACCTGCGCGCGCAGCACCCCGACGCCGAGCTCTACTTCATCACCGGTGCCGACGCGCTCGCCGAGATCTTCAGCTGGCGCGACGCCAGCGAGCTGTTCGAGCTCGCCCAGTTCGTCGGCTGCACCCGCCCCGGCTACGCCATGGACGAGGCGACGATCGCGGCGATCCCGGCCGCCCGTGTGACGATGGTGGAGATCCCGGCGCTCGCGATCTCGTCGACGGACTGCCGGGAGCGCACCCGCCGCGGCGAACCGGTCTGGTACCTCGTGCCGGACGGCGTCGTGCAGTACATCGCCAAGCACCACCTGTATCCCGAGGATTCGTCTTGACCGCCACCGACCACGCCCTCGAGCTCGTCCACGCCGCCGCCCGCGCGGCGTCGGAGAAGCTCGCCTCCAACATCATCGCCTTCGACGTCAGCGAGCAGCTCGCGATCAGTGACGCCTTCGTGCTGGCCTCCGCCAGCAACGACCGCCAGGTCAAGGCGATCGTCGACGAGATCGAGGACAAGCTCCGCGAGATCGGCGCCAAGCCGCTGCGCCGCGAGGGCGAGCGCGACGGCCGCTGGGTGCTCATCGACTATGGCGTCATCGTCGTGCACGTGCAGCACGAGGAGGAGCGCCAGTTCTACGCGCTCGAGCGGCTCTGGCGCGACTGCCCGGCCATCGAGCTGCCGGCGGACGTCGTGTCGCATGAGCGCTGAGCCTCGGCGCCTCGTCCTGCTCCGGCACGGCCAGACGGCCTGGAACGCCGAGCAGCGCATCCAGGGCCAGCTCGACGCCGATCTCGACGACACCGGCCACCGCCAGGCCGCCGCGGTCGCGCCCGCCGTCGCCGCGCTGAGGCCGGCCGCGCTGTGGTCCAGCGACTCCGCTCGCGCCCGGCAGACGGCGGCGTACCTGGCCAAGGAGACCGGGCTGGAGCCGACGTACGATGCCCGGCTGCGTGAGTACTTCCTCGCCGACTGGCAGGGCCTCACCCACGGCGACCTCGACGACCGGCCCGGCTTCGAGGAGTTCCGCCGCGGCAACTTCGACGTCGTGCCCGGTGGGGAGGACGCCGCCGAGGTGGCCGCCCGCATGGTCGCGGCCGTGTCCGAGCTGCTCGAGACGATCGGCCCCGGCGAGCTCGCCGTGGCCGTCTCGCACGGCGCCGCGATCCGCGACGCCGTCCCGGTCCTGCTCGGCTGGCCGGTCACCGAGCGGGCCGCGCTGCACGGCCCGGACAACTGCGCATGGGTCGAGCTGGACGGTCTCGGCGACGGCCCGATGCGGCTGCGCGCCTACAACCGGGTCGCGCCGGACTGATCCGACCCCCGATTTCGCATCGCGTCGGGTCGTTGGCTAGTATTCCGCGAGTTGTCACCCCACAAGGGAAGCAACAGGTTCGGGGCTGTGGCGCAGCTGGTAGCGCATCTGCATGGCATGCAGAGGGTCAGGGGTTCGAGTCCCCTCAGCTCCACCAGAAGTGGCAAGTTAGAACCACCAACACGTGAAAGAACCCGATGGCCCAGGCCGTCGGGTTCTTTCACGTTCTGGGCGGCATCGGTCGGCTGGGCCGGAGCGTTACGCGCTGGGAGGACCTCTGCGGTCTGGACCGCCTCAAAGAAGGGTGTTCGCCGTACTGATTCGACAGTCGGCTCCCCGTGCTCGTCCTCGGTGATGTAGATCGCTTCGAACCAGGTCTGATTCCACTCGCGTCGCATCTTGTCGTCGCCCCGCGCGTAGGCCTCGCCGCAGAGGCTCAGCAGCCTCGTCGCAACATTGATGGCACGCGAGCGACTCTCGTCGTCGACGACGAGCTTCGCGCGCTCGAGCTGAGCGTCGGCTAGGTGGACGGCGAGTTCGCGCTGCTTCTCCCGAGCCAGATCATCTGGGATGACGTCGAGCATGGCCTTCTCAGCCTACTTGGCACGCTCTCGCTCGATGCTGGCGATGCGACGCTGGATCTGTGCGACCTTGCGCCGTGCGACGGCTTGGTGCTCTCGGAGGTCTTCCTGCAGTCCCTCCCGCACCTCTGCCATGACCGCTTCGCTCAGCTGCTCGTGACGCCAGTGTCGAATGACCGCGTCCTCGATGAGTTCGTCAGCCAGATACGGCAGTTGACAGCCGCTGCTCTGGTTGTGGCGCCCACTACAGAAGAAGTAGCCGTACTCTCCGTTCCGGCCCCGCGAGACTGAGTAGAGCAGCTTCGCTTTGCAGTGTCCGCAGAACAGCGACCCCGCCAGATACGACCGGTGACGGCGGGAGCGCTCACCTGCAGTCCGGTGGGCTTCGATAACCAGCTGGACCTGCTCGAACAGGCCACGCGATACGAGCGGCGTGTGCTTTCCGTCGAACTCTAGACCCTTGTACGTCACGACGCCGACGTAATACGGCTCTTCGCACTTCAGGTGGGGATGGCTTGGTCGAGTCCTCCGCCGATGAGGAGCATGCGTAGGCGGTAGTTGTCTCGGTTGCGGAAGCCGCGGGCGATGCGTCGGTGGAGCTCGATGAGGCCGTTGATCGCTTCGGTGCCGCCGTTCGAGGCGCGGTTGGTGGTGAAGTAGGCGAGGAACGCGGCCCGCCACTGGCGCAGGGTCCTGCCCAGCCGGCGGATCTCGGGGATGGGGCAGGTCGCGAACGTGGCGAGGACCTTCTCGGCGATCTGCCGCCCTTCGGCCAGCGACTCGGCCTTGTAGGCGGCCCGCAGTTGTTGAGCGCACTGCCAGGCCACGTAGACCTCGTCGTGACGCTCATCGGCAAGGATCGCCTTGTCCAGGCGGGCCTTCTGCTTTTCGGTGAGCCGCTCGGCCCCGCAGCGCAGGATCAGCCGGATCCCGTACAGCGGGTCGCCCTTGCGGCCGCGGTGGCCGTGGATGGTCTGCTGTACCCGGCGGCGGACCTGGTCGACGGCGTCGGTTCCGAGCTTGGTGACGTGGAAGGCGTCGAGCACTGCGACGGCGTCTTCGAGCTGGTCGTCGATGGCGTTCTTGTAGCCGTGGAACGGGTCCAAGGTGGCGACCGCGATCTGGGCTCGGAACTCCTCGTTGCGGGCCTTGAGCCACTCGGCGTAGGCGGCGCCGGTGCGACCTGGGACGAGATCGAGCAGCCGCGCCCGGACTCGCATCTTGCCCTTGTCGTCGCGGTGACGGGTCAGGTCGACCATCCCGGTCAGCTCCTTCGGTCCCCGGCCGCCGTCCCCGACGGGCTGGGTGGACACGTGGTGCCAGACGTGCTCATCGACCCCCAAAGTCTGGACTCCCTCGAAGCGGGACTCATCAGCTGCGAGGGTCTCCAGGATCGGCTTGATCGAGTGCCATACCGTGCGCCAGGCGGTGCCGAGGTGGCGAGCCAGGCCGGCGACCGAGGCGTGCTCGCGGCGTAGTTGCCCGATCGCCCACCAGCACGCCCGGGTGGTCAGCAGTGCCCGCGGTGCGGCGATGTTCTCGTCCTGCTCGGTGAACGTCCCGGCCGGGCAGGCGGGCTCCTCGCACCGCCACGTCCGCTTGCGCCACACCAGTTCAACCGGCCGGCCGAAGCAGGGCACGTCGACCAGCCGCACGTCACGGCGGCCATGAGAGTTGGCGACCACGCCGCAGGCGCGACACGCCTCGACCCGTGGCTCTGACTCGACCACCACCCGCAGGAACGGGCCACGCTTGCCGTCGTGCCCGGTCACGTCGAGGACATCGATCACGTGGACGCCGTCGAGACCGACGAGCAGATCACATCGGGAGCAGTAGCAAGAATCAGAGCGCGCACGAGAACACGCCGTAGGCTGCGACACCGTCGAGGCCTTCCGGTCGGGATGCTTGGTCGCTCCAGATCTTGGAAGGCCTCGACCCCGCTACCCGCTCAGCTCACCACCGCGAGTCGCTCACACCGCCCCCACCGCAGGTGCGAAGAGCCCGTAATACTCCCTTCTCTGCTTGTTCGGCGAATCCGCCATTATCGTAAATTCGTCAGGTTCGGCGATCCTGTCTGGCGCGAATTCGCCGCCTATGTTGGAGCAGCTGATGGCTCTCGCGACTATGGCGGATCCCTGGTCGATTGAGTTGGGGCTACGGATCGCCGAGCCATTCGAACGCAGAGGGGGTAGGCATCACTTCGTGATGACTACGGCGAGTGTCGGCAGCATCGACTACGCCGGTGTGCAGCTATGGGCATTGATATGAACCGCTACAACCGCTCGTACTACGGCAACCGCGGCGACAAGTACTACAATGAGACCTGGTTCGACGTGAATCCCGAAGGGGCGGAGTACGACACTGTGCGCGGCAACCGTGAAGGTCCGAAGTGGAAGAATCCGGACGGCGGAGGCGAACCACGCTGGCTGTGAAGACGCCCGACGACCTCGCGTCGCTGCTGGGTGGCGTCGCGCCGAGCACGAGTGTGCGGGGCGTGTGCAGGCAGCGCCGCGAGGCCGGGCGGCCGCAAGTCGTCCAGGCGATCTGGGTGCAGGGGGAATTACTTCGCGTCGAAGAGCCTCCCGGAACGATCGACACGATCGTGGGTGAGCACGTCGTGTGGCATCGCGACCCTTCGACCGGTCAGCTCACCGCTAGGGATCGCGAAGCAGACGTGGCGAACCCCTTCACAAGCCCCCGGATACTGGAGCGCCGGCCAGTGGCATTCTGGCGGGAACTCATCGGAAGCGATCCTGGCGTCATCATGTCCGGCGTTGCTGAGCGCGTCCTGCACGACCGCCCAGCTCTCTCGGTCACCTTGCCGGGCAAGGCTGGGTCATTGGGACTGACCGTGGACGCACAGACTGGCGTCTGGCTCGAAGCGCTCTTGGATGGGACCCTATGGCTGGACTGGGAGTGGGTCGTCTTCGGTGAAGCCATCGACCTGTCTCTCTTTAGCCTCGATCCACCGATGAGCTCGGGGTTGTGAGCGCGGCGTGAAGTGAGAATGCCCTTACGTGCTGGTGGAATCGGTCTTCTCTAGGGAACGATTTCCACCACCACGAAGGGCATCTCGTAGATGCAACCTTGCCACACGCCC
>NZ_BAAIFY010000013.1:0-116830 GCF_054653575.1 Nocardioides pyridinolyticus | reverse complement strand
CTACTGCGGCCGAATTACTGACTCAGGGCACTAGCTGCCCGACAGCAGCTGACCGACCCGGCGCAGGCCGGTGAGGTCGTGGACGTCGCCCGGCAGCGCCGGGACGACGGCGGTGGGCACCTGCGGGTGCGCCGCCGCGAAGCGTGCGCGCAGCAGCGCCTCGCGCTCGACCACGCGGGACCGGTCGGCGTGCAGGCGGAGCAGGCCGGCGGTGAGCGAGCCGGGCTCGCGCTTGCGCAGCCGCTGCGACGCCGCCATCGCCTCGTCGGCGGACAGTGTGCCGCGAGGCTCGGGGTTCGCCCGGTTGACCACCAGCCCGGCGAGCGGCATCGCGTCCTCCCCGAGCCGCTCGACGAAGTACGCCGCCTCGCGCAGCGCGTCCGGCTCCGGCGCCGCGACCACGAGGAACGCCGTGCCGTCGGCCTGGAGCAGCTCGAAGGTCTGCTGCGCCCGCTGGCGGAAGCCGCCGAAGAGCGTGTCGAAGGCGGCGACGAACGTCTGCATGTCCCGCAGCACCTGCGCGCCGAGCACCCGGTTGAGGGCGTTGGTCACCACGCTGAGCCCGGCGGTCATCAGCTTGGCCGGCCCCTTGGCCGGGGCGAGCAGCAGCCGGATGAACCGCCCGTCGAGGAAGCTCGACAGCCGCTCGGGCGCGTCCAGGAAGTCCAGGGCGGAGCGCGACGGCGGGGTGTCGACCACGATCAGGTCGTAGCTGCCGTCCCCCAGGACGTGCTCACGGTGGAGTTGGCCGAGCTTCTCCATGGCCATGTACTCCTGCGTGCCCGCGAACGAGCTCGACAGCGCGATGTAGAAGGGGTTCTCCAGGATCTGCTTCGCCTTCTCCGGGGTGGCCTGGCTCTCCACCACCTCGTCGAAGGTGCGCTTCATGTCGAGCATCATCGCGTCGAGGCTGCCGCCCTTGCGGTTGCCCTTGGCGTTGGTGCGCAGTCCCGCGACCGGCCGCGGGGTGTTGTCGAGCCTCGCGATGCCCATCGATTGGGCGAGCCGGCGCGCCGGGTCGATGGTGAGCACGACGACCTTGCGGCCGCGCTCCGCGGCGCGAAGGGCGAGGGCCGCGGACGTCGTGGTCTTGCCGACGCCGCCCGACCCGCAGCAGACGATGATGCCGGTGCGCCGGTCGTCGAGGAGCTCGTCGACGTCGAGCACGGGGGCGGGACCGGGCCCGCTGGCGAGCGGGCCGACGCGGGGCCGGGAGGTCACGACAGGCCCTCCTTCTCGAGGTCCGCGGCGAGCTCGTACAGGCCGCCGAGGTCGACGCCGCCGGCCAGCCGCGGCAGCTCGTAGACGGGGACGCCGAGGCCGGCGACGACCTCGCGCTGCGCGTCCTCGAGCGCCCGCCGCTCGGCGTGGTCGCGGGCCTCGGCGATCAGCCCGTCGACCAGGTCGGGTCCGACCTCGACACCGGCCTCCGCCAGGTCGGCGGCGACCCGCTCGGTGTCCAGGGTGCCGGCGAGCGCGGCCTCCAGGTCGGCGGGGGCGATGTCGCGTGGGCGGACCTGGTTGACGACGACCGCGCCGACCGGCAGCCGCGCGCGGCGCAGCTCGGCGATGCCGTCGGCGGTCTCCTGCACCGGCATCTCCTCGAGCACCGTCACCAGGTGCACCGCCGTCCGCGGCGAGCGGAAGAGCGTCATCATCGTGTCGGCCTGGCTCTTGATCGGGCCGACCTTCGCCAGTCCCGCCAGCTCGCCGCTGACGTTGAGGAACTGCGCGATCCGCCCGGTCGGAGGCGCGTCGAGCACCACGGCGTCGTACCGGGTCGCGCCCTTGTTGCGGCTGTTCCGCTGCACCGCCTCGAACACCTTGCCGGTGAGCAGCACGTCGCGGGTGCCGGGGGCGATCGTCGTCGCGAACTCGATCACGCCGAAGCGGTCGAGCGCCCGGCCCGCACGGCCGAGCTTGTAGTACATGGCGAGGTACTCGAGCAGCGCCGACTCGGCGTCGATGTGGAGGGCGTGCACGACGCCGGGGGCGCGGCCGTCGTGGCGCAGGCCGGTGGCGATCCGCCGCTCCGCGTAGGGCAGCGGGTCGACGTCGAACATCCGGGCGATGCCCTGCCGACCCTCGGCCTCGCAGAGCAGCACCTGCTTGCCCTGGGAGGCCAGGCCCAGCGCGAGCGCGGCGGCCACCGTCGACTTGCCGGTGCCCCCCTTGCCCGTGACGACGTGCAGGCGCACGCCCGACCAGTCCGGCTCCGTCATGTCGACAGCGTAGGTGGGGATTCAGCGCCGCCGCAGTGAGGTGGACAACTCGTGGGCGGCCCGCAGCAGCAGCGGGCCGAGCTCGACGCGCCGGTCGGCGGAGAACCGGTGCTCGATCCCGGTCAGGCTCAGCGCCCCGCACGGGACCTCGGCGGCGTCGAAGACGACCGCCCCCATGCCCCAGCTGCCCTCGACGATGAGCCCGGGGTTGAGCGCGTAGCCGTGGGCTCGCGTCGCCGCGACCCGCTCGCGCACCGCGTCGGCACCATGCCGGTCGCCGTACGCCGCCGTCAGGTCGGTCCGCGCGAGGTAGTCGTCGATCTCGCCGTCGGTGAGGTAGGCGAGGACGGCCAGGCCGGCCGACGCGACGCCGAGCGGGAAGCGGATGCCCTCGTGGAGCACGTGCGACCGGATCGGGAAGCTGCCGTCCTCGCGCAGCAGGCAGACGGTCTCCTCGCCCCGACGGGCGGAGTAGAAGGCGCTCTCGCCGGTGGCCACCGAGAGGCGCCGGACCACAGGCTGGGCGAGCGCGGTGACGTCGTAGCGCGAGGCGGCGGTGCTCCCGAGCAGGTAGAGCTCGGGGCCGAGCAGCCAGCGGCCGGCCGCGTCGCGGTCCACCACGCCCTCGGCCAGCAGGGAGGTCAGCAGTCGGTGCGCGGTCGGCCGGGCCAGACCGCTGCGGCGCGCGACCTCGGAGGTGGTCGCCCCGGCCGGCTCCTGCACCGACACCGCTCGCAGCACGGCGACGGCGCGCCCGACCACGTCAGCGGGAGTGTCCACTCGGTGAACGCTAGCGGAGTCTGGCTCTCACTGGGTGACTGATCGGCGTCGATCCACCGGTCGGACGTTGACCGCTCCTGGGCGGCGGGATTGGATCGGGTCATGGACAAGGTGGTGAGCTCGGCCGCAGACGCCGTGGCGGACATTGCGGACGGCGCGACGCTGTCCGTCGGGGGGTTCGGGCTGTGTGGGATCCCCTCGGTGCTCATCGACGCGCTGCTGCGGGCCGGGACGACGGACCTGGAGGCGGTGTCGAACAACTGCGGCGTGGACGACTGGGGCCTGGGCCGGCTGCTGGCGGAGAAGCGGATCCGGCGGATGGTGTCGTCCTACGTGGGGGAGAACAAGGAGTTCGCCCGGCAGTACCTCTCCGGTGAGCTCGAGGTCGAGCTGACCCCGCAGGGGACGCTGGCCGAGCGGCTGCGCGCCGGCGGGTCGGGCATCCCGGCGTTCTTCACCGCGACCGGTGTCGGGACCCAGGTGGCCGAGGGCGGCCTGCCGTGGAGGTACGACGACTCGGGGAACGTCGTGGTGTCGTCCCCGGCGAAGCAGACGCAGGTCTTCGAGACCGCGGAGGGTCCGAAGGAGTTCGTGCTCGAGCACGCGATCGTGGCGGACTTCGGGCTGGTGCGGGCCTGGAAGGGCGACCGTCACGGCAACCTCGTCTACCGGGACGCCGCACGGAACTTCAACCCGCTGGCCGCGATGGCCGGGCGGGTCACGATCGCCGAGGTCGAGGAGCTCGTCGAGCCCGGGGAGCTGGACCCGAACCAGATCCACACCCCCGGCGTGTTCGTGCGCCGCGTCGTACCCCTGACCCCGGAGCAGGCCGCGGACAAGCGGATCGAGAAGAGGACGGTCCGTCCGAAGGAGGCGCAGCGATGAGCTGGACGCGCGAGGAGATGGCCGCGCGGGCGGCCGCCGAGCTGACCGACGGCTCGTACGTGAACCTGGGCATCGGGCTGCCGACGCTGGTGCCGAACTACGTCGCCGACGACGTCGAGCTCGTGCTCCAGTCCGAGAACGGGATCCTGGGCGTGGGCGCCTACCCGCTCGACG
The DNA here is from genome assembly GCF_054653575.1 of Nocardioides pyridinolyticus. Lineage (NCBI taxonomy): Bacteria > Bacillati > Actinomycetota > Actinomycetes > Propionibacteriales > Nocardioidaceae > Nocardioides > Nocardioides pyridinolyticus. The sequence goes on along the minus strand of NZ_BAAIFY010000013.1, from coordinate 112,769 downwards.
GCGACGAGGACCCCGACCTGATCAACGCCGGCAAGGAGACCGTGACGCTGCGCCGCGGCGCGAGCTTCTTCGACTCGGCCACGTCGTTCGGGATGATCCGCGGCGGCAAGATCGATGCCGCGATCCTCGGCGCGATGCAGGTGTCGAAGGACGGTGACATCGCGAACTGGATGATCCCCGGGAAGATGGTCAAGGGCATGGGCGGCGCGATGGACCTGGTCCACGGCGCCAAGTCGGTGATCGTGCTGATGGAGCACGTCGCCAAGGACGGCTCGTACAAGATCGTCGAGGAGTGCTCGCTGCCCTACACCGGCAGGGGCGTCGTCCAGCGGATCATCACCGACCTCGCCGTCATCGACGTGACCCCCGCGTCAGAAGGGGGAGGCCTGAGGCTCGTGGAGCTGGCGCCGGGCGTCGCCGAGGACGAGGTCCGCGAGAAGACCGAGCCGCCGCTGGTCTGAGGGGCTGAGGCGCTGAGGCGCTGATGGGCGCGCGGCGGAGGGGGAGCGGGGCAGCGGGCGCCCTTTCGGCGCAATTGCGCCGGAAGGACGACTCAGGCGCGGTTCAGGCTGCACTTGCGGCGCAATTGCGTCGTTTGGGCGATGGCCGGTTGGCTCCCTCGCCGAGAGCCTGTGGATGACGCCCGCGCCCGCTCGGCTCACGGGGCAAGGTCGACGCATGCACCCCTCAGCCCGACCCCGGCCGGTGACGACCGGTGGGCCGTTCACGACAGCCCAGTTCGTCGAGTCCGGTCACGACCGGTCGCTGCTGAGGAGACGCGAGTACCAGCAGGTGTTCCGGTCCGCCTGGGTCCATGTCGACGACATGGACGAGCTGACGCGGATACGGGCGGCGCTCCTGCTCCATCCCGAGGGAGCGGTGGCCAGCCACTTCAGTGCGGCCCGTGTCTACCGGCTCCCCGTCCCGGAGCACCCCTTTGAGCACGTGCTGGTGTTCCGGGCGAAGGACCGACGCCGGCGCGACGGGCTCAAGTCCCACGTGACCATCCGCCTCAAGCGGATCCGCCGGGTCCGCGGCGTCGCGGTCGTCGAGCCGGTCACGATGTTCATCCAGCTCGCGGCCTACCTGTCGCTGGTCGATCTCGTGGTCCTCGGCGACGCGATCGTCCGCGAGTTCGGCATCACCCCGGAGAAGCTCGTGAAGCTGTGCCGACGTAGCGGTGACCAGCACGCTGGTGCTGCCGCCGTCGGGGCCGCCTTCGTCAGGGTCGGCGTCGACTCCCCGGCCGAGACCATCCTCCGGATGCTGATCGTCCTCGCTGGTCTGCCCGAGCCGACGACGAACGTGCAGCTCCACGACGAGAGCGGTGCGCTGCGGCGCCGCTTCGACCTCTACTACCGGGCCGGCAGGGTGATCGTCGAGTACGACGGCCGCCAGCACGCCGAGGACGTCCGGCAGTGGCGGCGCGACCTCCACCGGCGCGAAGAGCTCGACGACGAGCACTACCGGATCCTGGTCGTGACCGCCGAGGGCATCTATCGGAAGCCGGAGGAGACGCTGCTCCGGGTGCGGCGGGTCCTGCTCGAGCGCGGGGTCGCCCACGTCCCGCCGATCAACGACACCTGGCGCGACTACTTCCCGGCGTGGCAACGCCGGGCCCGTTGATCCCGGTGCCCCGAACGGCGCAATTGCGCCGAAGGAGCGACGCAGCCGCCGTGCCGGCTGCCCTTGCGACGCAATTGCGCCGTTTGGGCGCTGTGCGAGGTGGACCGACGAACAGGCCAGCGATGTCACCCGGGACGTTCTGTCGTCAACGGGGCATGCACCATGCTGAGCCCATGAGGATCGCCGTGGCCGGCGGCACCGGCGTCGTCGGCCGTCACGTCGTCGAGGTCGCCCGCGAGCGCGGCCACGACGCCGTCGTGCTGTCCCGGTCGGAGGGCGTCGACCTGACGACCGGCGCCGGGCTGGCCGAGCGGCTGACCGGCGTCGACGCGGTCGTCGACGTCACCAGCGTCGCGACCCAGAAGCGCGCCGCCGCCGAGGCGTTCTTCGGCAGCGTCACCCGGCGCCTGCAGGCCGCCGGCGCGGCGCACGTCGTCGCGCTGTCGATCGTCGGCATCGACGAGGTCGACACCGGCTACCACGCCGGCAAGCGGCTCCAGGAGCGGCTGCTGGCCGAGGGCGAGGTGCCGTGGAGCGTGCTGCGGGCGACGCAGTTCCACGAGTTCGCCGAGCAGGCGCTGGGCTTCGTGCGGGTCGGGCCGTTCTCGCTGGTGCCGCGGATGCGGATTCAGACGATCGCCGCCCGCGAGGTCGCGGAGGCGCTGGTCGGCCTCACGGAGCGGGGCCCGTCGGGCCGGGTGCCCGACCTGGCCGGTCCCGAGGTGCACGACCTGGTCGACGTGGCGCGCCGGGTCGCGCGGGGCCGCCGCGTCGTCCCGGTGCGCGTCCCCGGCGCCGCCGGCCGGGCGATGCGTTCGGGCGGCCTGCTGCCGCAGGACGGCGGTCCGCGGGGCACCGTCACCCTCGACGTCTGGCTCGCGGCCCGGTGACCGACCGCCGGTGTCCGACCGCCGGTGACCGACCGCAGGTGACCGACCGCCCGGCCGCGGCACTGCACGCATCGGGACGGCGTCCGCCTCGGCGGCCCCGGCCCGCGGGAGCCCTCAGGTCGTCCGCCGCGCGGTGACCACGGACAGCGCACCGAGCACCAGCGCCAGCACGAACACCGCGAGGAACGCGTCGGCGTCCGCCCGGACCGCGACCGCGAACGCCACGCCCGAGGCCGACAGCGCGATCGCGCCGCCGAGTGAGTCGGCGACCGACAGCGCGGAGGAGTTGAAGCCGCGGTCGTCGTCGGTGGAGACGGCCAGCATCGCGACGCTGGTGCGGGGGTAGCCGAAGCCCATGCCGGCGCCGCCGAGGACGTAGCTGGCGGCGGCGAGCAGCGGGTGGAGGTCGGTGACCACGACGACGGCGAGCGCGAGCGCGCCGGCCGCGACCAGCGCGCTGCCGACGGTCATCGCGGTCGCGTGGCTGATCCGCTGGCCGAGGCGGGACTGGGCCTGGCTGGCCGCGGCCCAGCTGAGCCCGACCGCGGTCAGCGCCAGACCCGCGGTGCCGGGGGTGAGGCCCCACCGCTCCTGGAGGACGAAGACGATGTAGGCCTCGGCGCAGAAGAACGACGCGCTCAGCAGGCCGCGGGTCGCGACGACCGCGGGCAGCCCGCGCCGGCCGGCGAGGCTGCCGGCCGGCAGCAGCCGGTGCAGCGAGACCAGGACCAGGGCGAACGCCACGACGGCGAGGAGCGCGATCGCGCCCTCGCGGGAGCCGAGCAGCTCGAGGGCGAGCACGGCGATCGCGGCCACGAGGGCCCACAGCAGCCGGGCCCACGGCGTCGGCTGCTCGCCGTCGCGCGGCGCGATGCCTCGCAGCGCCGGGGCGATGAGGAACCCCGCCGCCGCCACCAGCGCGACCACGCCGAGGAACACCCAGCGCCAGCCCACCGCGTGCGCGACGAACGCCGCGAGGGCAGGGCCGAAGAGCGACGGCAGCACCCATGCGGCGGCGAAGCTCGCGAACACCGCGGGCTGGAGCACCGCCGGGAAGCAGAGACCCACCACGACGTACAGGCACACGGTCATCGCGCCGCCGCCCAGGCCCTGGAGCACGCGGCCGGCGACCAGCACCTCCATCGACGGCGCCAGGCCGCAGACCACCAGGCCCACCGCGAACAGCACCATCGAGACCAGCAGCGGACCGACCGGGCCGCGCCGGTCGCTGCGCGCGCCGGCCGCCACCATGCCGACCACGCCGCTCGCCAGCGGGGCCGCGAACGACAGCGCGTAGAGGCTCACGCCGTCGAACTCCTCGGCCACCGTCGGCATCACCGTGGTGACCGCGGTCGCCTCGAACGCCGAGAACGCGACCAGCGCGAACATGCCGATCGTCGTGGCGGCGTACGCCGGCGAGAGGATGCGCGGCCGGGGCTCCACGGGCGGGACGGTGAGGGTCACGGAGTGACGGTAGGACTTCAATCGCGGTTGAGGTCAACCGGTTTGGGACACGATGGGTCCGTGATCGCTTCCTGGAAGGACCTCTGCATCGACGCCGTCGCCGTCGACGTCGACGTCATGGCCCGGTTCTGGGCCGGAGCCCTCGGGCGGCAGGTGGAGAGCCGCGGCGACCTCCGCCTGCTCACGGGCCCGACACCGCGGCACTCGGTGTGGATCAACCCCGTACCGGAGCGGGTGACCGTCAAGCAGCGCGTGCACCTCGACGTGCACGTGGCGAGCACCGACGACGTGCTGGCGCTGGGCGCGACGATGCTCGACCCCGCGCAGCCCCGGTGGGACGTGCTGCGCGACCCGGAGGGTGGCGAGCTGTGCACGTTCCCGCGCGAGCAGGTGCCCGAGGAGCGGCTCTACGAGATCATCGTCGACGCCCACGACGGGCCGGCCCAGGCGCGGTGGTGGGCCGAGGTGCTGGGCGGCACGGTCGACGCCGAGGGCGACGGGGTCGAGGAGATCCCGGGGGCGCCGTTCGAGTACCTCGCCTTCGTCCCCGTGCCGGAGGGCAAGACGGTGAAGAACCGCATCCACTGGGACGTCGACGTGCCCTACGTCCAGCTGCTCGTCGACCACGGGGCGACCGTGCTGCGCGAGCCCGGCGGCGACATCCGGTGGACCGTGCTGGCCGACCCGGAGGGGAACGAGTTCTGTGCCTTCGTCGACTGAGACCGGAGCGCCCCGCGAAGTGGCGGGTCGTCGGCCCGGGCCCCGAACCTGGGGGAGATCGTGCTGGGCCTGCGGCCGATCGTCCCCGACGGCAGCATGCTCTACATCCTCGGCGTCGCCGGCGGGGTCGGCGGCACGATCACCCTGGCGGCGTACGGCTACTGGCTGCGCGAGAAGGGCGGGTCGACGCCGCGGTTCATGAAGGTGATGCGGATCGACAACAGCGTCGCGTACGGCGTCACCGGGCTCTTCGTCGTCGCGACGCTGATCCTCGGCGCCGAGCTGCTCTACTCGGCGAACATCGCGTTGGCGGCGGGCGACCAGGGCCTGGTCGACGTCTCCGGCGTGCTGAAGGACCGCTACGGCGAGCTCTACCACGTGGTGTTCCTCGTCGGGTTCTTCGCCGCCTCGATGTCCTCGCTGATCGGGGTGTGGAACGGCGTCAGCCTGATGTTCGCGGACTTCGTCGGCAACCTGCGCGGGCTGCCATCCGGCGCCGAGGAGACCCGCACCGGCGGGAGGCTCTTCCGCGCCTACCTGCTGTGGCTCACCTTCCCGCCGATGCTCCTGCTGCTCCTCGACAAGCCGGTGGCGCTGATCCTGGCCTACGGCGTTCTCGGGGCGCTGTTCATGCCCTTCCTCGCGATCACGCTCCTCGTCCTGCTCAACCGGCGCCACGACGGCGTGCCCGGCGAGTGGTGCAACGGCTGGCTCTCCAACAGCCTGCTCGCCCTCTGTGCCGGGCTCTTCCTGGCGGTCGCGGTCAACGAGGTGCGCAACCAGCTGGCGCCGTACCTCGGCCTCTGGTGACCCCGTTCGGGTGCCGGCCCGGCCGCGGGTGGAGGTCCGGTCCGCCGCGAGTAGGGTGCGTGGCATGACCAAGTGGGAGTACCTGACCGCGCCGATCCTCACGCACGCGGCCAAGCAGATCCTCGACAACTTCGGCTCGGACGGGTGGGAGCTGGTGCAGATCGCGCCCGGCATGAGCCCGGAGAACCTGGTCGGCTACTTCAAGCGGCCGGTCGAGTGACCACCCCGAGGACGAGCGCCGTCGAGGAGCGCCTGCAGGCCCTCGGTCTGGCGGTGCCCGAGGTCGCGAAGCCGGTGGCGGTCTACGTGCCCGCCGTCGTCTCCGGCGACCTGGTGTTCACCTCCGGCCAGCTGCCGATGAGGAACGGCGAGCTCATGCTCACCGGCAAGGTGGGCGGCGAGGTCAGCACGGAGGACGCCGTCGAGTGCGCCCGTCAGTGCGCGCTCAACGCGATCGCCGCGGTGAAGTCGCAGGTGGGCGACCTCGACCGCGTCGTGCAGGTCGTGAAGGTGGTCGCGTTCGTCGCGTCGACCCCCGACTTCACGGGGCAGCCGGGCATCGCGAACGGCGCCTCGGAGCTGCTCGGCACCGCGTTCGGCGACGCCGGCGTGCATGCGCGGTCCGCCGTCGGCGTACCCGTGCTCCCGCTGGACTCGCCGGTCGAGGTCGAGATCGTCGTCCGCTTCGCCTCATGAGGGTCCCGCCGCCGCCGGTCCCGCTGCCGGACCCGATCGTCGAGGTCGCGCGCGAGTTCGCGGACGGCCGACGGGCGCCGGTCGAGCCGCGCCACGCGGCGACGGTGATCCTGATGCGGCCCTCGCCCTCGGGCCCGGAGATCTACTACCTGCGACGCCAGGTCTCGATGGACTTCGCCAGCGGCATGGCCGTCTACCCGGGCGGGGGAGTCGACCCGCGCGACTTCGACGCGACCGTCGGGTGGGCGGGGCCGTCGCCGTCCGCGTGGGCCGCGCGGCTGGGGTGTGACGAGGAGACCGCGCGGGCGCTCGTGTGCGCCGCGGTGCGGGAGACGTTCGAGGAGTCGGGGGTGCTGCTCGCCGGCATGTCGGACACCTCCACTGTCGCGGACACCACGGCCGACGACTGGGAGGCCGACCGGGTCGCGCTCGAGTCGCGCGAGCTCTCCCTCACGGAGTTCCTGAACCGGCGCGGCCTGGTGCTGCGCTCGGACCTGCTCGGCGTCTGGGACGCCTGGCTCACCCCGGTCTTCGAGCCGAAGCGGTACTCCACCTGGTTCTTCGTGGCCTCGCTGCCGCTCGGCCAGGTGTCCCGCGACGTCTCGACCGAGTCGTCGTCGGTCGCGTGGATCCCGGCGCGGGTCGCCGTCGAGCAGGCGGACGCCGGCGAGCTGGCCCTGATGCCTCCGACGTACCTGACCTCGATGGAGGTCGGCTCGCTCTCCTCGCCGCAGGAGGTGCTCGCGGTCGCGGCCGCGCGGTCGGTGGAGATGTTCACGCCCACGATCGAGCCGCTCGGCGACGGCTGGACGCTGTCGATGCCCGACCGGCTGCGGCCGCTCGTGGCCGCCCGGAGGAGCGCGTGACGTCCTGGTCGGGCGGGTCGTTCGGGACCCGGGCGCGGTGCCTGCTCGCGCCCAACCCCGGCCCGATGACGCTCGACGGGACCAACACGTGGGTGCTCCAGGAGCCCGGCGCCTCGGCGTCGGTCGTCGTCGACCCCGGGCCGGTCGAGGACGGCCACCTCGACCGGCTGACCGCCGAGCTCGGCGACGTCGGGCTGGTGCTGCTCACTCACCACCACTTCGACCACGCGGAGGTGGCGGTCGAGTTCGCCCGCCGCAAGGGGTGCGCGGTGCGGGCGCTCTCGCCGGCGCTGTGTGTCGACGCCGATCCGCTGGTGGACGGCGAGGACATCTCCGTGGACGGGCTGTCGCTCCGGGTGCTCACCACTCCGGGCCACACCGCCGACTCCGTCTCGTTCGTGCTGCCCGCGGAGAACGCGCTGCTCACCGGCGACATGGTCCTCGGCCGCGGCACCACCGTCGTCGGCCACCCCGACGGCCAGCTCGGCCCGTACTTCTCCTCCATCGCGCGGATGAGAGATGTGGCGGCCTCGGGCGAGGTCGCCGCGCTGTGGCCCGGGCACGGCCCGGTCCTCGACGACGCCCTCGGTGTCCTCGACTTCTATCTCGCCCACCGCCGCGACCGTCTGGCCCAGGTCGAGCGCGCTCTGCGCGAGCTGGCGGTGCCGCTGTCGCCCGACCTGGCCGAGGACGAGTCGCTGCCCCGCCGCGTGGTCGAGGTCGTCTACGCCGACGTCGACGAGTCCCTCTGGGGCGCCGCCGAGCTCTCCGTCCGCGCCCAGCTGCTCTACCTCGCCCACCGTTGAGTTGGGCCCCATTCCCCCTCGAGTTGGGCGTGCGTCCCGGGTGAGTGGGGCCGGAGTCCATCCACAGGTGCGGGCACGGGCCGTGCTGTCCACCGTCGAGGTACGACGCAGCGACAGCTGAGCCCTCGGCCGGGATCGTCCCCCTCATGCCTGACTTCCCGCCGTCCCCGTTCACCTGCCAGGAGGCCCGCGCGGCCGGCATCAGCCGCCGCCGGCTCGACGACGCGGTCCAGCAGCGCCTCCTGCGACGCGTGCTCCGTGGCGTCTATGTCGACGCCGCCCTGCCCGACACCCCGCTCCTGCGGGTCCGCGCTGCGCGCCTGGTGATCTCACCCCACTCGGTGCTCTGCGACCGCACGGCCGCATGGGTCCTCGGCTGCGAGGTCCACGACTACCGCGAGCTCGACGTCATCGCGCCGATCGAGTCCTACGTCCTGCGTGGGCACGACCCGACCGACCGGCCGGAGTGCGCCGGTGGCACGCGCGACCTGCGGCCCGGCGACTGGTGCGATGTCGACGGGGTCCGCGTCACCACGCCGATCCGGACCGCGATGGACCTCGGCTGCAAGCTCAGCCGTCGCCAGGGGCTCGCGGCCATGGACGCGCTGATGCGGAGCTACGGCTTCACGGTCGAGGACATGATGCGGATGCTGCCGCGCTACTTCCGTCGTCGCGGTGTGCGCCGGCTGCGCACGATCGTCGCGCTCGGCGACCCTCGGTCCGAGTCGCGCGCGGAGTCGTGGGTGCGGCTGGAGATCGTCGACCACGGACTCCCGCTCCCGGTGCTCCAGCACTGGGTGGACGTCGACGGCGTCCCGACGTACCGGCTCGACCTGGCCTATCCCCACGCCCGGGTGGCGGTGGAGTACGACGGCGAGGAGTTCCACACGACACCGGAGCAGCGCGAGCGGGACCGCCGGCGCCGGGAGCGCCTGCGCGAGCTCGGCTGGACGGTCATCGTGCTGACCAAGTCCGACCTCGCCCCGGAGCGCGTCGACGTCTGGATCCGTCGCGTGCGGGATGCCCTGGCGGGAGTTTGAGCCACTTCGGGGGTGAGTACGGCCCAACTCAACGGGGAGCGGGGCCCAACTCGACGGTCAGCGGGCGCGGCGGGACAGGCGCTCGACGTCCATGATCACGACCGAGCGGGGCTCGAGGCGCAGCCAGCCGCGCGAGGCGAAGTCGGCGAGGGCCTTGTTCACGGTCTCCCGGGAGGCGCCGACCAGCTGGGCGAGCTCCTCCTGGGTGAGGTCGTGGTGGACGTGGACGCCGTCGTCGGCGGTGCGGCCGAAGCGGTCGGCGAGGTCGAGCAGCGCCTTGGCGACGCGACCGGGGACGTCGGAGAACACCAGGTCGGCGACGACGTCGTTCGCCTTGCGCAACCGGCCGGCGAGCTGGGTGAGGAGGCCGCGGGCGACGACCGGGCGGCCCTCGAGCCAGCGCAGGAGGTCCTCGTGGGAGAGGGAGGCGAAGGACGCGTCGGTCACCGCGGTCACGGTCGCCGAGCGCGGGCCCGGGTCGAAGAGCGACAGCTCGCCGAACATCTGGCCGGGGCCGAGGATCGCGAGGAGGTTCTCCCGGCCGTCGGACGAGGTGCGGCCGAGCTTCACCTTGCCGTCGAGCACGATGTAGAGCTTGTCGCCCGAGTCGCCCTCGTGGAAGAGGACGTCGCCGCGGCGCAGCTTCGTCTCGGCCATGGAGGCCCGTAGCGCCGTCGCCGCCTCGTCGTCGAGCGCGCTGAACAGCGGGGCCTGACGCAGTACGTCGTTGTCCACGAATCCTCCTAGCCGAGCGACCCGCAGCACACGGGTACGTTGCCGAATCCTAACCAGTGGGCTAGTTCACAGGAACCAGCCGCTCCGGGATGGGACGCGATCGGCTCGAATCGGCGGTGTCCGCGTCCCGCCGTACGCTTGGGGCCGTGTCCGCCACCCCCGTCGACGCCGAGACCCGCACCGGCCTGGTCCGGCGAGCCCGGAAGATCGACCGGGTGCTCGGCGAGACCTACCCCGACGCGCGGTGCGAGCTCGACTTCGACGACCCCTTCCAGCTGCTCGTCGTCACGGTGCTGTCCGCGCAGACCACCGACAGGCGCGTGAACGCCGTCCGCCCGACGCTCTTCGCCGCCTACCCCGACGCGCGCGCGATGGCCGCGGCCGACCGCGCCACGCTCGAGGGCATCGTCGGCCCGCTGGGGTTCTTCCGCGCCAAGACCGAGTCGCTGCTCAAGCTCAGCGCCGCGCTGGTCGAGCACCACGGCGGCCAGGTCCCGCCGCGCCTCGAGGATCTCGTCAAGCTGCCCGGTGTGGGCCGCAAGACCGCCAACGTGGTGCTCGGCAACGCCTTCGACATCCCGGGCATCACCGTCGACACCCACTTCGGGCGGCTGGCGCGCCGGTTCGGCTGGACCGAGGAGACCGACCCGGTCAAGGTCGAGCACGCCATCGGCGAGCTCTTCCCGAAGAAGGACTGGACCATGCTCAGCCACCACCTGATCTGGCACGGCCGCCGGATCTGCCACGCGCGCAACCCCGCGTGCGGCGCCTGCCCGGTGGCGAGGTGGTGTCCGTCGTACGGCGAGGGCCCGACCGACCCGGTCGCGGCGGCGAAGCTGGTGAAGACCGAGGGCAGGGCATGAGGCGTGTCGTCCCGGCCGCGCTCGTCGCGGCCCTGCTGCTCCTGTCCGGCTGCACCGACGACCCCGCCGCATCGCCGGGGGAGTCGACGGTCGACGTCGACACCGCCCAGCTGCGCGCGCTCAAGAGCGAGACCGCGGTCGAGGAGTGCGTCCCCGGCGACGCGACCGACGGCGGCCTGCCCGACCTCACGCTGCCCTGCCTGGGCGGCGGCCCCGACGTCGACCTGGCCGGCCTCCAGGGCCCGCTCGTCGTCAACCTCTGGGCGTCGTGGTGCGGCCCGTGCAAGAAGGAGATGCCGGCGCTCCAGGACTTCTACGAGCGGTACGGCGACCGGGTCGGCGTCCTGGGCGTCGACTACCAGGACGTGCAGCCCGACGCGGCCATCGAGCTGGCCGGCCGGCTCGGCGTCACCTACCCGCTGGTCGCCGACCCCGGCGGTGACCTGAACGCCGAGGACCCGCTCCCCGTCATCCGCGGCGTGCCGTGGCTGATCTTCCTCGACGCCGATGGCGACGTGGAGGTCGTCCCCGGTGGCGTGGAGGACACCGCCGAGCTCGTCGAGCTCGCCAACGAGCACCTCGGGACCGACCTGTGAGCGGGGAGCTGCCGGGCGGGGCGCTGCCCGGCTGGCTCGAGCCCGTCCGGGCCGGCGCGGCCGCGATCTCGGCCGACGACCTGACGAGGTTCACCCCGCCACCGGGTGGCGCCGCGCGCCGGGGCGCGGTGCTGATGCTGTTCGGCGAGGGCGCCCAGGGCGGCGAGCTGCTGCTCACCGAGCGCGCGCACGACATGCGGTCGCACCCCGGCCAGGTCTCGTTCCCCGGCGGATCGATCGACCCCGGGGAGACCGACGTCGAGGCCGCGCTGCGCGAGGCGGAGGAGGAGATCGGGGTCGAGCCGGCCGGCGTCGAGGTGTTCGGGCGGCTGCCCGAGCTCTGGCTGCCGCCGAGCAACTTCGCGGTCACGCCGATCCTCGGCTGGTGGCGTGAGCCGGCGGAGGTGCGGGTGGTCAGCCCGGCCGAGGTGCACGCCATCCACCACGTCCCGATCGAGGAGCTCCTCGACCCCGAGCACCGCGTGATGGTGCGCCACCCGCGGATCGACTACCGCAGCCCCGGCTTCCTGATCGGGCCCGACAAGGACGTCATCCTGTGGGGGTTCACCGGCGGGATCATCGCCCGCCTCTTCGACTTCCTCGGGTGGACGCGTCCGTGGGACGAGACGCGGATCCGCGACCTTCCCGCCTACATGCTGCAGGCTGACCCCCGACGCACCCGGCTGCTCGACATCGAGGACGACGACGCATGAACCTGCTCGACTGGCTCCTGGTCGTCCTCGTGCTCGCGTACGCGCTCTCGGGGTACTGGCAGGGCTTCATCACCGGCGCCTTCGCGACCGGCGGCCTGCTGCTCGGCGGGCTCTTCGGCGTCTGGCTCGCCCCGGTCGCGCTCGGCGACGCGAACCCGTCGCTGATGGTGTCGCTGGGCGCGCTGTTCATCGTGATCCTCGCGGCCTCACTCGGGCAGGCGACCTTCCAGTTCGCCGGCAGCCGGATCCGCGACCAGATCACCTGGCAGCCGGCCCGCGCCCTCGACGCGGTCGGCGGCGCGCTGCTCAGCGCGTTCGCCGTGCTGCTCGTCGCGTGGGCGCTCGGCGTCGCGATCTCCGGCTCGCGCATCGGCGGCATCACCCCGCTCGTGCGCGAGTCGACCGTCCTCGCCGAGGTCGACGAGGTGCTGCCCGCCTCGGCCGGCAACGCGCTCCGGGCGTTCAACGACGTCGTCGGCACCAGCTTCTTCCCGCGCTACCTCGAGCCGTTCGCCCCCGAGCGCATCGTCGAGGTCGGCCCCGGGCCGCAGCGGCTGCTGGCCGATCCCGACGTCGAGCGTGCGGAGCCTGCCGTCCTCAAGATCCGCGGCACGAACGAGTGCGACCGCGGCGTCGAGGGCTCGGGCTTCGTGTACGCCGACAACCGGCTGATGACCAACGCGCACGTCGTCGCGGGCATCGACGACCCCGAGGTGGTCGTGGGCGACGAGAGCGTCGACGCCGAGACCGTCTACTACAACCCCGACATCGACGTCGCCGTGCTCGCCTTCGACAGCGGCGACATCGCCCCGCTGGCCTTCGACCCCACGGTCCAGGCCCAGGACGGCGTGGCCATCCTGGGCTACCCCCAGGACGGCCCGTACCACGTCGAGCCGGCACGCGTGCGTGCCGAGCAGCGGCTCCGCTCGCCGAACATCTACGGCAGCGGGGCGGTCATCCGCGAGGTGTTCTCGCTGCGCGGCCGGATCCTGCCCGGCAACTCCGGCGGCCCGATCGTCACCTCCGACGGCGCCGTCGCCGGCGTGGTCTTCGCGGCGTCGGTCACCGACCACGACACCGGCTACGCGCTCACCGCCGACCAGGTGAAGGCGGCGGCCGACGCGGGCCGCGGCAGCTCGGTCGAGGTGTCGACGGGCGGATGCGCGGGGTGAGTCGGCGGCGCTACGCCGGCTAGGCCTGGCCCTTGAGGGCCCTCGGGATCTCCTTGCCCTGGCCGATGGCGCGCTCCGGGGCACGGACCTTCTTGACCTGGCGCACGCCGACGAAGCCGAGCAGGCCCGCGATCAGCAGGTAGAGGCCGAAGACGATCAGGAACGCCCAGTGCAGCGCGAGGCCGTCGCCGTTCCAGTGGATGAAGTAGGCGATCGAGACCGAGAGCATGATGATCGCCAGCACGGCGACGAACGCGGCGCCGGCGAAGAGGCCGATGCCGGTGCCGCCGGCCTTCACGCTGACCTTCAGCTCGGACTTGGCGAGCTGGATCTCCTTCTGGACCAACGAGGAGATGTCCCGCGTGGCGTCGTGGACCAGACGGCCGATGGTCGGATCCTGGTTCTGGACCTCGTTGCTAGCCATGCGCGTCACCCTACCGATTCAGTCCGTGTGGTCGTCTCTCTGGTACACGTCTGGTATCCCGTCGAGGTCGCTGTCACGTTCCTCGATCTCACACAGCCGCCGGTAGACCCGGTTGCGGGCCCGGAGCAGGCCCGTGGCCACCAGAGCGGCCACGAGCGAGCCGGTGAGCACCGCGACCTTCACGTGGTCGTCGGCCGCGGTCCCGTTGCCGAAGGCGAGCTCACCGATCAGCAGCGACACCGTGAACCCGATGCCGGCCAGCATCGCCATCCCGATCACGTCGAGCCAGCTCAGCTGGTCGTCGAGCTCAGCGCGGGTCAGGCGAGCCAGCAACCAGGTCGATCCGGCGATGCCGATGGGCTTGCCGAGCACGAGTCCCGTGAGCACGCCGAGTGCGATGGGATCGGTGAGCGCCCCCTTCAGCCCCTCCAGGCCGCCGATCGCGACACCCGCGGCGAAGAACGCGAAGACCGGCACGGCGACTCCGGCCGAGATCGGCCGGACCAGGTGCTCAAGATGCTCCGCGAGGCCGCGGCCGGTGTGACCGTCCGAGCGCAGGACCGGCACGGCGAAGCCGAGCAGGACGCCGGCGACGGTCGCATGCACCCCGGACTCGTGTACGAGGACCCACGCCGCGACCGCCAACGGGAGGAGCAGCAAGCCATAGTGGATCCGGCGCTGCACGAGCGCCGCGAACAACCCGATCGGCACCAGGGCCGCGAGGAGGTACGCAGGCTGCAGCTCCTCGGTGTAGAAGACCGCGATCACCGTGATGGCCAGCAGGTCGTCGACCACCGCGAGCGTCAGCAGGAAGGTCCGCAGCCCGGCCGGGAGGTGCGTGCTGATGACGGCCAGGATGGCGACCGCGAACGCGATGTCGGTGGCCGTGGGGATCGCCCAGCCGTCGAGGTCGCCGTCCGCGCCGAGGTTCCACAGGACGTACGCCACGGCCGGGACGACCATGCCACCCATCGCCGCGACCACCGGGAGGGCAGCACGCCGGGGGTCCCGCAGGTCGCCGGCCACGAACTCGCGCTTGAGCTCGAGGCCGACCACGAAGAAGAAGATCGCCAGCAGTCCGTCGGCCGCCCAGGCACCGAGCGTGAGGTCGAGGTGGAACCACCCGTCCCAGCCGATGGTGAGGTCACGCAGGTCGAAGTAGGCATCCGCCCAGGGGCTGTTGGCCCAGACGAGGGCGACGGCGGCCGCGACGATCAGGAGCAGGCCACCGGTGGTCTCGGCGCGCAGGATGTCGGCGATCCGCGAGGTCTCGCGCAGAGAGCCGCGGGCGAACAGGCGGCCGGGCGGACGACGCTGCGCCATGGTGCTCCTCGGGGGTCGACGTCAGACTGCCGACCAGACTTCCCGGCGCACCGTGGTCCACCCTACAAGCGGGTCTCGGCGCAGCTCCCGGGGCGCCCCCGCTGGGGACGCCCCGGGACGTGAAGCAACCTCAGTCCTCGCCCTTGCCCGAGTCGACGCCCTTGCTGATGAGGTCCATGACGGAGCTGTCGGCGAGGGTGGTGACGTCGCCGACCTCACGGTGCTCGGCGACGTCGCGCAGGAGGCGGCGCATGATCTTGCCGGAGCGGGTCTTGGGGAGCTCGGGCACGACCATGATCTGCCGCGGCGTCGCGATCGGGCCGATCTCCTTGCGGACGTGCTGGCGCAGCTCCTGCACGATGTCCTCGCCGCCGTCGCCGGCCTCCTCGCGCAGGATGACGAACGCGCAGACCGCCTGGCCGGTGTCCTCGTCCTTGGCGCCGACGACCGCGGCCTCGGCGACCTTGGGGTGGGAGACGAGGGCGGACTCGATCTCGGTGGTCGAGAGCCGGTGGCCCGAGACGTTCATGACGTCGTCGACCCGGCCGAGGACCCAGAAGTCGCCGTCCTCGTCCTTCTTGGCGCCGTCACCGGCGAAGTAGAAGCCCTCCTTGGCGAAGCGGGACCAGTAGGTGTCCTTGAACCGCTCGTCGTCGCCCCAGATCGTGCGGAGCATCGAGGGCCACGGCTCGGTGAGCACGAGGTAGCCGCCGGAGCCGTTCGGGACCGCCTTGCCCTCCTCGTCCACGACCTCGGCGGCGACGCCCGGGATCGGCGTCATCGCCGAGCCCGGCTTGCCGGCGGTGACGCCCGGCAGCGGGCTGATCATGATCGCGCCGGTCTCGGTCTGCCACCACGTGTCCACGACCGGGGTGCGGTCGCCGCCGATGACGTGGCGGTACCAGACGTACGCCTCGGGGTTGATCGGCTCGCCGACCGACCCGAGGATCCGCAAGGACGACAGGTCGAAGCGGTCGGGGATCTCCCGGCCCTGCTTCATGAACGAACGGATCGCGGTGGGGGCGGTGTAGAAGATCGTCACCCCGTAGTCCTGGATGATCTTCCACCAGCGGCCGCGCTCGGGGCTGTCGGGCGTGCCCTCGTACATCACCTGCGTGGCGCCGTTCGCGAGCGGCCCGTAGACCATGTAGGAGTGGCCGGTGACCCAGCCGATGTCGGCCGAGCACCAGTAGACGTCGGTCTCGGGCTTGAGGTCGAAGACCGCCCAGTGCGTGTACGACGTGCCGACCAGGTAGCCGCCCGTCGTGTGCAGGATGCCCTTCGGCTTGCCGGTGGTGCCCGAGGTGTACATGACATACAGCGGGTGCTCGCTGTCGAACGCCTCCGGCGTGTGATCGGCCGATGCCCCGTCGACCGCGTCGTGCCACCACACGTCGACGGCGTCGTCCCACTCGACATCCTGGCCGGTACGCCGGACGACCAGCACCTTCTCCACCACGTGCCCGCTGCTGGCGGTCTTCGTGCGGGCCTCGTCCACTGCCGGCTTCAGCGCCGACGCGGACCCGCGGCGGTAGCCGCCGTCGGAGGTGACGACGACCTTGGCCTGGCAGTCCTCGAGCCGCGACGCGAGCGCGTCGGCCGAGAAGCCGCCGAACACCACGGTGTGCGGGGCGCCGATGCGCGCGCACGCCAGCATCGCCACGACCGCCTCGGGGATCATCGGCAGGTAGATCGCGACCCGGTCGCCGGTCCGCACGCCGAGCTCGGTCAGCGCGTTCGCTGCCTTCGAGACCTCGTCCTTGAGCTCGGCATAGGTGATGTCGCGGGTGTCGTCCTCGGGCTCGCCCACCCAGTGCAGCGCGACCTTGTCGCCGCGGCCGGCCTCGACGTGCCGGTCCACGCAGTTGTACGCCGCGTTGAGCCTGCCCCCGACGTACCACTTGGCGAACGGCGGGTCGTCCCAGTCGAGGACCCGGTCCCACCTCGTGTCCCAGTCCAGGCGCTCGGCCTGCTCGGCCCAGAACGCCTCACGGTCCTCGCGGGCCCGGTCGTAGGCCTCGGCCTTGAGGTTGGCGTTCTCCGCGATCTCGGCCGGCGGCTCGAACCGGCGGTCCTCCTTGAGGAGGTTGGACAGCGTTCCACTCTCAGACGACTCAGTGCTCACAGTTGCTCCTGCGTGTTCGGGTGCGGAAGTAGTGGTACCCGCCACAGTAGGACGTGGCGGGTACCGAGGGGATGGGGGTCAGTGCTGGACGGCCTGCTCGGCGCCCGCGCCGGTGAGGGCACGGACCTCCAGCTCGGTGTAGCGCTCCTCGGCCGCCGGCTCCTTCGACGTCACGGTCCCGAGCCAGCCGAGGAAGAAGGCCAGCGGGATCGACACGATGCCGGGGTTCTCCAGCGGAAACCACGAGATGTCGATGCTCGTCGGCAGCAGCGAGAGGTTCTTGCCGCTGACCGGGTCGACGCCCTTGCCGGACATGATCGGCGAGAAGATCACCAGGCCGACCGACGAGATCAGGCCGCCGTAGATGCTCCAGACCGCGCCGCGGGTGTTGAAGCGCTTCCAGAACATGTTGTAGAGGATCGACGGCAGGTTGGCCGACGCCGCGATCGCGAAGGCGAGGGCGACGAGGAAGGCGATGTTGAGGCGCTGTGCCGGGATCGCCAGCAGGATCGCGATCAGGCCGATCACGCAGGCCGCGATCCGGGTGACCCGGAGCTCCTGCGCCTCGGTGGCCGTGCCGCGCTTGCCCACGCTGTTGTAGAGGTCGTGCGCCACGCTCACCGACGAGGCGAGGGTGAGGCCTGCGACCACGGCGAGGATCGTCGCGAACGCGACCGCCGAGATCAGCGCGAGCAGCACCGCGCCGCCGGTCGAACCCTCGCCGCCGCCGACCGCCTCGGCCAGGAGCGGCGAGGCCAGGTTGCCGCCGGTGGCCGCGACCTCGGCGTACTTGTCGGAGGAGAGCAGGGCCGCGGCACCGAAGCCGAGGACCAGCGTGAAGAGGTAGAACGTGCCGATCAGGCCGATCGCCCACAGCACCGACTTCCGGGCGTCGCGCGAGGTCGGCACCGTGTAGAAGCGGATCAGGATGTGCGGCAGGCCCGCGGTGCCCAGCACCAGCGCGATGCCCAGGCTGAGGAAGTCGATCTTGCTCGTCGTGGACACGCCGTACTTCAGCCCGGGCTCCAGGAACGCCTGGCCCTTGCCGCTGTTGGAGGCGGCGGTGCCGAGCAGGTCGGAGAGGTTGAAGCCGAACTTCGCGAGCACCAGCACGACGATCAGCGCCGAGCCGCCCATGAGCAGGACCGCCTTGACGATCTGCACCCAGGTGGTGCCCTTCATGCCGCCGACGGTGACGTAGAAGATCATCAGCGCGCCGACGATGAAGATCGTGACGTTCTTGGCCGCGTCTCCCTCGACGCCGAGCAGCAGCGCCACGAGAGCGCCCGCGCCGACCATCTGGGCGAGCAGGTAGAAGATCGAGACGACGACGGTCGAGGTGGCGGCCGCCGTACGCACCGGGCGCTGGCGCATGCGGAACGCGAGCTGGTCGGCCATCGTGTAGCGGCCCGAGTTGCGCAGCATCTCCGCGACGAGCAGCAGGGCCACGAGCCATGCGACCAGGAACCCGATCGAGTAGAGGAAGCCGTCGTACCCGCTGAGCGCGATGGCGCCCGAGATGCCGAGGAACGACGCCGCCGACATGTAGTCGCCGCCGATCGCGAGGCCGTTCTGGACGCCGGAGAAGCCGCGACCGCCGGCGTAGAAGTCCGCGGCGCCCTTGGTCTGCCGGCTCGCCCAGAAGGTGATCCCGACGGTCAGGAGGACGACGAGGAGGAACAGGGTGGTGGTGAGTGCCTGGTCGCTGTCCACGTCAGCGCTCCTTCCGGGTCAGGTCGAGGTACTGCTCGTCGAGCTTGCGGGCGAGCGGATCCAGCCTGCTGGTCGAGTACCGGCTGTAGAGCCACGCGAGCAGGAACGTCGTCACGAACTGGAGCAGGCCGAAGACCAGCGCGACGTTGATGTTGTCGACGATCTCCTTGCTCATGAGGTCGTGCGCCCACATGCTCAACACGACGTAGAGCAGGTACCACGTCAGGAACGCGACCGTCGCGGGGAACACGAACGAGCGGTAGGCCTGGCGCAGACGCGTGAACTCCGGCTCCTCGTGCAGCCGGTCGTAGGCGGGGTCGTGCCGAGCCGCCTGGTCATGCGGCTCGCGTTGGACATTCGTCACTGGACACCTCGTCTCGGGCAGATGTGATGGCCGTCACCGTAGGGACCCGGTGCCCGGCTGCCGAGGGTTCGATGCCTCCTCCGCGCCGAACGGGTCCACGCCGTCGCTGAGCGGTCGGTCTCGCGCGACGAGCGGTCACACCGGCCAGGCACCGTCCGCTAGACGCCGAGTCGGCGCAGATTCATGGTGAATCAGCGCCGACTCGGCGGGCGGAGGCTGAGACAGCGCCGACTCGGCGGGAGGGGGTGAGGGTTTCAGGGGCGTGAGGTCGTGAGGGGTGTGAGGCCGTGAGGGGAAGTTGACCTCGCCGGTACGCCGGCCGGGTGCAGGTGTTACGTGCGCTGCCGAGATTGGATCCATGACGAGCACGCAGCAGGGACGGTGGATCGACGACTGGCGTCCCGAGGACCCGGAGTTCTGGGAGAACGGCGGGAAGCAGGTCGCGCGGCGCAACCTGATCTGGTCGATCTTCGCCGAGCACCTCGGGTTCTCGGTGTGGCTGATCTGGAGCGTCAGCTCGGCGTTCCTGCTCCAGATGGGGTTCGCGTTCACGCCGCAGCAGCTGTTCCTGCTGGTGGCCCTGCCGAACCTGGTCGGGTCGCTGCTACGGCTGCCGTACACGTTCGCCGTGCCGAGGTTCGGCGGCCGCAACTGGACGATGATCAGCGCCGCGCTGCTGCTGATCCCGACGCTGCTCTTCGCGGTCGCGGTGCAGGACCCCGGCACGCCGTACTGGGTCTTCTGCCTGATCGCCGCGACCGCGGGCTTCGGCGGCGGCAACTTCGCCAGCTCGATGGCCAACATCAACTTCTTCTACCCGGCGCGGCAGAAGGGCACGGCGCTGGGCCTCAACGCCGCGGGCGGGAACGCCGGCGTCGCGATCATCCAGCTGCTGCTGCCCGTCATCGTCGGCGGCGCCGGGATCTTCGGCCTCGTGCAGGCCTCCGGCGGCGGCATCCACCTGGAGACGGCGGGCTTCGTCTACGCCGGCCTCGCGGTCCTGGCCACGGTCGCGGCGTACCTCTGGATGGACAACCTCACCTCCGCGACCGGCAAGCCGCGCGAGCAGCTCGCGGTCGTGCGCAAGCGGCACACGTGGATCATGGCGTTCCTCTACATCGGGACCTTCGGCTCGTTCATCGGCTACTCGGCCGCGATGCCGCTGCTGATCAAGCTCAACTTCTGGGTGCCCGAGCCCGCGCCGCTCGGCACCGGCATCTACTTCGCCTACTTCGCCTTCCTCGGCGCGGCGATCGGCTCGCTGACCCGCCCGTTCGGCGGCTGGCTCGCCGACCGGTACGGCGGTGCGCGGGTCACGCTCGGCGCGTTCTCCGCGATGGTGGTCTTCACGCTCGCCGTCCTCTGGACGCTCACCCAGCTGACCCCGAACCCCACGGCCGATCCGGCCATCGCGACCGCCAACCAGTCCTGGTTCCCGTGGTTCCTCGGCTTCTTCCTGCTGATCTTCGCGGCCACCGGCATCGGCAACGGATCGACGTACAAGATGATCCCCGCCATCTGGCGGCGCGAGGCGGAGGCCACGACCGAGGCGGGTACGCCGGAGCGCGCGGCCGCCCTCGCCACGGCCACCAAGCAGTCCTCCGCCGCGCTCGGCGTGATCGGTGCGGTCGGCGCGATGGGCGGCTTCCTGATCCCGATCGCGTTCAGCTCCCCGTGGGTCGACGACCCGCTGGCCGCGACCAAGGGCGCGTTCATGGTGTTCACGAGCTTCTACGTGCTCTGTGCGCTGGTCACCTTCACCGTGTACCTCCGCCAGCCCGTCAAGGCGCGCGAGCTCGCGGTCGCCGGGGTCTGAATGACCACGACGCACTGCCCCTACTGCTCGCTCCAGTGCGGCATGACCCTGGCCCGGGTCGGTCGGCGCCTGGAGGTGCAGCCGTGGCCGGAGTTCCCCGTCAATCAGGGGGCGCTGTGCCGCAAGGGCTGGACGGCGACCGGGCTCCGCGGCCACCGCGAGCGGCTCACCACGCCGCTGCTGCGCGACCGTGCGAGCGGTGAGCTGCGGGCGGCCGGGTGGGACGAGGCGCTCGACCACGTCGCCGCGCGGCTCCGGGACCTCCAGCAGCAGCACGGCGAGGACGCCGTCGGCGTCTTCGGCGGCGGCGGCCTGACCAACGAGAAGGCCTACCACCTCGGCAAGCTCGCCCGGGTCGCGCTCGGCACCAGCCAGGTCGACTACAACGGCCGCTGGTGCATGTCCTCGGCCGCGTCGGCGTCCAACACCGCCTTCGGCGTCGACCGCGGGCTGCCGTTCCCGCTCGCCGACCTCGAGCACACCGACGTGCTGGTCCTGGTCGGCTCGAACCTCGCCGAGACCATGCCGCCGGCGGCCCGGCACCTCGACCGGCTGCGCCAGAACGGCGGCCACGTCGTCGTCATCGACCCGCGCCGCACCGCCACCGCCGACCGCGCGGACACGTTCCTCCAGCCGGTGCCCGGCACCGACCTTCCGCTCGCGCTCGGCCTCCTGCACCTGCTCGACGCCACCGGCGCCGTCGACGAGGCGTACGTCGCCGCGCGCACCCACGGCTGGCCCGACGTCCAGCGGTCGGTCGCCGCCTGGTGGCCCGAGCGGGTCGAGCGGGTGACCGGGGTGTCCGCGGGCGAGCTCCGCGCGCTGGCCGGGCTGATCGGGAGCGCGGAGAAGGTCATGGTGCTCACCGCCCGCGGCGCCGAGCAGCACGCGCAGGGCACCGACACCGTGCTCGCCTGGATCGACGTGGCGCTGGCGCTCGGCATGCCCGGCAAGCGGTACGCCGGCTACGGCTGCCTCACCGGGCAGGGCAACGGCCAGGGCGGGCGCGAGCACGGGCAGAAGGCCGACCAGCTCCCGGGCTACCGGATGATCGACGACCCGCAGGCGCGCGCCCACGTCGCGCGGGTCTGGGGCGTCGACGCCGACACGATCCCCGGCAAGGGCCGGTCGGCGTACGAGCTCCTCGACGCCCTCGGCACCGACGACGGCCCGAAGGCGCTGCTGGTCTTCGGCTCCAACATCGTGGTCTCCGCGCCCAACGCCACCCACGTCACCGGGCGCCTCCAGGATCTCGACCTGCTGGTCGTCGCCGACATCGTGATGAGCGAGACCGCGGCGCTGGCCGACGTCGTCCTGCCGGTCACGCAGTGGGCCGAGGAGACCGGCACCATGACCAACCTCGAGGGCCGGGTCGTCCTGCGCCAGCAGGCCGTCGAGCCACCGCACGGTGTCCGCAGCGACCTCGAGGTGATCGCCGGGATCGCCGCGCGCCTGGGGCACGACTTCGCGACCGACCCCGAGGAGGTCTTCGCCGAGCTCGGCCGGGCCTCCGCCGGCGGGCGGGCCGACTACTCCGGCATCACCTACGACCGGATCCGCGAGGAGCACGGCGTCTTCTGGGGCTCGCCCCGGATGTTCGAGGAGCGCTTCGCGCACGCCGACGGCCGCGCCCGGTTCGTCGCGGTGGAGCACCGCGGCCCGGCCGAGCCCGTCGACCCGGCGTACCCCCTGCACCTGACGACGGGCCGGGTGCTCGCGCAGTACCAGTCCGGCGCCCAGACCCGCCGGGTCGCCGAGCTCCCCGACGACGGCCCGTTCGTCGAGCTGCACCCGATGCTGGCGACGAGGATCGGGGCGTACGACGGGCAGCCGGTCGTCGTCACCACGCGCCGCGGCGAGCTCAAGGCGCCGGCGCGCGTGGTCGACACGATCCGCCCCGACACGGTCTTCGTGCCGTTCCACTGGGTCGGCGCCAACCGGCTCACCAACGACGCGCTCGACCCGTCGAGCCGGATGCCGGAGTTCAAGGCATGTGCCTGCCGGGTGACCGTGCGGGCCTCGACGACCACGAGACCAGTCCCGCATCCCGCGCGCCCCGGTCTTGCCTCCGTTGCCGCGGCGGTGCGCGCATGACGCGCCGGGCGGCGGGCGGTGCGTCAGCCACCGTTTCGCTGCGGCAGAAGGTGGCTGACGCACCGCTGGTCCGGGGCGCCCGGGGCGGGCGGTGCGTGAGCCACCGTTTCGGCACGGCGAACGGTGGCCAACCCACCGCCAGCCCGGGGCGGCGCGCATGAGGACCGTGATCGTCGGCGCGGGCATGGCCGCCGCGCGCCTGGCCGACGGGCTCGCGGGCCACCCCGGACACATCGTGACGCTGCTCGGGGACGAGCCGCACGCGCCGTACAACCGGATCCTGCTCTCCGCCGTGCTCGAGGGCACGCACAGCCCGGCCAGCCTGACGCTCCCGATGCCCCAGGAGCGGGCGAGCGTCGACGTGCGGCTCGGCACCCGCGTCGTCGAGATCCACCGCGAGGACCGCGAGGTCGAGCTCGCCGACCGCTCCCGCGTGCCGTACGACGCCCTGGTGCTCGCCACCGGCAGCATCCCCACGCTGCCGCCCATCCGCGGGCTGGTGCGGGTGGACGGCCGGCTGGACGAGCGGGTGCACGCCTTCCGCAGCCTGGACGACTGCCTCCGTCTCGACGCCGCGGTCCGGCACGCGACCCGGGCGGTGGTGGTCGGCGGCGGTCTGCTCGGCCTCCAGGTCGCCCGCGCGCTGGCCGTCCGCGGCCTCGCGACCGAGGTGGTCGAGGGCGGCGACCACCTGCTCCGCAGCCAGGTCGACGCCAAGGCCGGCGCGATCCTGGCCCGCGACCTGTTGCGGCTCGGCACCGCCGTCTACACCGGCGCCCGGGCCACCCGGCTGACCACCACCGGACTCGTCCTCGACAACGGCTACACCCTCGACACCGACCTCGTCGTGCTCACCGCCGGCGGCCGCCCGTCGACCGCTCTCGCGAGGCGAGCGGGCCTGGACGTCCGCCGCGGCGTCGTGGTCGACCACCTGCTGCGCACCAACGACCCGGCCATCCACGCCATCGGCGACTGCGCCCAGCACGGGAGGCAGGCGACCGGCTTCGTCCCGCCCGCCTGGGAGCAGGCCGGCCTCCTCGCCCGGCACCTCACCGGCGAGGCCGTCCGCTACGACGGCGCCCGCACCGTCGCCCGGCTCCGCGCCACCGGCCTCGACGTCGCCGTGCTGGGTGACCCCGAGCGCGTCGACGGCCAGGTCGTCGAGGTGTCGAACCCGGTCACCGGCAGCCACCGCAAGCTCGTCGTCCGTGACGGCGTCATCGTCGGCGCCACCCTCGTCGGCGACCTGTCCCGCATCGGGCTCATCACCCAGCACTACGACCGCGGCACGGTCCTCGGGCCGCACGAGCCCGGCGACCTGCTGATGAACGAGCGACCGGTCGCCCCCGTCGCCCTCCCCGACGACGCCGAGGTCTGCGCCTGCGCGGGCGTCAGCGCCGGCCGGATCCGCGCCTGCGCGTCCCTCGAGGACGCCCGGGACACCACCCGCGCCACCACCGGCTGCGGCGGCTGCCTCTCCGCCGTCCGCGACCTCGTCACCGAAGGAGTCCTCGCATGAACACCCACCTCCGGAAGAAGCTGGTCGTCGTCGGACACGGCATGGTCGGCCACCGCTTCGTGCAGGCCGCGATCGAGCGCGGCCTCACCGAGACCCACGACGTCGTGGTCGTGGGCGAGGAGCCGCGTCCGGCGTACGACCGCGTCGCGCTCACCTCGTTCTTCGAGGTCGGCGCGGAGGCGCTCTCGCTGCTGCCCGAGAGCGAGTACGACGACCCGCGGGTCACGGTGCGCCTCGGCACCGCCGTCGAGGGCTTCGACCACGAGACCCGCACGGTGCTGCTCGGCGACGGCGACGTCCTCGCGTACGACGAGCTGGTGCTGGCCACCGGCGCGGCACCGTTCGTGCCGCCGGTGCCGGGCCACGAGCTCCCGGGCTGCTTCGTGTACCGGACCATCGAGGACCTCGAGGCGATCCGGGCCGCGGCCGTGGGTGGTCGCACCGGCGTGGTGATCGGCGGCGGGCTGCTCGGCCTCGAGGCCGCGAACGCCCTGCGCCAGCTGGGCCTCGACACCCACGTGGTCGAGATGGCGCCGCGGCTGATGGCGGTCCAGGTCGACGACGCGGGCGGCGCGACCCTCCGCCGGCACATCGAGCAGCTCGGCCTCACGGTGCACACCGGCGCGATGACCGAGCGGGTGCTGGGCGAGGAGCGCGCGACCGGCCTGGCGCTGAAGGACCGGGACCCGGTCGACGCCGACGTCGTCGTGTTCTCCGCCGGCATCCGCCCCCGCGACGGGCTCGCCCGGGCAGCCGGCCTGGAGGTGGCCGAGCGCGGCGGCGTACTCGTCGACGAGCGGTGCCGCTCCTCCGACGACCACGTGTGGGCGATCGGCGAGTGCGCGGCGCCCGCGGGACGGATGTACGGGCTGGTCGCGCCCGGCTACGCGATGGCCGAGGTCGTCGTCGACGCGCTGCTCGGGGGCCCGGGCACGTTCGAGGGCGCCGACATGTCCACCAAGCTCAAGCTGCTCGGTGTCGACGTCGCCAGCTTCGGTGACGCGCACGCGACGACCGAGGGCGCGCTCGAGCTCGTCTACTCCGACGCGGTCGCCGGCGTCTACAAGAAGCTGGTGATCTCCGAGGACGGCACCCAGCTGCTCGGCGGCGTGCTGGTCGGCGACGCGTCGGCGTACGGCGTGCTCCGGCCGATGGTCGCCTCCGGCATCACGCTGCCGGAGAACCCCGAGGACCTGATCCTCCCCACCGGCCGCGGCGCCGCCGAGATCGGGCTGCCCGACGAGGCCCAGGTCTGCTCGTGCAACGACGTCACCAAGGGCGACATCGTCGCCGCCGCCGAGGCCGGCGAGTCCACCCGCGCTGGGAGCACCTGCGGCTCCTGCAAGGCGCAGACGAAGAGGATCATCGAGGACTACTACGCCACCCAGGGCAAGGTCGTCGACCGGTCGCTCTGCGAGCACTTCGCGATGACCCGCCAGGAGCTCTTCGACGTCGTGGCGGTGCACGGCTACACGTCCTTCGACCAGGTCGTCGAGGGGCACGGCACCGGCCGCGGGTGCGACCTCTGCAAGCCCGCGATCGCGTCGATCCTCGCCAGCCAGCTGGGCGGGCACGTCCTCGAGCGCGGCAACCGCACCCTCCAGGACACCAACGACGCCTACCTCGCCAACATCCAGCGCAACGGCACCTACTCGGTCGTCCCGCGCATCCCCGGCGGCGAGATCACCCCGGAGAAGCTGATCGTGATCGGGGAGGTCGCCCGCGACTTCGGGCTCTACACGAAGATCACCGGGGGTCAGCGCATCGACCTGTTCGGCGCCCGGGTCGAGCAGCTGCCCGCGATCTGGCGGCGGCTCGTCGACGCCGGCTTCGAGTCCGGCCACGCCTACGGGAAGTCGCTGAGGACGGTGAAGTCCTGCGTCGGCTCGACCTGGTGCCGGTACGGCGTGCAGGACTCGGTCGGGCTCGCGATCGACCTCGAGCTGCGCTACCGGGGCCTGCGGTCGCCGCACAAGCTCAAGGGCGGCGTGAGCGGCTGTGCCCGCGAGTGCGCCGAGGCGCGCGGCAAGGACTTCGGCGTGATCGCCACCGAGAAGGGCTGGAACCTCTACGTCGGCGGCAACGGCGGCGCCACCCCGGCCCACGCCCGGCTGCTCGCCGGCGACCTCGACACCGAGACGCTGGTGCGCTACCTCGACCGGTTCCTCATGTACTACATCCGCACCGCCGACCGACTCCAGCGCACGGCGCCGTGGATCGACTCGCTCGACGGCGGGCTCGACCGCGTCCGCGAGGTCGTGGTGGACGACGCGCTCGGCCTCGGCTCCGAGCTGGAGGCGGCGATGGCGCGGCACGTCGACTCCTACTTCGACGAGTGGAAGGCCACCATCGACGACCCCGAGAAGCTCCAGCGCTTCGTGTCGTTCGTCAACGCCCCCGGCGTACCCGACCCGAGCATCAGCTTCCGCGAGGAGCGTGGCCAGATCGCGCCCGACACCCCCGTGGACCTGGGTGCGACGATTCCCGTGGGAGCCCCCCGGTGACCCCCGTGTGCCGCCTCGACCAGATCGAGGTCGAGGGCGGCGTCGCGGCCCTCGTCGGCGGCGTCGCGGTCGCAATCTTCCGGACACACGACGGAAACGTCTATGCGATCTCCAACGAGGACCCTTGGAGCAACGCATCGGTGCTGGCGCGGGGGATCGTCGGGACGCGCGGCGAGATCCCGTTCGTCGCGTCGCCGATGCACAAGCAGGCCTTCGACCTGCGCACCGGGCAGTGCCTCGACGACGCGGCGGTCCGGGTCCCGGCGTACGACGTGCGCGTCGAGGACGGCGTCGTGCTGGTCGGTCCACCGATGGAGACCTAGTGACTGAATCGCTTCCGTTGAGCGGCTTCCGCATCGGCGTGACGGCCGCGCGGAAGGTAGACGAGCAGATCGCGCTCCTGGTACGCCGGGGGGCGACCGTCGAGTGGGCGCCGGCCCTGTCGCTCGACCCGAACCACGTGGACGACGCCGAGCTCCGGGCCGCGACCGAGGACGTGCTGGCCGCGCCGGTCGACATGTTCCTCGCGACGACCGGCATCGGGATGAGGGCCTGGCTGGACGCCGCCGAGCGGTGGGGCTTGCTGGAGCCGCTGCTCGAGACGCTGGGGTCCGCGGAGATCCTGGCCCGTGGCCCGAAGAGCGTCGGCGCCCTGCGGCGGCGCGGGCTGCGGGAGATGTGGGCGCCGGAGTCGGAGTGCTTCGAGGACGTGCTGGAGCACCTGCGGGGCCGGTCGCTCGAGGGCGTGCGCATCGTCGTGCAGGAGCACGGCCAGTCGCTGTCGATGGTCGCCCACGCCCTGCGCCGGCAGGGCGCGGACGTCACGACGGTCACCGTCTACCGGGTCGCGTCGGCCGACGACCCCGAGCCGATGTTCAAGCTGGTGGACCAGATCGCCGACGGCCAGCTCGACGCGGTGACCTTCACCTCCGCCCCGGCCGTGGCCGCGCTGATGGAGGCCGCCGGGTCGACCGGCCGGCGCGACGAGGTCGTGTCGGCGTTCCAGGCGGACGTCGTCGCGGCCTGCGTCGGCCCGGTCACCGCCGCGGCGTTCGAGATGTGGGGGGTGCCCACGATCTACCCCGAGCGGTCCCGCCTGGGAGCGATGGTGAAGCAGCTCGAGGCCGAGCTGCCGTCCCGGCGCTCCGGCCTGGCGATCGAGCTCGCCGACGGCCGCCAGCTCCTCCTGCACGGCGAGGACGTGCTGCTCGACGGCGTCGAGGTGAAGCTGTCGCCCGCCCCCACCGCCGTCCTCCACGCGCTGGTCGCCAATCCCGGCAACGTCGTGCCCCGCCGGGCCCTGCTCGCCATGCTGCCGTCCGGTACGGCGGGCAGCGAGCACGCCGTCGAGATGGCGGTCGCCCGGCTGCGCGCCGCCCTCGGCACCCGCGCCGTGCAGACGGTCGTGAAGCGGGGCTACCGGCTCGCGGTCAGCTCACCGTCTCTCGCCGAGTCGGCGCTGTTTCATGGTGAATCAGCGCCGACTCGGCGTTGAGCCACGGTCCAGCTCGAGCGTCTCGGGGGTGTGGAGGCGCACCAGGAACCGCCCCGCACCTCGCGGCACCCGGGACGCGGTGAGCAGCGAGACGACGACCATCGTCGCGAGCGAGAGCGGCACGGTCCACGCGGCCGGCTGGCCCATGAGCGTGTCCGCCCAGCCGTCGGGCCGCGAGGTCGCGAGCGTCCAGCCGATCGCGACGCACGAGCCCAGGCCGCCGACCAGCAGCCCGGCGATCGCGCCCACGTCGGTGAGCCGGCGCCACCAGATCCCCAGCAGGAGCAGGGGGCAGAACGTCGCCGCGGCCATCGCGAAGGCCAGCCCGACCGCCCGCGCGACCCCGAGGTTGGGCGCGGCCAGCGCGACCAGGCACGGCACGGTCACCGCGAAGACCGCGCCGAGGCGGAACGCCGCCACGCCGCCCAGCCGCGACCAGGTGCGGCCGAAGACGTCCTGGCTGAGCACGCCCGCCACCGCGATCGACAGGCCCGAGGACGTGGAGAGGAACGCCGCGAACGCGCCGGCGGTCACCAGTCCGGTCAGCAGCTCGCCGAGCGCCCCGTCGACCATGATCCGGGGCAGCTCCAGCACCAGCGCGTCCGACTTCCCGGGCTCGGCCAGCTCGGGCGCGTAGACCCGGCCGAGCGCGCCGTACACCGGTGGCAGCAGGTAGAAGACGCCCAGCAGGGCCAGCACGACCAGCGTGGTCCGGCGGGCGGCCCGGCCGTCGGGGTTCGTGTAGAAGCGGACGACCACGTGGGGCAGGCCCATCGTGCCGAGGAACGTGGCCAGGATGAGGGAGTAGGTGACGTAGAGGCCCTCGCCGCCGCCGGAGGCCAGCGGCACCGACCAGCTCCCGCCGTCGGCGACCCGGGGCGCGCCGTCGCCGGCCCACACGGCGAGCAGCACCGTCGCCGGGATCAGCAGCGCGGTCAGCTTGAGCCAGTACTGGAACGCCTGCACGAACGTGATGCTGCGCATGCCGCCCGAGGTGACGTTGGCGAGCACGACCACGCCGACGATCACCGGGCCGAGCCAGGCCGGGGCGCCGACGGTCGAGCGCAGCGTGATCCCGGCCCCCTGGAACTGCGGCAGCAGGTAGAGCCAGCCGACCGCGACGACCATCAGCGAGCAGACCGAGCGGACCGGCCTCGTGCCGAGCCGCGCCTCGGCGAAGTCGGGCAGCGTGTAGGCGCCCGACCGGCGCAGCGGGGCGGCGACGAGCACGAGCAGCACGAGGTAGCCCGCGGTCCAGCCGACCGGGTACCAGAGCATGTCCGCGCCGAAGGTCAGCACGAGCCCGGCGACGCCGAGGAACGACGCGGCCGAGAGGTACTCGCCGCCGATGGCGCTGGCGTTCAGCCGCGGGCGCACCGACCTGGACGCGACGAAGAAGTCGCTCGTCGTCCGCGAGAAGCGCAGGCCCCACGTGCCGATCAGCAGGGTCGCGAGCGTGACCAGGGTGACGGCGACGATGCCGGGAGCGGCGTTCACCTCTCCACCTCGCTGACCAGCTCGGCGAAGTCGCGCTCGTTGCGCTCGGCCCGGCGCACGTAGGCCCAGCCGAGCCCGAGCAGCGTCGGGTAGACGAGCAGGCCGAGCAGCCACCACGCGAGAGGTACGCCGAGCAGGTCGATGCCGCCCAGGCCCGGCCAGACGTGGAAGGCGAGCGGCAGCGAGCCGATGAGCAGCGCCAGCACGACGAGGATGCCGATCGCCAGTCGCAGCTGCTCGCGCAGCAGCGAGCCGAGGTAGACGCCGCCGAGCCGGGTCTCGTCGTCGATGTCGGAGGTGCGGGTGACCGGCGTGCCGCGTCGGGGCGGGCCGGTCACCCGGACGCGCTCGGGCGGGGTGCTGGTCATCGGCCGGTCCGCTCCCGCAGCAGCATCTCCCGCAGCTCGCGGGTGTGCCGGCGGCTGACACCGAGCTCGACCGGCGGGCTGCCCACCACCACCGTGCAGCGGCCGCTGTCCATCCGCACCTCGCGGACGTGGGCGAGCGAGACCAGCAGCGAGCGGTGGATGCGCACGAAGCCGGCGTCGGCCCAGTCGTCCTCGAGCACCGCCAGCGGCGTGCGGACGAGGTGGGAGTCGCCGGCGGTGTGCAGGCGCGCGTAGTCGCCCTGCGCCTCCACGTGGGTGATGTCGGAGCGGTTGACGAAGCGGGTCACCCCGCCGCGCTCGACGGCCACCTGGGTGTCCTGGTCGGCGCGCGGCTCGGCCCCGACCACCCGGCGTACCGCCTCCGCGAGGCGCTCCGCGCGCACCGGCTTGAGGACGTAGTCGACCGCGTGCACGTCGAACGCCTCGACGGCGTGCTGCTCGTGCGCGGTCACGAACACGACCTGCGGCGGGGTGCGGAAGCGGCCGAGGACCTGGGCGAGCTCGAGGCCGGTGAGGCCGGGCATCTGGATGTCCAGGAACACCACGTCGACCGGCGACTCGTGCAGCAGCCGCAGGCCGTCGGTGGCGGAGTCGCTGGTGAGCACCGCGCCGATCCGGTCGTCCTGCTCGAGCAGGAAGCGGATCTCGTCCAGCGCCGGCCGCTCGTCGTCGATGACCAGCGCGCGCAGGGCGGTCATGCGTGCACCCCCCGGGCGAACTTCGGCACCCGCACGACGACCTTGGTGCCGGCGCCGCGGTTGGTCTCCACGACCAGCCCGTAGTCGTCGCCGAACGCGTTGCGCAGCCGGCCGTCGACGTTCCCGAGCCCGGTCGAGTCCAGGGTGGTGTCGCCGGCGAGCGCGCGGCGCACCACGTCGGGGTCCTCGCCTGCGCCGTCGTCCTCGACCTCGATCACGCACTGCTGGCCCTGGTCGCGCGCGACGATCCGGATGTGGCCCCCGCCCTCGGCGTCCTCGAGGCCGTGCCGCACGGCGTTCTCCACCAGCGGCTGGATGCACAGGAACGGGACGGCGACCGGCAGCACCTCCGGGGCGATCCGCAACGTCACCCGGAGACGGTCCCCGAACCTGGCCTGTTCGAGCAGCAGGTAGCGCTCGACCGACCGGAGCTCCTCGGCGAGCGTCGTGTACTCACCGTGCCGGCGGAAGGAGTAGCGGGTGAAGTCCGCGAACTCCAGCAGCAGCTCGCGCGCCCGGTCGGGGTCGGTGCGCACGAAGCTCGCGATCGCGCCGAGGGAGTTGTAGATGAAGTGCGGGCTGATCTGCGCGCGCAGCGCCCGGACCTCGGCCTCCATCAGCCGGGTGCGGCTGGCGTCGAGCTCGGCCAGCTCCAGCTGGCCGCTCACCCACTGCGCGACCTCGTCGGCCGCGCGGGCCAGGCCCGCGGTCGCGTGCGGCGAGAACGCTTGGAGGGTCCCGACCACGCGCTCCTCGACCACCAGCGGGCTGACGATCGCGGCGCGGATCGCGCAGCCGGGTACGTCGCACGGCAGGTCGCCGCGGTCGAACATCCGCGTCCTGCCCCGGTCGACGGTCGCGACCGCGAGCCGGCCGCACTGGTCCTCGTGGTGCTGGCCGGGGCCGTGCCACGCGAGCGACCCGGCGGTGTCGGTCAGCGCGAGCGCCGGCGTACCGAGCAGGTCGTGGAGGTGGCGCAGGCTGCGCTCGGCGCTGTCGCGGTTGAGCCCGGTGCGCAGGGCGGGGGAGGCGAGCGAGGCGCTGTGCAGCGTCCGGAAGGTGGCGCGGTCGGCCTCCGTCCCGAGATGGCGTCGGCGCCACGGGCGAGTCATGCCGGACAGCATGCCCGACCGGGCGGCGGGTCGGTGCCGGCAGACATCCCGCGGCTCATCGGCGGGTACCGAGGCCGACCGGACCCACCGACCCCGTCGAGGAGGACACCCGATGAGGCTGGCGGTGCTGGGCGACTCGATCGCGTGGGGCCAGGGGGGCAGCGCGCGAGCACGACCGGCTCGGGCCCCGGGTCGCCGAGGCGCTCGCGGCGCACGGGTACGACGCGGACCTGCGGGTCTTCGCCGTACCGGGTGCGCGCAGCCGGGGGCTGGCGGCCCAGGTCGACGCCGCCACCGCATGGCGACCCGGCCTCGTCCTGGTCGTGATCGGGGCGAACGACCTGACGCACCTCGAGCCCGTCGACCTGGCCGTGCCCCATGTGCCCGTGCTGCTGCGCCAGGTCGTCCGCGACAGCTCGGACCTCTACCGCGACCGGCAGACCGCGGCCGTCCTCGCCGCCGGCGGCCACGTGGCCGACCCGGACCAGCGGGCGTCCCGAGCCTTCGGCGCCGACCCCTCGCTGTTCTCCGCCGACCGCTTCCACCCGTCGAGCGCGGGGTACGCCGTCATCGCCGACGCCGTCCTGCCGGCGCTCGTCGACGCCGCGGAGACGCTCGGACAGGCGTCCTAGCGGAAGTCGATCAGCAGCACGTCCGCGTCGGAGCCGTCGTCGGTGACCGGCGTCGACGTCTCCGACGCGTCGTCGGGGGCCGGGTCGGACGTGCCCACGACGGTGGCCCGGAAGCACGAGGTGACGTAGGGGAGCTGCATGCCGTCCATGCCGCGGCCGAAGTCGTCGTAGAACGCCAGGACCTCGGCCAGCTTCGCCACCCGGGCCTCGTCGTCGAGCACGGCGACGTTGGAGCGGGAGAGCGCCAGCTCCTGGATCGAGTCGCGGTCGACGACCTGCCAGTGGCGGAAGGTCGCGTCCTCGACGAAGCCGAAGTGGCTCGACAGCACCAGCGGCTCCTCGCTGTGCTGCTGGTCATGGTTGCCGATCAGGGCGCCCAGCCGCTTCACCCACGGGATCCGCTCGTCGCGCCGGTTCCACACCAGCGCCAGCCGGCCGCCGGGCCGGAGCACGCGGGCGATCTCCGGCAGCGCCCGCTGGTGGTCGAACCAGTGGAAGGCCTGCGCGACCACCACGACGTCGAAGACCCCGTCGGGTGCAGGGATCTCCTCCGCCGACGCCACCGAGGTGGGTACGTCGGGCAGCCGCTCGCGCAGCCGCGCCAGCATCGCGTCGTCGGGGTCGGTCGCGTGCACGTCGTGGCCGAGCGCGACGAGGACCTCGGTGAGCTTGCCCGTCCCGGCGCCGAGCTCCAGCACCGCGACCGGCTCTTCGCCGACGAGCCAGGCGGCGGCCTCGCGCGGGTAGGACGGGCGGGCGCGGTCGTAGGCGTCGGCCACCGAGCCGAAGGAGAGGGAGGGATCGGTCATCGGTCCCACCGTACCCGTCGTTACGGTTGTTCCTCGTGAGCGCAGATCCCTTGTCCCGGTTGGCTTCCCTCGAAGGCGTGCCGTCGGCCCTGGCGGCCGCCCGGGACGGCATCGACGTCATGCTGCGCGACCGCGGCCTGCGGCGTACCGCTCCGGAGACGACGGCCGAGAGCCTGCTCCGCGGCGCCCACGCGAGCGCCGTGCTGGAGGGATCGGCGTCGTCGCTCGCGTCCGTGCGCGAGGGCACGGGTGACGAGGTCGCCGCCGACGCCGTGCGCGTCTCGACCGAGCTGCTCGCGCTCGCCCCCGCTCTCTCGCGCACGCCGCTCCAGGCGCTGGCCCGCCTCCACGCGCTCGCCGCGGCCGGGCTGCCGGAGGAGTCCCGGGGGCGGCCCCGGGACTCGGCCGCGGCCGACCGGCTCCGCGGCGTCGGCGACCTGCTGACCGCGCCGACGTCCGCCCCGGCGCTGCTGGTCGCGGCGGTCGTGCACGCCGAGATCGCGACGGCCGCGCCGTTCGCCTCGCACAACGGCATCGTCGCCCGCGCCGCCGAGCGGCTGGTGCTGGTCGCCCGCGGGGTCGACGAGAAGTCGCTCGTCGTGCCCGAGGCCGGCCACCTCGCGCTGCGGGCGCAGTACGAGTCCAACCTGCGCGGGTACGCCGCCGGCGGTCCCTCCGGCGTGCACGCCTGGCTGCTCTACGCCGCCGAGGCGTTCGCCGCGGGCGCGGAGGCATCGCCGCTGCGCCGGTCCGCCGAGTAGACGCCGACTCCCGGCCCACCGGGCTCCGAGGACATGCGAACGGCACCCGGCGTTCGAAAGTCGTTGGTCCGGGTGCCGCCGCTGACACGTGAGTCCTGAGCTACCAAGCGTGCATCATCAACTGCTGCCTCGGGAATGTCCCGATCCGGTCAGCGCCCTCAAGAAGGGTGGATCGCCGCGTGGGTACCCGGATCACGTGCTGCTCTCTGGAGTTCTGCTTCCTGTGTACGCCTGTTCCCGGCCACGTTCAAGTGTTGACAATCCGGGCGAGGTCCCGGCCGCTCGGCCGATCCGGCAGTCCCAGGTCGACGGGGGTGACGGCGCCCGCGGGGGTGCGCCCGGTGAGGTAGACGACCACGCGGTTGGCGTCGTCGCCGAGCACGTCGACCAGGCCGGCGTACGCCGCCCGCAGCACGCGCCCGAACGCCGCCGCGTCCGCCACCTCGACCACGCCGCTGAGGGCGCCGCTGCCGTACTGGAGGTGGCTGTAGGTGATCTCCCCGGGCGCGGTGCCGGTCGCGGCCCTGACCGCGGCGGTCACCTCGGCCTCGGACGGGCGGCCCCTCCGGAGGAGCTTCACCTGCGGTCACCTCGGCTCACGGGGATGTCGACGGCGGTCGCGCTGCCACCCGGCCCGACGAAGAACGGGGCCAGCGTCGCCTGGTACTCCCGGAGGATACGGCCGGCCTCGGTGTCGGCGCTCATCTCGTCGCGCACGGAGTTCGTGTACTCCACGTAGCTGTGGTTGACGGCCGGCTCGTAGAAGCGGCCCGGGCTGTCGAGCGTCACCACGGTCTCGCGACCGCCGGGGAAGCCACCGGCGCTGGCGCCCCCCAGGTCGAGCCGCGGCACGACGTCCATGCCGTGCTGCACCTGGAGCACGCCGACGCCGAGGTCGATCCGCAGGTGGTCGATCGGGGCGCCGTAAGTGAGCACGTTGGTCACGCCGTACCTCTCCACGAACGCCGGGTCGGACGCCAGGGTCGCTGCGATGATGCCGCCCTGGCTGTGCCCGACGAGCAGGACCGGCGCGCCGGCCGGGATGTTCGCCTGCTGCATCGCGAGCTCGACCGACTGCGCGGCGGCCGTCGGGCTGCCGCCGACCAGCGCGAGGTTGGCGGTGAGGTCGCGCCCGGTGCGCCCGCCGAGGGGTTCCAGGTCTCGGTGCCGGGGATCGAGACCACGTACGCCGGCGTACCCCCGTTGTCGACGCGGGTGATGCGGAGGTCGCCGGACGAGTCCTTGCCGACGAGGTAGGCGTCGGTGACGCCCTGCAGCAGCGAGGGCAGGTCCCGTGGTGGCGTGACGGCGGGCCGGTGCTCAGCGCGCTCGCCGCGAGCGCGGCGAGCGGCCAGTCGCGCTCGCCGGTGAGGACGTCGTCGAGCTTCCCGGCGAAGTCGGCGAAGCTCTCACCGGTGCGCACCAGTCCGGTCGGGAAGTTGCCGACGTGGCGATCGAGCCAGCCGAGGAGGCCGCCGCCGATCGCGGGCGCGGCGGCGGGCGCGGCGACCGGCGCACCGACGGTGGCGCCCGTTCCCGACGCGGCGTCCTGGGCCTGGGCCTCGGCCGCCAGCAGCACCGCCAGCCGGGCCAGGTGCTGGGCCGTCGCGTCGAGCGCCGGACGCTCGAGGTCGTGCCAGCTGGCCCGGACCCGGTCGGCGTCGGCGCCGGTCCAGTCGAACCCCGTCAGCACGGTGTCGAGCCGCTGGGCGAGCTCGCGGATCTCGTCGGACCCGCCACGGATCTGCTCGCCGGCCTGCCGGCCGGCGACCGTGTCCATCCCGTGGGTCACGGCGGTCATGACGCGGCCTCGCGCACGAGCGCCTCGAGGGCACCGGTGACGTCCCAGACCAGCCGGTCGGCGAGGTCACCGGGGACGGCCGCCGCGACGCCGTTGGGAGTGGCCTCCCAGAGGTCCTCGTCGGTCGCGAACCACGTCCGCACCGCGATCTCCGGCGACTCCGTCTCCAGCCCGTCGGCCGCCGTGACGACCGCGAGGGCGACCATCGCTCGGACCCGGTCGGGCCAGCCGGGGCCGGGCTCGCGCTCCGGGGGCGAGGTACGCCGCGCGGGCGGGTCGGCGCGCAGGTGCTCGATCGGCGGCAGCAGCTCGCGGACCGTCGGCCAGAGCAGCGCGGTCTCGAACGGCGTCGCCACGCCGCCCTCGTGCGCCACCCCGCGGCTGCCGCTGATCTGCAGGTCGACGCGACGGGTCTCGTCGCCGTGCTTGCTGACGAGCCGGACCGCGATCATGGGTGCCATGACGCGACGCTAGGTCGGCGGGCTCGCCTCCGGCAGGTGGAAGGTTCCGTCTTGTCGGGCCACGGCTCAGGCGCCCGGCTCAGGCGCCCAGACGCCGCTTGCGGGCGTTCGCCCACAGCATGCCGCCCACCGCGACCACCCCACCGACGGCCAGCGCGGCGAGCGTGGGCTTGGTCGGGGGCAGCGGCACCCGGGAGCGCAGCGTGACCGGCTTGGTGAACACCAGCACCGGCCAGCCCTTCTCAGCGGCGACCTTGCGCAGGTCCTTGTCCGGGTTCACCGCGTGCGCGTGGCCGACGACCTCGAGCATGGGGACGTCCGTGGCGGAGTCGCTGTAGGCGTAGGAGCTCTCGAGGTCGTAGCCGCGGGCCGCCGCCAGCTCCTCGATCGCGCGGGCCTTCTCGCCGGCATACGCGTAGTACTCGATGCTGCCGGTGTACTTGCCGTCCGCGATCTCCATCCGGGTCGCGACGACGTGGTCGGCGCCGAGCATCTCGGCGATCGGCTCGACCACCTCGGCGCCGGAGGCGGAGACGATGACGACGTCGCGGCCGGCGAGGTGGTGCTCCTCGATCAGCGAGACGGCCTCGTCGTACACCAGCGGGTCGACGATGTTGTGGAGGGTGTCGGCGACGATCTCGCGGACCGTGGCCACGTCCCAGCCGGCGCACAGCTGCGACATGAACTCCCGCATCTTCTCCATCTGGTCGTGGTCCGCACCGCCGACGAGGTAGACGAACTGGGCGTAGGCCGAGCGCAGCACCGCGCGCCGCGAGATCAGCCCGCCGGCCTGGAACGGCTTGCTGAACGCGAGCGTGCTCGACTTCGCGATGACCGTCTTGTCGAGGTCGAAGAAGGCTGCGGTCGGGCGGTGCGCCATGCCGCAACTCTAGGTGGTCGGGCCGCACCGGCGGCCCACATCTCGTCCACAGGCAGCGTTTCGAACCCCTTTGTCCACAAGGGATTCCGGCTCCGGAGGCGCTCGCCGGCGGCGGCGGGAACCATCGTTCCATGACTCGCGCGACCCCAGCACCGCTCCTCATCACCCGCGACCGCTCCCTGCTCGACGAGCTGCTCCGGCTCGCCGCCGCGGCCGGCGTCACCCCCGACGTCGCCGCCGACGGCGGTGCCGCGCTGCGCGGCTGGTCCGCGGCGCCCGTGGTGCTCGTTGGGGCGGACGCGGCCGACGACCTGGCCCGGCTCGCACCGGCCCGACGGCCGCGGGTCTACGTCGTGGCCTGGGGCGCCGTCCCCGACGAGCTCTTCCGGGTGGCCCTCGAGCTCGGGGCCGAGAGCGTCGCCCGGCTGCCGCGGTCCGAGGGCTGGCTGACCGAGCTGCTGACCGACGTCGGCGAGGGGGAGCCGCGCACCGAGGGCCTGCTCGTCGGCGTGGTCGGCGGCAGCGGCGGGGCGGGCGCGACGACGCTCGCCTGCGCGCTCGGCCAGGTCGCCGCCCGTCATGGTCGCGCCGTCGTGGTCGACGCCGACCCCCTCGGCCCGGGCGTCGACCGGGTGCTCGGGCTGGAGGACCGCGACGGCGTCCGCTGGGACGGCCTCTGCGACACCACCGGCCGGCTGAGCGCCCGCGCCCTCCGCGAGGCGCTGCCCCGTCACGAGGGGCTGGGCGCGCTGGGCTGGGAGCCGGGCCGGCCGGGCACCCTCCAGGCGTTCGCCGTCCGCGAGGTGCTGTCGGCCGCGCGCCGCGGCCACGACCTCGTCGTGGTCGACCTGCCGCGCACGGCCGACCCGCTCGTCGACGAGATCGCCGCCCGATGCGACCGACTGCTGGTCGTGGTCGTCCCGACCGTCGCCGGCGTAGCGTCCGCGGTCCGCATCTGCACGCGGCACCCCGACCCCACCACGATCCGTCTCGTGGTGCGCGGCCCGGGCATCGACCCCCAGGCGATCGCGCGGACGACCGGGGCGCCGGTGCTCGCCACCATGGGCGACCAGCGGGGCCTGGCCGAGGCGATCGACCTCGGGCTCGGCCCGGTCCGCTCGCGCCGCGGCACGCTCGGCCGGGCGGCGGAGGGCATCCTCGATCAGCTCGTCCTGCTCAGGACAGCAGCGGCATGAACGCCGACCTCGAGGTCGTCCGCGACCGGCTCGCCCGCAGCCCGGGCGACCTCACGCCCCACCGGGTCGCCGAGGCCCTGCGCGAGAGCGGCCGCCCGGTCGGCGACGCGGCGGTGCTCGAGGTCTACGAGGCGCTCCGCCGCGACGTCGTCGGTGCCGGCCCCCTCGAGCCGCTCCTGCGCACGCCCCACGTGACCGACGTCCTCGTCAACGGTGCCGACGAGGTCCACCTCGACCGCGGCGCCGGGCTCGAGCGGACCACCGTCCGCTTCCCCGACGAGGAGTCCGTCCGCCGGCTCGCCCAGCGGCTCGCGGCCCTCGGTGGCCGGCGACTCGACGACGCCACGCCGTACGTCGACCTGCGCCTCCCCGACGGCACCCGCTTCCACGCCGTGCTCGCCCCGCTCGCCCGGCCCGGCACGCTGATCTCGCTGCGCGTCCCGAGGACGCGCACCTTCACCGTCGACGAGCTGGTCGAGGCCGGCAGCCTCACCCCCGACACGGCCCGCCTGCTGCTCGCGATCGTCGAGGCCCGGCTGGCGTTCCTGGTCAGCGGCGGCACCGGCTCGGGCAAGACCACGCTCCTGGCCGCCCTGCTGTCCAGCGTCGACCCCGCCGAACGGGTCGTGGTCGTCGAGGACGCCAGCGAGCTGCGGCCCGACCACCCGCATGTCGTCGCGCTCGAGGGGCGGCCACCCAACCTCGAGGGTGCCGGCGCGGTCGAGGTCCGGACGCTGGTCCGGCAGGCCCTGCGCATGCGGCCCGACCGGCTCGTGGTCGGCGAGGTCCGCGGCGCCGAGGTGGTCGACCTGCTGGCCGCGCTCAACACCGGCCACGAGGGCGGCTGCGGCACGGTGCACGCCAACTCGGCCGTCGACGTCCCGGCCCGCATCGAGGCGCTGGCCCTGGCCGCCGGCCTCGACCGCGACGCCGCACACAGCCAGCTGGCCTCCGCCGTGCACGTCGTCCTCCACCTCGCCCGCGGCCGTGACGGCGTGCGCCGACTGCGCCAGGTCGCCGTCCCCGAACGCCGCGCCGACGGGCTGGTCACGATGGTGCCGGCGCTGGAGGTCGACGACGACGGCGTCGCCCGGCCCGGGCCCGGCGCGCGGGTCCTGGCCGACCGGATCGCGACATGACCGTGGTCGCCGTGGTCTGTGCCGCGGCGGCCGCGTTGCTGCTGGTCCGTCCGCCGACCCGGCTGGTGCCGCCGCGACCGCCCCCGCTGGTGGTGCTGGCGCCGCTGGCCGTCGTGCCGCTGCTCCTGCCGAGGTTCGGCGCGCTGGTCGTGGTGCTCGGCCTCGCCGGGCTCGGCGGGGTCGCCCTGGGGCGCCGGCGGCGCCGCAGACGAGCGGCCGCGCGGGTCTCCGCGGACGTGCTCGAGACCTGCGAGCTGCTCGCGGGCGAGCTCGCCGCCGGACGGCCGCCCGGTGACGCGCTGGCCCGTGCGGCCGAGGCCTGGCCGCCGCTGGCGCCGGTGGCGGAGTCCTTCCGGGTCGGCGCGGACGTCCCGTCCGCGCTGCGGTCGCTCGCCGGGCGGCTCGAGGGAGCCGGCGACCTGCGTGTCGTCGCGGCCGCGTGGCAGGTCGCCCACCGCACGGGTCAGGGTCTGGCGTCCGCGGTCGACCGCGTCGCGGAGTCGCTGCGGGCCGACGCCGCCACCCGACGCCTGGTCGAGGGTGAGCTGGCCTCGGCCCGGGCCACCGCGCGGCTGGTGGCCGGCCTCCCGGTGCTCGCGCTGGTGATGGGGTCGGGTGCCGGTGGCGACCCCTGGGGCTTCCTCCTCGGCCACCCCGCCGGGCTCGCCTGCCTCGCGGGCGGCCTCGCGTTCGGGCTCGCCGGGCTGTGGTGGATCGAGGCGATCGCGGCCGGGGTCGAGGCATGACGCCCTGGCTGCCGGTCGCGTGCGCCGCCCTGGCGGCCGCCCTCGCCGTGCCGCCACGCGCCCGGCTGCCCGTCCGCGTCGAGCCCGCTCCGGCGCCGGCCACGGGCTGGCTGCACCGGCACCGGCTGCTGTGGAGCGGTCTGGCCGGACTCGGCGCCTTCCTCTTCCTCGGCGGCCCGCTCGCCCCGGTGGCCGCGGTCGGTGCGGCCGTCGGCACCTGGGTCGTGGTCGGGCGCTCCGAGCCCGCCGACGTCCGGCGCCGGCGGGCGGAGGTGCGCCGCGACCTCCCGCACCTCGTCGAGCTCTTCGCCGCCACGCTGCGCACCGGCGCCGCGCCCGCGGACGGCGTCGCCGTGGTGGCGTCCGCCCTGCCCGGCGCGGCGGCCGACCGGCTCGCGGGGGTGGCGGCACGGCTCGGTCTGGGACTCGACCCGGTCCAGGTGTGGTCGGGGCTCGCCGAGGACCCCGAGCTCGGCCGGCTCGGCCGGGCGCTCGCCCGCGCGCAGGCGAGCGGTGCCCCCGTCGTCCCCGCGGTCGAGCGCCTGGCCGACGACCTCGCCCGGGCCGGTCGCGCGGAGACCGAGGACCGCGCCCGCGCGGTCGGTGTGAAGGCGGCGTTGCCGCTCGGGCTCTGTCTCCTACCGGCCTTCGTGCTCATCGGCATCGTCCCGCTCGTCGTGGCCCTGCTGACCGCCCTCGACCTCGGCTGACGGCCCGCGCGGCGTCCACAGGAGGGGGCCCCGACATCCGGCTCCCCAGGCGGCCGCCGAGCCCGAGCGCACCGTCCCGTGATCGCCGAGGCTCGTCCCGTCGGCCGCATCGGGTGGCCGGGATCGGAGACCCACATGACCCAGTTGATGACCCAGTTGACCTCCTCGCAGCGTCGCCGCGGCGACCAGCGCGGCATCACCACCGCGGAGTACGCCGTCGGCACGGCCGCCGGAGCCGGCCTGGCCGGACTGCTCTACAAGCTGCTCACCGGGGGCTTCGGCGACCAGCTCCTGAAGACCCTGTTCGACCACGTGCTCGGGCTGCTGGGCATCGGATGAGGGTCCGCTCCGAGCGCGGCGCCGCCACCGCCGAGCTCGCGTTGGTGCTGCCGCTGCTCGTGGCGGTCACCGTCGGGCTGGTCTGGCTGCTCGCGGTCGGAGCGGCCCAGGTCCGCGTCGTCGACGCGGCCCGGGAGACGGCCCGGGCGGTCGCGCGCGGTGACAGCGTCGCGGCAGCCACGGCCCGGGGGCAGCGCGTCGCGCCGCCCGGCGGCCGGGTCACCGTCCACGACGACGGCGACCAGGTGCTCGCCGTCGTCGTGGCCCGGGTGCCGGGACCGGGCGGGATCTTCGAGCGGCTGCCCGCGGTCACCGTCTCCGCCGAGGCGGTCGCGGC
The DNA here is from genome assembly GCF_054653575.1 of Nocardioides pyridinolyticus. NCBI lineage: Bacteria > Bacillati > Actinomycetota > Actinomycetes > Propionibacteriales > Nocardioidaceae > Nocardioides > Nocardioides pyridinolyticus. The sequence continues at coordinate 70,888 of NZ_BAAIFY010000013.1, read as the reverse complement.
GTCGGAGGAGTCGCCGTGAGCCGCGACGAGCGGGGAGCGGTGACGCTGTTCGCGATCTCGTGCCTGGCGGTGCTCCTGCTGCTCGGCGCGGCCCTGGGTGTGGTCGCGGCGATGGTGCACGCCCACCGGACCGCCCAGGCGGCCGCCGACCTGGCGGCGCTCGCGGTGGCCGGGGCCATCGGCGGGGGCGGCGACCCGTGCGGGCAGGGCGTGGAGGTGGCGTCCGCCAACGGGGCGCGGCTCGACGCGTGCACGGTTTGGGACCATGAGGCGACCGTGCAGGTCACGGTCCCGGGTCCGCGCTGGCTGGGACAGGCGGCCGACCTCACCGCCGAGGCGCGCGCCGGGCCGGCCTGACCAGTCAGTAGGGCCCGTCGGTCGTGCGGTCGGGGTCGCGACGCTCGGCCGCCTCGTGCTTCTCGAGCTTCTCGTGGAGCTCCTCGAGCTGCTTGCTCTCGCGGCGCTGCCGGAGGCTGCGCTTGGTGCCCCACTTGGTGAAGCCGAAGCCCCAGAGGATCGCGAGGCCGGCGCCGAGGCCGACGAAGAACAGGGTCAGCGCGCTGATGTCGGTGCCGAGCAGCTCGACGTTGCTCCCCTCGACCGTGAAGAGCGCGGCGAGGATCGCCACCGCGCCGAGAGCGATGAGGATGAGACCGAGGACCACCATGCGGCGAACCTAGACCTCCCCGAGCAGCACGTCGAGGAGCGCGGCCGCGCCGGCCTTGTCGAGCGGGTTGTTCTGGTTGCCGCACTTGGGCGACTGGATGCACGACGGGCAGCCGTCGTCGCACTCGCAGGACAGGATCGTCTCCCGGGTGGCGGTGAGCCAGGGCCGGGCCGCGTGGAAGCCGCGCTCGGCGAAGCCCGCGCCGCCGGGATGGCCGTCGTAGACGAACACGGTCAGCTGGCCGGTGTCGGGATGCAGTGCGGTGGACACGCCGCCGATGTCCCAGCGGTCGCAGGTCGCGAAGAGCGGCAGCAGGCCGATCGAGCAGTGCTCGGCGGCGTGCGCGGCGCCGGGGAGGTCGCGGGCCAGCAGGCCGCTCTCGGAGAGTGCGGCCTCGGGGACGGTCCACCAGACGGCGGCGGTGCGCAGGGTGCGCTCCGGCAGGTCCAGCGGCTCCTCGCCGAGCACCTCGCCGCCCGGCTGGCGGCGCTTGAGGAACGAGACCACCTGGTGCCGCACGTCGACCTCGCCGAAGGACAGCCGGCAGTCGCCCCAGGCGGCGTGCTGGCGCTCGCGCACGATCGCGATGTCGGTGACCTCGCGAGCGGTCGTGGAGTAGTCCGGGTCGGCCCGCTCGATGACCGCCGCGTGGTCCTCGAGGTCGAGCGAGTGCACCAGCCAGGTCTCGCCGCGGTGCACGTAGACCGCCCCGGGGTGGGCGGTCGAGTGTGCGCTCGAGGCGTCGACGGTGCCGACCATCCGCCCGGTCCCGGCCTCGACGAGCTGCACCGGGGACCCGCCGGCCGAGCGGATGTCGGCCAGGTCGCTCGCCCGGCGCCGGTCGGTCCAGAACCAGCCGCGAGGACGCCGGCGCAGCAGCCCGCCGTCGGTCAGCGCGTCCACGACCTCGGGGGCGGTCGGCCCGAAGAGCGGCAGGTCGGCCTCGGTCAGCGGGATCTCGTGCGCGGCGGCGCACAGGTGCGGGCCGAGGACGTAGGGGTTGGACGGGTCGAAGACCGTCGCCTCGACGGGGGCGCCGAGCAGCGCGTCCGGGTGACCGACGAGGTAGGTGTCCAGCGGGTCGTCGCGCGCGACGAGCACGCCGAGGGCGTCCTGGCCGCCGCGGCCCGCCCGGCCGACCTGCTGCCAGAGCGCGGCGCGCGTGCCGGGGAAGCCGGCCATGAGCACCGCGTCGAGCCCGCTGATGTCGATGCCGAGCTCGAGGGCGTTGGTGGCGGCCAGCCCGGTCAGCTCGCCGCCGCGGAGCGCCTCCTCGATGGCCCGGCGCTCCTCGGGCAGGTAGCCGCCGCGGTAGGAGGCCACCCGGCCCGGCAGCGACGCGTCGACGTCGGCGAGCAGCTCGGCCGCGGTCATCGCCACCTGCTCGGCACCGCGCCGGGAGCGGATGAACGCGAGCGTCCGGACGTCCTCGGCGACCAGGTCGGCCAGCAGGTCGGCGGTCTCCGAGGACGCGGCCCGGCGCACGGGCGCGCCGTTCTCGCCGGTGAAGGAGGTGAGCGGCGGCTCCCACAGCGCGAGCGACACCTCCCCGCGCGGGGAGGCGTCACCGGTGACCGCGAGCGCCTCGAGCCCGGTGAGCCGCTCGGCGAACACCTCCGGCTCGGCGACGGTGGCCGAGGCGAGCACGAACGTGGGTTGGGCGCCGTACGACGCGCAGACCCGTCGCAGCCGGCGCAGCACGTGCGACACGTGCGCGCCGAACACGCCGCGGTAGTGGTGGCACTCGTCGACGACGACGTACTGGAGCGACCCCAGGAACGCCGACCAGCGGCCGTGCCCCGGCAGCAGCGAGCGGTGCAGCATGTCGGGGTTGGTGAGGACGTACTCCCCGTGGTCGCGGGCCCAGTCGCGCTGCTCGCGCGGGCTGTCGCCGTCGTGGGTGGTGGCCCGGACGTCGAGGCCGAGCGCGGTGATGCCGGCGAGCTGGTCCTGGGCGAGCGCCTTGGTCGGCGCCAGGTAGAGCACGGCGGCGCCGCGCTGGCCGCGCGCGCCGCGCCCGGAGCGGATCGCGGACAGCGCCGGCAGCTGGTAGCCGAGGCTCTTGCCCGAGGCGGTGCCGGTCGCCATCACGACGTGGCGACCCTCGTGGGCGGCCTCGGCCGCGACGGCCTGGTGCACCCACGGTCGGTCGACCCCGCGCGCGACGAAGGCGCCGACCACGTCGGCGGGCGCCCAGGCGGGCCAGTCGGCGTGCCGGGCCTCGCGCGCGGGCAGCACCTCGAGGTGGCGCAGCCGGTCCTCGCGCCCGGGGACGCCGGCCAGGCGGTCGACCACACCGGACACGCCCGAGGGGCGCGCGCTCAGCGGCGAGCTCAGGGGAGAGTTCACGGTCGACGTCACCCCCTCATCATCGCTCCCGGCACCGACAATCCGACATCGTGGGAGCCGGCTCGGGGGACCCGGTGGGCGGGACTTTGTGCACGGGATGGGGCGGGCGTGGTTTCATTGTGCAGGCCGGATGTCGGGGTTCCACGCCGCGACGCCTCCGGCGACCTGACCAGCGGCACCGGGAGACATACGTGGACCTGACTCTGACGACGCGCGAGGCCGGTGGCAAGACCATCGTTGCCGTCGGGGGCGAGATCGACGTCTACACGGCGCCCAAGCTCCGCGACAAGATCACCGAGCTCGTCGCGGGCGGCGTCTACGACATCGTGATCGACATGGAGGAGGTCGAGTTCCTCGACTCCACCGGACTCGGCGTGCTCGTGGGCGGCCTGAAGAAGGTCCGCGCCCACGACGGCTCGCTCCAGCTGGTCTGCAACCAGGACCGGCTGCTCAAGATCTTCCGGATCACCGGGCTGGCGAAGGTGTTCGTGATCCACGACTCCGCCGACGCCGCGCTCGCCGGCAACTGAGCGACCTCGCCCGCGGGACCCGTCGTCGATGACGACGGGTTCTCGTGCGTTCCGGCACGCTCGGCGCACGACGCGCCGTGTGGCCCGGGTCACATCTCCGTGCGTTCGGGGCCGGTTCCCTGCGTAGACTCCGGCGCGTCCGTGAGATCTGCATCACTCTCCCAGGAGGAACCGCATGACGGGGATCGCTCCCGCAGTCGTGGAAGTCTCCGGGGGCAACCTCGTCCTGGTCATCGTCGTCGCACTGATCGCGCTGGGCGCGCTCGCGATGGCGGCGATGTTCCGCCAGGAGGTTCTTGCCGCCGGTGAGGGCACCGACAACATGAAGAACATCGCCCAGGCGGTACAGGAGGGCGCGAACGCCTTCCTGCAGCGGCAGTTCCGCACGTTGGCGATCTTCGCCGCCGTCGCGTTCTTCCTGCTGCTGGCCCTGCCCGCCGACGACGCGACCGTCCGGATCTTCCGGTCGGTGTTCTTCCTCGTCGGCGCCGGCTTCTCAGCCGCCGTCGGCTACCTCGGCATGGGGCTGGCGGTGAAGGCGAACCTCCGGGTGGCCGCCGCCGCCCAGACCCAGGGCCGCAACCCGGCCATGAACATCGGCTTCCGCACCGGCGCCACGGTCGGCATGCTCACGGTGGGCCTCGGCCTGCTGGGCGCCAGCCTGGTCGTGCTCCTGTTCCAGGAGCACGCGCCGCACGTCCTCGAGGGCTTCGGCTTCGGCGCCGCGCTGCTCGCGATGTTCATGCGCGTCGGCGGCGGCATCTTCACCAAGGCCGCCGACGTGGGCGCGGACCTGGTCGGCAAGGTCGAGCAGAACATCCCCGAGGACGACCCGCGCAACGCGGCGACCATCGCGGACAACGTCGGCGACAACGTCGGCGACTGCGCCGGCATGGCGGCCGACCTGTTCGAGTCGTACGCCGTGACGCTGGTCGCCGCGCTGATCCTCGGCTCGCAGGCCTTCGGCGACCAGGGCCTGGTCTTCCCGCTGCTCGTCCCGGCCATCGGCGCCCTGACCGCCGTCGCGGGTGTCTACCTGTGCAAGCCGCGTGAGGGCGAGAGCGGGCTGGTCACCATCAACCGCGCCTTCTACATCTCGGCGGCCGTCGGTGCGGTCGCGAGCATCGTGCTCGCGCTCGTCTACCTGCCCACCGACTGGAACGACCTGAGCAACGCCTCGCCGGGTGCTTCCGCCGACATCGGCCCGGGCGTCTTCGCGGCCGGCGCTGTCCTCATCGGCATCGTGCTTGCCGCTGCCATCCTGGCGCTGACCGGCTACTTCACCGGCACCGAGTTCCGGCCGGTCAGGGACGTGGGCCGCACCTCGCTGACGGGCGCGGCCACAGTCGTCCTCTCCGGCCTGGCGGTCGGCCTGGAGTCGGCGGTCTACACCGCCGTCGTCATCGGTGCGGCCGTCTTCGGCGCCGCGTTGCTGGCCGGCGGGACCACGGCGCTGGCGCTGTTCGCCGTCGCCCTGGCGGGCTGCGGACTGCTCACGACGGTGGGCGTCATCGTGGCGATGGACACCTTCGGCCCGGTCTCCGACAACGCGCAGGGCATTGCGGAGATGTCCGGTGACGTGAACGCGGAGGGCGCGCAGATCCTGACCGAGCTGGACGCGGTCGGCAACACCACCAAGGCGATCACCAAGGGCATCGCGATCGCGACCGCCGTGCTGGCCGCGAGCGCGCTCTTCGCCTCCTACACCCAGTCTGCTTTCCAGGCGGTCGAGGCGGCCGGCGGCGACGGCCTGGACCTGCTCGGCGACTTCATCGTGTACGACGCCAAGCTGCTCGTCGGCGCCCTGCTCGGTGCCGCGGTGGTGTTCCTGTTCTCGGGCCTGGCCATCAACGCCGTCGGCCGCGCCGCCGGTGCGGTCGTGTTCGAGGTGCGCCGCCAGTTCCGCGAGATCCCCGGGATCATGGAGGGCACGGGCCGCCCGGAGTACGGCCGCGTGGTCGACATCGTCACCCGCGACTCGCTCCGCGAGCTGGCCACGCCGGGCCTCCTGGCCGTGCTGGCGCCCATCGCGGTCGGGTTCGGCCTCGGTGTCGGCCCGCTGGCGGGCTTCCTGGTGGGCGCGATCGTCACCGGAACGCTGATGGCGGTGTTCCTCGCGAACTCCGGAGGCGCCTGGGACAACGCGAAGAAGCTCGTCGAGGACGGCCACCACGGCGGCAAGGGCTCCGAGGCCCACGCGGCCACGGTCATCGGCGACACCGTCGGCGACCCGTTCAAGGACACCGCGGGCCCGTCGATCAACCCGCTGCTCAAGGTGATGAACCTGGTGTCGCTGCTGATCGTGGCGGCGGTCGTGAAGCTGTCGGTCGGCGAGAACGAGAACGACCCGCTGCGGATCGTCATCGCCCTGGTCGCCACGGCCGGCATCGTCGCGGCCGTGTACGTGTCGAAGCGCCGCACGGTCGCGATCGAGGGTGACTCGGGCCAGGCCGTGCCGCCGCCCCCGCCGCCCCCTCCGGCCGAGCCCGCACCGCTCGACCCGACCGAGCAGATCGAGGTGCCCCAGCAGTACCCGCACCCGCACCCGCGCCAGTAACGCCGGTCCGCACCACGCACGACGGCCCGCCCGAGGACCCCTTGAAACCGCCGACTCGGGCGGGCCGCCGTCGTTCGTGAGCTACTTCTTCCTGCGGACGGTCAGCTTCACGACCTTCGAGGTCGCGCCGGTGACGAGGTCCGATCCGGCGTACGACGCCGTGAGCCGGACGGTCCTGATCGTCCGGGCGCCGTCGCGGACCGTCAGCCTCCCGGTCGGGCGGGCCCGGTCGGCGACGGCGAGCACGAGCGTCATCGCCGCGTGCTGGCCCTGGATGATCGCCTTCTTCGCCAGCGAGGCCGTCAGCCGCGAGGCGAGCTTCGGGACGCTCACCCCGGCGGTGCGGAACGTCCCGGGGCGGTACCCGGGACGCCGCGCCGTGACCGTGACGGTGAGGACGTGCCCGACGTCCTCCACCGTCGGGACGTACGTCGAGGCGGTCGCCCCCTCGAGGGCGCGGTCGTCGCGTCGCCACTGGTAGGCGAAGGTCGGCGTGGGGCCACTGCTCCACGTGCCCGGGCGGACGGTCAGCGGCTCGCCGACGGTGCCGGGCCCGCTGATGGTCGGCTGCCTCGTCGGGGCCGGCGCGTCACCGACGGTCGCCGTGAGGGCGTTGCTGGTGGCGGTGCCGTCGGTGAGTCCTTGCGACCGGTCGCGCGGACGGAGACCGGCTGGTCGAGGTCGGCGGTGGCGAGGAGGTAGGTCGTCCCCGTGGCGCCCGAGATCGGTTGCCCCGCGCGCAGCCACTGGTAGCTCGTGGCAACGCCCTCCTGGTTCCACTCCGGTGCGCTCGTCCTCAGCGTCGTGCCGACCTTGGGGCCGCTGGACCCGGCGGTCGCGGTGGGGGCTCCGGCCGCGGTCACGGCGGTCTCGCCCGTGATCGGCGGCAGCTGGAGTGCGTTGGTGAGGAGCGTGACGGGGGCGATGGCCAGACCGGCGACGGTCGTCACGGTGTGGGCGACGACCAGGCATCCCGCCTGGGCCTCGGACGGCAGGAAGGTCCAGCCGGAGGCGCCCGGGATCGGCGTCCCGTCGCACAGCCAGGTGACGTCGGTGCCTGAGCGCGTTCGGGACCGGAAGCGCGTCCCACACCGGTCCGGTGACGGTCAGGACGCCCCCGAGCGGGTCGCCGCCGAGCTGCGGCGGCGCCGCGAGGAAGTCGAGGAGGTCGAGGGGGTCGAGGGGATCGGCTTCGGCCACCCAGTGGTGAGCCGGTGCGGCGTGCGCCGGTGGTGCCGCGAGAGTGAGTCCGCCGGCGGCGACGACGGTGGCGAGAAACGCGCCCAGGGCGCGCGAGGAGCGAGGCAAGGAGCCCTCCCATGGGGAGGCCCGAGCGGGCCGTGGAGATCGCGACGCCCGGTCTCGACGTGCGGTTTCTGGGTACAACCGGGTCAGTCATGCCCGTCGCGGACGTCCCGACACCGCTGTCTGGACCAGACCGCCCCCGCCCGTTCTAAGGTCTCTTCGTGACAACGCCCCCGACCATGCCGGACCTGGCCCACCGGCTCCGCGCCGCCCTGGTCATGGCCGGGTACACCTACGACTCGGTCGCCGAGGTCCTCGGCCCGGTCGCGCACGCGGCGCTGGGGCGCAACGAGACGACGCCGGGCCTGCGCCGTACGTCGGGCGGCTGGCCGCTCGAGACGCTGATCCGGCTGTTCCTGCTCCAGGCGCCGGTCGAGGCCGCGGCCGCCCAGCGCGCGCTCCCGGGACTGGTCGACCGGCTCGCCGCCGAGGGTTTCCTCGAGCAGAGCGTCGGCGAGGTGGCGGCCCGCCTCGACGTGCGGCCCTACGCCGCCGACGACCAGCACCTCTGGGTGGTCAGCGACCTGACGCCCGGCCTCGACGGCGGCAGCAGCCGGGTCGGACCCGACCACGTCCTCGGCATCAGCGCGGCGTCGACGTCGCTGGCCCAGCTCACCCTGCGCGAGGACGTCGGCCGCTCCCTCGACCTCGGCACCGGGTGCGGCGTGCAGGCGCTGCACCTGTCCCGGCACAGCCGCGAGGTGGTCGCGACCGACGTGAACCGCCGAGCCCTGCGGCTGGCCGCGTTCAACGCCGAGCTCAACGACGTACCCGCCGCGATCGACGTCCGCGAGGGCTCGTTCTTCGAGCCGGTCGCGGGCGAGCGGTTCGACCTGATCGCGACCAACCCGCCGTTCGTGATCTCGCCGGCGACCGACGAGCGCCTCGTCTACCGCGACTCGGGCCTGCCCGGCGACCGGGTCGTGGAGGACATCGTGCGGCGCGCGCCCCAGCACCTCACCGAGGGCGGCTGGTGCCAGGTCCTCGCCAACTGGGTCATCGCCGAGGGCGTCCCGTGGGGCGAGCGGATCGAGACCTGGGTGCCGGAGGGCTGCGACGCGCTCGTCGTGCAGCGCGAGGTCGTCGACCCGGCGGCGTACGTCGAGCTCTGGCTCAAGGACGCCGGGCTGCACGGGTCGAGCGACTACCTGGTCCGCTACGACACCTGGCTGTCGTGGTTCGAGGACCAGGGCATCGAGGCGGTCGGCTTCGGTTGGATCAACCTGCGCCGCAGCGGGGGCTCGGCCCGCGAGCTGCTCGAGTGGCCGTACGACGTCGAGCAGCCCATCGCCCCGGCGATCCACGAGTGGGGGGCCGCCGTCGACACCGCCGTCGACCTGGACTCCCACCTGGTGACGCGGCCCGATGTGCGCCAGGAGACCCTCGGCGCGCCCGGCGCCGAGGACCCGGACACCGTGCTGCTGCGCCAGCAGCGCGGGTTCCGGCGGGCCCGCCAGGCCGACACCGTCACCGCGGCGCTGGTCGGCGCGTGCGACGGCGGCCTCAGCGTCGGCCAGATCCTCGACGCGGTCAGCACGCTGCTCGACCTCGACGCGGGGCAGACCCGCGCGACCTACCTCCCGGTCGTGCGCGAGCTGGTGGCCGAGGGCTTCCTCACGGCTTCCTGACCGTCAGGCCGCCGCCTCGGCCTCGCGGACACGGGTGCGCAGCCGCAGCAGGCGTTCGCGGGTGGCGCCGAGCAGGAGGTCCGGGCGCCCGAGCGCCAGGAGGTCCGGTGCGCCGGTCGGGCGACCCCACGGGTCGGCCTGCGGGCGGAACCCGCGCAGTGCGGCGGCGACGGCGTTGCCGGGACCCGACAGGGGCGTGCGCAGCCCGAAGGCGACCTGGGTCGCGCCGACGCGGCGCGGACCCACCGGATGGAACAGGCCGTTCGCCCGGCCGACTGCCCAACAGATGCCGCCGGCCAGGTGCGCGGGCGAGACGGGGCGCGTGACGTTCTCGGTGTCGTCGGCCCAGAGCGCGAGCAGGGCGTGCCGGAACGCGAACGAGGTCTCGGCGTCGAAGAGCCGTCCCGCGACCGAGTCGAGGATCTCCGCCGTCGACTCCATCCGCTGACGCCAGGAGGTGAGCTCGTACTCAACCGGCAGATCGATCGCGTCATCGGTCAACGGGTCGCCGTCGAGGGACTCGACGGCCTCGCGGCCGCCGCAGACCGCCGCCAGCCACGTCGCGGCTCGCTCGTGCGGAGGTGGGGGAGGTGGCGCGGGTGGCGGTGGCGAGGGACGCGCGTGGCGGGCCCACTCGGTGCCGATCGCGGGCTCCTGCCAGGTGTCCACCAGGCGTCCGTCGACGAAGACCAGGTGGGTGACGAGCGGGGTGAGTGGCAGTTGGTCGTGGAACATACGGGCAGGCTCGCACGACCGGTGCCCGGTCGGCGGGCGTCATCCACAGGGCCGGAGGCGGGTCGCGTCAGCGCAGCTCGCCTGCGACGCCGAGCGGCTCTTGGCCGACCTCGCTGCCCAGCGACATGTCCATCTCGAGCCGCAGCACGGGCCTCGGGTCGCACGACGCCTCGAGCACCCGCACCGTCCCCTGCTCCCCGCCGGCGCTGGAGGCCGCCTCGTTGCCGTCGGTGTCGGCGACGAACACGATCACCGGGTACTCCTCCGAGGATCCCGGCCAGTTGTTCGGGAATCTGAACTCCTTGCCGGCGGCGACGTCGTCGAGGATCGCCTCGACGTACAGCCACGGCTGCGTGACCCGCTCGCCCTCGATGTGCCGCGGGCTCGACAGGTAGATCCGCTGACCCGGCCCCGTCGACGCGCCGCCGGGCGCCTCGCAGGTGACGGTCACGTCGTCGAAGGCGTACGTCGAGCCGTCCGCCCGGGTGAGCGTCAGGGTGCTCTGCGGCGGGCCTGCCGGGTCCGTCGCGATCAGGTCGCCGCCCTCGTCGCCGCCGCTGAGGGCGACCGCGGTCCCGGCGGTCGCCACGACGGCCAGTGCGACGCCGGCCGCCACCCCGGCCCGCCGGCGCCGGCGGCGTACCCGCACCCGTCGGCCGACCCGGTCCAGGGCGTCCGGCGGCGGCGAGAGCGCCCCCGCGAGCTGGTCGAAGCCGTCCTTGATCTGCTGCTCGGTCATGCCAACCCCTCCGTCGTCGTGCGGAGCACCCCGTGCTCGCGTGCGTGCTGCCGGAGCCGCTCGGTCCCGCGGGACAGCTGGCTCTTCACCGTTCCCTCCGAGCAGCCCATCCGCTCGGCGATCCCGCGCACGTCGAGGTCCTCGACGTAGCGCAGCGCCAGCGCGCTGCGCTGCCGGGGTGAGAGGGTCGCGAGCGCCTCGACCAGCCAGCCGTCGAGCTCGCCGACGACCTCGACGGGCGCCCCCTCGTCGGGCGTCCCGCCCAGCGGGAGCTCGCGCCGCAGGCGCCGGACCCGGTCGATGTTGAGGCGCACCATCACGGTGCGGGCGTACGCCGCCGGCTCGTCGAGGCGGGTCCGCCCCCACCGCTCGCCGAGGCGGGCGAGCGTCTCCTGCGTCAGGTCCCACGCGTCGTGCGGGTTGGCCGTCAGGGCGTGGGCCAGGCCGAGCAGCGGGCGCGTCTGCGCCGCCACGAAGTCCGGGAACTCGCCCTCCGTCGATCCGTCCATGCCTCGGCCTCCGAGCCGGTCGTCGTTCCTCTCACCTACTCTCTCCTGACGACGGCAGGTCCCCGAACGTTGAGGGCCGGCGGGAATGTGTTTCGCCGCGTTCGCGCTACCGTGTTCGGCCGGAGCACCCCAGACGGGTGCGGAAGCAGGAAGAAAGAAGTCGCAGTGGCCCACAAGTTGGTGATCGTCGAGTCCCCGGCGAAGGCTCGCACGATCGGCGGGTACCTCGGTCAGGGGTACGTCGTCGAGTCCTCCATCGGCCACATCCGTGACCTCCCGAACAGCGCCGCGGACACCCCGGCCAAGATCAAGGACAAGCCGTGGGGCCGCCTGGCGGTCGACGTCGACAACGGCTTCGAGCCCTACTACGTGGTGCCGCGCGACAAGAAGTCGCACATCTCCAAGCTGAAGACGCTGCTCAAGGACGCCGACGAGCTCTACCTCGCCACCGATGAGGACCGCGAGGGCGAGGCGATCGCCTGGCACCTGCTCGACGAGCTCAAGCCGAAGGGCATCCCGGTCAAGCGGATGGTCTTCCACGAGATCACCAAGCCCGCGATCCTGGCCGCCGCCGAGAACCCGCGCGAGCTGGCCATGGACCTCGTCGAGGCCCAGGAGACCCGGCGCATCCTCGACCGCCTCTACGGCTACGAGGTCAGCCCGGTCCTCTGGAAGAAGGTCATGTCCGGCCTGTCCGCCGGTCGCGTGCAGTCGGTGGCGACCCGGCTGGTCGTCGACCGGGAGCGTGAGCGGATGGCCTTCCGGGTCGCGTCCTACTGGGACCTGGAGGGCACCTTCGACGCCGGCGCGTCCAAGGAGCCCCGGATGTTCCCGGCCAAGCTGCACTCGATCGACGGGAGCCGTGTCGCCGGTGGCTCCGACTTCGGCCCGGACGGCCTGATCAAGTCCAAGAAGGGCGAGCGGGTCCACCTCGACCGCACCGCGGCCGAGGCGCTGGTCGCGGCGCTGAGCGACACGACGTACGACGTCCGGTCGGTCGAGGCGAAGCCGTACCGCCGCTCGCCGTATGCGCCGTTCCGCACCACCACGCTCCAGCAGGAGGCCAGCCGCAAGCTCGGCATGAGCGCCTCGGTGACGATGTCGGTTGCGCAGCGGCTCTACGAGAACGGCTTCATCACCTACATGCGTACCGACTCCACCACCCTCTCCGGTGGTGCGGTGGAGGCCGCGCGGTCGCAGGTGCGGGAGCTGTACGGCCCGGAGTACATCCCCGACGCCCCGCGCACCTACGCCAGCAAGGTCAAGAACGCGCAGGAGGCGCACGAGGCCATCCGCCCCGCGGGCGACAGCTTCCGGACGCCGGCGCAGACCGGCCTGACCGGCGACCAGTTCCGGCTCTACGAGCTGATCTGGATGCGCACCGTGGCCTCGCAGATGAAGGACGCCGTCGGCCAGTCGGTCTCGGTGCGGATCGGTGGCGCCGCCGCGGACGGCCGCGACGTCGTGTTCGCCGCGTCCGGCCGGGTCATCACCTTCCACGGCTTCCTCAAGGCGTACGTCGAGGGCACCGATGCCGGCAAGCGCAGCGATGATGACCAGGTCCCGCTGCCCGACCTCCATGAGGGCGACGCGGTCACCGCCGCGTCGCTGAGCGCGAGCGGCCACGAGACCAAGCCGCCGGCCCGCTACACCGAGGCCACGCTGATCAAGGAGCTCGAGGACCGCGAGATCGGCCGCCCCTCGACCTACGCCTCGATCATCGGCACGATCCTCAACCGCGGCTACGTCTACAAGAAGGGCACCGCGCTGGTGCCGGCGTGGCTGGCGTTCTCGGTGACCCGGCTGCTGGAGGAGCACTTCCCGCGGCAGATCTCCTACGAGTTCACCGCCGGCATGGAGGACGTGCTCGACGAGATCGCGGGCGGGCGCAAGGACCGGGCCTCGGAGCTGGCCGAGTTCTACTTCGGCTCCGACAGCGTGACCGGCCTCAAGCCGCTGGTCGACGGGCTCGGCGACATCGACGCCCGGGAGCTGGCGACGTTCCCGGTCGCCGGGCCCGACTCCGGCATCCAGCTGCGCGTCGGCCGTTACGGCCCCTACCTCGAGGGCCCGGGCGAGGACGGCACGCCGTTCGCCGTCCGCGCGAACGTCCCCGACGACCTCCCGCCCGACGAGCTCACGCTCGAGAAGGCCAAGGAGCTGCTGGCCAACCCGGCCGGCGAGGAGATCCAGCTGGGCCGGCACCCCGAGTCCGGCCTGGAGATCGTGGCGAAGAACGGTCGCTTCGGCCCCTACGTCACCGAGGTCCTGCCCGAGGACGCGAAGAAGGGCGAGAAGGCCCGCACCGGCTCGCTGTTCAAGTCGATGTCGCTCGACACGATCACGCTCGACGACGCGCTCAAGCTGCTGTCGCTGCCCCGCGTGGTCGGCGTCGACCCGGAGTCCGGCGACGAGATCACCGCCCAGAACGGCCGCTATGGGCCGTACCTGAAGAAGGGCACCGACTCCCGCTCGCTCACCTCCGAGGACCAGCTGCTCACCATCGGCCTGGACGAGGCGCTGCGGATCTACGCCCAGCCCAAGCAGCGCGGCCGTGCTGCCGCGACGGCCCCCCTCAAGGAGCTCGGCGAGGACCCGGTCTCCAAGCAGCCGATCGTCGTGAAGGCCGGCCGCTTCGGCGAGTACGTCACCGACGGTGAGTACAACGCCACGCTCCGCAAGGACGACTCCGTCGAGGCGATCACCCTCGAGCGGGCCGCCGAGCTGCTGGCCGAGCGCCGCGCGAAGGGCCCGGCCAAGAAGGCCGCGAAGAAGACCACGAAGAAGGCGGCGGCCAAGAAGACCGCGAAGAAGACCGCCAAGAAGACGACGAAGAAGGCCGCCAAGAAGTCCTGACGTCTCCCGCCGGCCCGTTGTGGGTACGGCGGGAGCATGCCCGTTGAGACCAAGCGTTACCGCGCCGTCGCCCTCGTGGTGCTCGGCATCATCGTCGTCGTGCTCGGGATCTTCGTTCTGATCGGCCTCCTCGAGGGGGACGACACCGACGAGATCGATCCCCAGAACGGCCAGGTCGTCACGCTGTTCCTCGGCCTGTAGGAGCCACGCCCTAGGGTGTAGCCGTGCACACCCGGACCGGCGTCTTCGTCTGCTTCGAGGGCGGCGAGGGCTCCGGCAAGTCGACGCAGTCGAAGCGGCTGGCGGCCTGGCTCGAGGAGCAGGGGTACGCCGCCGTGCTCACCTTCGAGCCCGGCGACACCGAGGTCGGGCGCCAGCTCCGCACCATCGTGCTCAGCCCCGAGACCGGCGAGATCTCCGACCGCACCGAGGCGCTGCTCTACGCCGCCGACAAGTCCGAGCACGTCGACACCGTCGTCCAGCCCGCGCTCGACCGCGGCGAGGTCGTGATCACCGACCGGTACGTCGACTCGATGCTGGCCTACCAGGGTGCCGGCCGCGCGCTCGTCCTGGACGAGGTCGAGCGGGTCGCGCGCTGGGCCACCCACGACCTGCGCCCGCACCTGACCGTCGTGCTCGACCTCGAGCCCGAGCACGGCCTGGGCCGTTTCGAGGAGCGGGACCGGATCGAGGGGGAGTCCCTGGAGTTCCACCAGCGCGTCCGCGCGGGGTTCCTGCGGATGGCCGAGGCCGACCCCGGCCACTACCTCGTGCTCGACGCCCGCGCCGACGTCGACGAGATCAGCGCGCAGGTGCAGACCGCCGTCAGGCCGCTGCTGGCCCAGGCGGTCCGCCGGTGACCGTGTGGGACGGACTGGTCGGCCAGCAGCCCGTCATCGAGGCGCTCCGCACCGCAGCGGCCGGCCACGGCCGCAGCCACGCCTACCTCTTCACCGGCCCGCCCGGGTCCGGCCGGTCCAACGCCGCGATGGCCTTCGCGGCCGCCCTCCAGTGCGAGCAGGACCCGCCCGGCTGCGGCAGCTGCGAGGCCTGCCGCACCGTGCTCGCCGGCTCCCACGCCGACGTGACCGTGCTGCGCACGGAGGGGCTCTCGATCGGCGTCGCCCAGGTGCGCGAGCTGGTCCGCCGCTCGGCGATGGCGCCGGTCGGGCGCAAGTGGCAGGTCCTCGTGGTCGAGGACGCGGACCGGGTCACCGAGCCCGCCTTCAACGCGCTGCTCAAGGCCATCGAGGAGCCGTCGCCCCGCACCATCTGGATGCTGTGCACGCCCACCGTCGAGGACGTGCTGCCGACGATCCGCTCGCGCTGCCGGCTGATCACGCTGACCACCCCGACCGCCGACGACGTCGCCGCGTTCCTCGTGCGGAGCCAGGGCGTCGACCCGGCGCTGGCGTCGTACGCCGCCCGGGCCAGCCAGGGCCACATCGGCCGGGCCCGCGCGCTGGCGCGCGACGAGGAGACCCGCAACCGCCGGCGCGAGGTGGTCGCGATGCCGGCGCAGCTGACCTCGCTGGGCCGGTGCATGAACGCCGCCAAGCACCTCGTCGACGTCACCAAGGGCGAGGCCGACGCGATCACCTCCGAGCTCGACGCGAAGGAGAAGGCCGAGCTGGACGCGGCCTACGGCGTGGTCGAGCGCGGTCGCCGGCCGCGCGAGTACGCCCCGGCGCTGCGCGACCTGGAGAAGGAGCAGAAGACCCGGGCCAAGCGCCGCCAGCTCGACGTGGTCGACCGTGGGCTGATGGACCTGGTGTCGGTCTACCGCGACGCGATCGCGGTCGCGCAGCGTGCGCCGGGCCGGCTGGTCAACGAGGAGATCCGTGCCGACGTCGAGCTGCTCGCCCGGGTCTCGCCGCCGGAGACCAACCTGCGCCGCATCTCCGCGATCTTCGAGGCGCGCGAGCAGATGCTGGAGTTCAACGTCCAGCCCGCCCTCGCGCTGGAGTCGATGATGGTCGCGCTGATGGCCCCGGAGGCCAAGGAGAGCCGGGTCCGGTGAACCGCATCGTCGCACTGGTGCTGATCGTGGCGCTCGCCCTCGGCGGCGGCGCGATCGTGGGGGTGGCCGCCCTGGACAGCCTGGCCAGGGACGACCCGGCCCCGGCGGCCCCGACCACCACGCCCCAGCCTGGTGCCACGGACGCGCCGCGACCGGCGCTGGCGCCGTACTACTCCCAGCAGCTCGGCTGGGAGTCGTGCCGCGGCGAGTTCCTCTGCGCGACGCTGACGGTCCCGCTCGACTACCGCGACGCGGACGGCGACACCCTCGACCTGGCGCTGCTCAAGGTCCCGGCGGCCGACCCGGACCGCCGGATCGGCTCGCTCGTCGTCAACCCCGGCGGACCGGGCGCGCCCGGCACCGACTACGCCGCGCAGGCGGATGCGGTGTTCCGCGAGCCGCTCCTCGCGACGTACGACATCGTCGGCTTCGACCCGCGCGGCACCGGCGCCAGCGACCCGGTCGACTGCCTGACCGACGCTGAGCTCGACGAGTACGTCGCCGAGGACCCCGACCCCGACACCGCCGCCGAGACCACGGAGTACCTGCGCTGGGTCGACGCCTTCGGCGCCGGCTGCGCCGAGCGCTCCGGCGACCTGGCCGCGCACGTGACCACGGTCGAGGCCGCGCGGGACATGGACGTGCTGCGGGCGGTGCTCGGGGAGTCGGCGATGACCTACTTCGGCGCGTCCTACGGCACCAAGCTCGGCGCGACCTACGCCGACCTGTTCCCCGACAAGGTCGGCCGGCTCGTCCTCGACGGCGCCGTCGACCTCTCGATCGGCTCTCGCCGGCTGAGCCTCGAGCAGGCCGGCGGCTTCGAGACCGCGCTGCGGGCCTACGTCGCGGACTGCGCCGGCCAGGACGAGTGCTTCCTCGGTGACTCCGTCGACGCGGGCCTCGGCCGGATCAAGGGCTTCCTCGACGCGGTCGACGCCGACCCGCTCCCGGCCGGCTCCGGCCGCGAGCTCCGGGTCGGCAACGCCTTCTACGGCGTGGTGCTGCCGCTCTACAACCGCGACTACTGGCCGATCCTCGACCAGGCGCTGAAGACCGCCTTCGACGGTGACGGGTCGGCGCTGCTCCTGCTCTCCGACCTCTACCACTCCCGCGAGGGCGACCGGTACACCGACAACTCCACCGAGGCGCTCTACGCGATCAACTGCCTCGACGACCCCTACGCGATCAGCGCCGCCGAGGTCCCGGCGCAGCTCCCCGCCTTCGAGAAGGCCTCGCCGACCTTCGGCAGCGTCTTCGCCTGGGGCCTGACCGCGTGCGGGGGCATGCAGGTCGAGGCGACCGAGCGCGACCGCCACGTCGACGCCGCCGGCGCCGCGCCGATCGTCGTCGTCGGCACCACGCGCGACCCGGCGACGCCGTACCAGTGGGCGGTGAACCTCGCCGATCAGCTCGAGTCGGGCGTGCTCGTCAGCCGTGACGGCGACGGCCACACCGGCTACAACAACGGGAACGCGTGCGTGGACGACGCGATCGAGGACTACCTGATCGACGGCACGGTCCCCGAGGACGGGCTCAGCTGCTGAGTGCCGCTAGGGCCGCTTGATCGGCTCCGCGATCTGCTGCATCCGCCTGGTCGCCAGCTCGATCATCAGCTGCGCGGCGGGGGAGAGCAGTGCGTCGGCCCGGTGCACGACCGCGAACATGTCGTACTGCCGCGGTCGCAGCGACACCCATCGGGCCTGCGGGGCGAGACGCGGCAGGAGCTGCACGGCCGCGCCCTTCGGGATCACGGTGTCGCCGAAGCCCATCCCGACCAGCTCGACCGCGGTCTCGATGTCCTCGACCTCGATCCGCGTCTGCGGGTTGCGGCCGGTCTCGTGCAGCATTTGGCGCAGGGTGAGCCGCGTCGAGTCGACGGCGCGGTACGTCGTCTCGGGCATCACCAGCGAGGCCTGGGACAGCCGGTTCGCGGTGACCGGGCTGGCCACGCGCTCGGGGTCGGTGCTGACGTAGACGAGCTCCTCGCGCGCGATCGGCGTGACCGTCATGCCCTCGCTCGTCACGGTCGACACCGCCAGCATCGCGGCCTCCAGGCGGCCGCGGCGCAGGTCCTCGAACACCTCGGTCGAGTTCTGGCCGATCAGCTCGACCCGCACGCCGGGGTAGCGTGCCAGCACGTCGGCGATGAGCCCGCTGCCGGCGTACAACCGGGCGATGCCGAACATCCCGAAGCGGATCGTGCCGGTCTCGAACGACTTCACGCGTCGAACGGCCTCACGCGCGTCGTCGACCGCAGCGAGCACTCGCTCGGCGTGCGGGCGGAGCGAGTCCGCGACGGTGGTCGGAACGACGCCGCGGCCCACCCGCCGGAACAGCTGGACGCCGAGCGTCTTCTCCAGGGCCTTGATCTGCTCGGACACCGACGGCTGGGCGTAGCCGAGCTCGGCGGCGGCCGCCGTCAGCGAGCCGTGCTCGTAGGTAGCGAGGAAGCAGGTGAGCTGGTGCAGCGAGAGCATAGGTACATCCTTGGGATTCTCAAGGAAAGCAAGGCTACCCCTATGTCTCTTGATCCTCGACCATGGAATCACCAGCCCGTACGCCCGTCCCCCGAAGGAGGATCCGACATGTTCGACCACCACTGCACCGCGTGTGCCAAGCGCCAGTTGATCTTCCCGAGCCAGGTCACCGGGATGGTCAACACCGACCACGGCATCATCGTCGCCTTCACCTGCTGGTGCGGCGCCGACCAGACGATGCTCACCGGCGCCAAGGCGAAGCCCGCCGCGGCCCCCGTGCTCGCCGCCTGATCTGCTTCCGACGCCGGTCCGGTGCCGTTTTCGTGGACCGGACCGGCGTCTGTATGCTTCTCCGGGTTGTCCGCCGGGGCCACGCTCCAAGCCGGCCAGCACGCCGCCTTAGCTCAGTCGGTAGAGCGATTCACTCGTAATGAATAGGTCGTCGGTTCGATTCCGACAGGCGGCTCCACTGACAAGCCCCTGACTTTCGCGAACGCGGGTCAGGGGCTTGTTGCGTAGTCCGGCTGCAGCGCCCTCATGATCGATGCACTGGTCGCGACTACGAGGAGGCCCGGGCTCTGCTCCGGATGCCGGACATGGAACGAAGCGCTCGGGAGCACTGGCTGCGTGAGCGCAGTGATCCCGAGCGCCTCGTCAGAACAGGTTTATCCCGAGCGACCGCCGGACTTCAACCATGCTTGAAATTGAAACTGGGCAGCCGCCTCCGGGGCGAGGAGGTGCGCGGCGAATGCCTTGACCCGGCGCTCCGCCGGAGGCCCAGCTGGACCGGATCGGCAGTCCCTGCATTCGGCGGACCTGGAGGGTCGCGAACCCCTAGGATCCGACGGTGTTCCTCATACCTCTCACCAGCCTCGTCGCCGCATGCCCGGCGATCGTCCTGCTGACCACCGCCCGCAGCGAGGGCGACGGCGACGGATGGACCGCGCCGTGATGGGCCTCCTCGGCGCGCTGGTCCGCGCCGCGGTCCTCCTCGTCGTGACCCTGGCCTGGGTCGAGGTCGTGGACCGCAGCGACTCGACCGACGCGCTCGGTGCCGGGCTGATCGCCTTCCTGCTGCTGGTCACGATCTCGTTCGCGTGGTCGATCGTGGACGGCGTCCGGCACGGATTCCTCGCGACGGTGCTCCGGTGGCTCCCGACCGCCGTGCTCGGCGGCGTCGGCATCACGCTCTTCGTGGTCGACGAACAGGCCTGGAGCGACGTCGTCTTCTTCGCGATCCTCCTCCTGGCGCCGGCCGTCGTCGGCGCAGGTATCGGCGGCCTGCTGCACCGGGCCCGCCGCAGTCCCGAGCAAGCGGTGTCCTGAGCCCGGCAAGCAGGGCCGACGTACGCCTACAACCGCGGAAGGCCGCCTCCACCTGCTCCGCGCAGCGGGACCCGGATCGCCGCCGAGCCGGTCCGGGGTCATCCCGGCCGGGCAACCGGGTACCCCGTGGTCATGGATGGGATGAAGGACCAGAAGGGCAAGCGCGCCGAGGTCGACAACGAGGCCGAGCGGGAGGAGATCGCCAGGGTCGAGGAGCAGCTCGACGCGCTGTCGGGCCGCGAGGGCCTGGAGGCCGAGGCCGGACGGGGCGAGGAGAACGGGCTCGCCGAGGGCTGAGCCCAGCGCGGCCGCCATGCGTCCTGTGTGAGCCGGCCCACCCACGGTCAAGGCGATTCCCGATAACGCCGATGACCCAGCGATGACCAAGTTAGTCTCAGTCGTGCCGTCGCTCCGCTCCGTCCTCGTCGCCGGGGCGCTCGCGCTCACCCTCGGCGCGGCGGGCCCGTCCCCGACGGCCACGCTGACCGAGGTCAGCGACGTGGCGAGGACGCGGACGGCGTACCCGATCGCCGCCGTGGCACGGGTGAGCGACGTGCCGGTCGACGGCACCATCCGGATCGTCGGCTCGGTGGAGACCCGGGCGAAGCCGCGCAAGCTGCTCCTCGAGGAGCGGGTGGCGCGCGCGTGGGTGACGATCGCGGCGAAGTCCTCTTCCCGCACCGGCGCCTACACGTTCCGCGTCCCGGCCGGGGGCGAGCCGGGCGTGCGCACGTTCCGGGTCCGGGCTCTCCGGTCCCAGGGCCTACGGGCCGGCGTCACCGCGCCGATCGCGGTCGACGTCGTCGCCGGGCCGACCGACCCCGACCCGCCGACCGATCCCGGCACCGACGAGTACGACGCCGCCGAGCTGCTGCCGGAGGGCTACGTCGGCGCGGGCACGCCCGGGAGCTGGTCCTACCTCTTCCCTGACGGTGGCCGCTGGAACCCCTGCGCGGTGATCCGCTGGGCCTACAACCCCGCCGGCCAGGGCTACACCGCGCTCGCCGACGTGCAGCGGGCCTTCGCGAAGATCTCCGGTGCCTCCGGGCTGAAGTTCCGGTACACCGGTGCGACGACCTGGCGCTTCCTCGGGAACGTCAACGACGCGGGGTTCCCCGCGGCGACGGCCGACATCGTCGTCGGCTGGGCCGACGACTCCGAGCTGCCGAGCCTCGGTGGCAACGTCGTCGGGGTCGGCGGCGGTCGTGGTTGGGGCGTGGGCGGCGCGGACGTGCGGTGGCGCATGGACCGCGGCTACCTCACGCTCGACAACGGCGAGGTCCTGCCCGCCGGCTACGACCGGAGCGGCTGGGGTCAGGTGATGCTCCACGAGATCCTCCATGCGCTGGGGCTCGGCCACGCCGACGAGAGCGTCCAGGTGATGTACGGGATCGCCGCACCGCAGAACATCCGGTTCGGCGCGGGTGACCTCACCGGCATGTCGAGAACCGGCGCCGAGGCCGGCTGCCTGCCCTGATCCCGGGCATGACCCTCCGGCAGTCGGGTACGTCACCTCTTTCCCTCGCGGGGAGCGAGGGCCTGCTCGGAGGGAAGCACGACATGGGAGAGCCGATCGAGACGTTCTGCGACGGCGGGTCGTGGCGCAACCGGGTCGGCCGCCGGGAGCCGCTGCCCGGGGAGTACCGAACCCGGGAGGCGGCCCTCGAGGTCGGCCGCTGCGAGGCGCGGGTCCGCGGCGTCGTCCACGTCATCCGCCGGGAGGACGGCAGCGTCGAGGAGCGCGCCCGCTACCCGCGCCGGGCCGACGAGCTGCCTCTGTAGCGCCGGTCAGACCTCGCGCGCGGGCGGCCGCTCCGAGGTCGGGACGAACCTGTCGAGCGCCTCGAGCTCGTCCCCGGAGCCGGCGAACTGGCGCAGGTCGAGGGCGTCGTCGACGGCCCGGGCGCCGGCGCGCGCTAGGGCCGCGGCGATGATCTGGGCGGACATGCCGCCGAGGTCGCGCAGCGCCTGGTGCCGGTGGGCGCGGGTGCCGAGGTCGACCTGGGCGATCGCGCCCAGCCCGTACAGGGAGAGCGTGTCGACGAGAGCGGCCAGCTCGACGGCGTACCCCGTAGGCACCGGGAGCGATTCGAACAGCGACCGCCGCACCGCCCACTCCCCGGCCAGCGGCTGCACCAGGTCGCGCAGCTCCGGGAAGAGCAGCGCGATCAGCGGGCGGGCGACCAGCTCGGTCACCCGGCCGCCCTCGAACGGCGCCGACTCGTCGCCGGCCGTGAACGGTCGCTGGTAGAAGCCCTTCACCAGCCGGACGTCCGGCGACGTCAGCAGCGGACCGAGCAGGCCGGGCACGAAGTGGGTGTCCCAGTCGAGCAGGTCGGCGTCCATGAACGCGATCAGGTCGCCGCGGGTCACGAACAGCGACTTCCACATCGCCTCGCCCTTGCCCGCGCGGGGGCCGAGGTCCGGGCGGATGTCCGCGGCGCGGTGCACGGTCGCGCCGGCTTCGCTGGCCACGTCGTACGTCGCGTCGGTGGAGTCGGAGTCGATGACCACGATCTCGTCCAGCAGGCTCGCGGTCTCCATGAGCGCCTCCCGGACGCGGGAGACGACGTCGCCGACGGTCGCGGCCTCGTTGCGGGCCGGCACGACCAGGCTGATCCGGGTGTCGCCCTTGAGCGCGAGCAGGTCGTCGAGGGACCAGTCGTTCCAGTGGTGCGTGTGGGTCCGCAACCAATCGCTCACGGTCGAGAGCCTAGTGTTGGCGGTGTGACGCTCAAGCTCGGCCGCCACTCGTTCGCGGACACCGAGGCACTGGTCATGGCGATCGTCAACCGGACCCCGGACTCCTTCTACGACCGGGGCGCGACCTGGCAGGAGGACAAGGCCTTCGAGCGCGTCGCGAACGTCGTCGCGCAGGGGGCCGAGATCGTGGACATCGGCGGCATCAAGGCCGCGCCCGGTCACGAGATCGACGCGGCCGAGGAGAAGGCCCGCGTGGTCGACTTCGTCGCCCGCGTGCGCGAGTCGTTCCCCGGCGTCGTGATCTCGGTCGACACGTGGCGCGCGGAGGTCGGTCGCGCCGTGTGCGCCGCCGGCGCCGACGTCCTCAACGACGCGTGGGGCGGGGTGGACCCCGAGCTCGTCGACGCCGCGGCCGAGGGCGGTGCCGCGATCGTCTGCACCCACACCGGCGGCGCGGTCCCCCGGACCCGCCCCTACCGGGTGGAGTACGACGACGTGGTCGCCGCCGCGATCGCCGACACCGTGGCGTACGCCGAGCGCGCGATCGCCGCGGGCGTCGACCGGCAGTCCGTGCTCATCGACCCCGCGCACGACTTCAACAAGAACACCTTCCACTCCCTCGAGCTCACCCGCCGGCTCGGCGAGATGGTCGCCACCGGCTACCCGGTGCTCGTCTCGCTGTCGAACAAGGACTTCGTCGGCGAGACGCTGGACCTCCCGGTGGGGGAGCGGCTGATCGGCACGCTGGCGACGACCGCGATCTCGGCGTACGCCGGTGCCCGGGTGTTCCGCGTCCACGAGGTCGTCGAGACCCGTCAGACCATCGACATGGCGAACACCATCGCCGGCCGCCGCCGCCCGACCCGGGCGATCCGCGGGCTCCAGTAGCCGTCCGCGGTGGTTGAGGAGGGCGCTCCGCGCCGCCTGGTGGGCGCGGGCTGGGGGTCCGCCCGGGTCGGCCGCCGACGGGCAGCGAAGCGGGAACGGCGGGCGCGGGCCGGCGTTGTCTCCCGGGTTGCGGGAGCGCGCCTCGACACCACCCCGGCTTGTGGAGCAACCGTGACCTTTTCGTGACCCAGATCCCTGTGGAATGAGGGGTTCTGAGCCTCATCAGTGTCGGCGGTCAGTGCTTGGCTGAACCCATGACAGCGATCGCCACGCCCCGCCACCGGGTCAGTGTCGCGACCGCGCACGTCCACGCCGAGCTCGACACCGTCGCCGACGCGTCGGTGTGGTCGATGGACGCCGCCGAGACCGCCGCCACCCTGGTTGGGCTCGAGCGCGCCGAGGCCCGGATCGTGGAGCTCAAGGCCCGCGTCGCGGCGCATGCCGACGACCTCCACGTGGGCTGCGAGGTCGGCGCCTCCAGCGCCGCGAACTGGCTGGCGCACCAGTCCCAGGCCACCCGGGCCGAGGCCCACGCCACCGTCCGGCTCGGCCACGCCTTGGAGCAGCACCGGCAGACCCGGTCCGCGCTGGCCGCGGGGGAGGTGCTGGCCGAGCAGGCCCGGGTGATCCTGCGGTGGGTCGACCGGTTGCCGGACGAGGTGGACCCCGAGACCCGCGAGCAGGCGGAGGCGCACCTGCTGGCGCAAGCCCGGCACCACGACGCCAAGGCGCTGAACCGGCTCGGCAAGCACCTGTACGAGGTGGTCGCGCCCGAGGAGGCCGACGCGCGTGAGGCCGCCGTGTTGGCCAAGGAGGAGGCCGCCGCGGCGAAGGCGACCCGGCTGTCGATGTGGGACGACGGGGAGGGCCGCACCCACGGCACCTTCACCATCCCGAGCTACCACGGCGCCGCCCTGAAGAAGGCGCTGACCGCGCTCGCGGCGCCGAAGCACCGCGCGGCCACCGAGGGCCCCGGCCCGGAACGGCGCCCCACCCCCGAAGCGCTGGGGCAGGCGTTCCGCGAGCTCATCGAGCGCTACCCGGTCGACCGGCTCCCCAAGACCGGCGGGACCAACGCCACCGTCGTGGTGACCATGGAGCTGGACGTGCTCCTCGGGCGGCTGGAGAAGGCCGGGGTCCTGGACACCGGCGAGCGCATCTCACCCGCGATGGCCCGCCGGCTGGCCTGCGAGGCCGGGGTCATCCCGGTCGTCCTCGGCGGCGCCTCCCAGCCCCTCGACGTCGGCCGCAGACGCCGCCTGTTCACCGAGGCCCAGCGGGTCGCGATGTCGGTGCGCGACCGCGGCTGTGCCGCCGAGGGATGTGACCACACCACCGGCCTCCACGCCCACCACAAGACCCGCTGGACCGACGGCGGCACCACCGACCTCGACAACGCCATCTCCCTGTGCCACTGGCACCACAACCGCGCCCACGACACCAACTACGACACCACCTACCTCCCGACCGGCAAGGTCCAGTTCCACCGAAGAACGTGACGGGCCGGCACACCGAGCCCTGGTGCTCGCGGCTGAGCGTCCACGCGCTACGGCGACCTGGGTGTCGCTTCTCAGGACGTTGTTGACGCGCGCATCGCGGCAGATCCGGACGAGGCGCGATTACTGGTCGCGAACTGAGCGGACCACCCGCGCGGGATTGCCGACCGCAACCATGCCTGCGGGGACGTCCTTCGTGACGACCGCCCCAGCCCCGATGATGGCGTCCTCGCCGATAGTCACGCCGGGACAGATCACGGCCATGCCGCCGATCCATACGTTGTCACCGATGGCGATCGGCAGAGCCGCCTCCCACTTGGCGCGGCGAGGCTCAGGAGCGATGGGGTGCGTCGGCATGAGCAGTTGCACGTTCGGCCCCATGAGGACGTCCTCGCCGATGGTGATGGGGGCGACGTCGAGGGCCATGAGGCCGAAGTTGATGAACGTCCGAGAGCCGACGCGGATATGGCTCCCGTAGTCGCAGTGGAGAGGGGGGCGAATGTCGACTTCGTCGCCCACCTCGCCGAGCAACTCGCTCAGGATGGCCGCTCGTCCTTCAGCGTCTTCAGGGTCGCTGTCGTTGTACCGCTTCGTGAGCCGCATGGCCTGTGCCATCTCGGCCACCAATTCGTCATCGGCTCCCCGATAGAGGTCACCGGCCAGCATGCGCTCGCGCATCGAACGGCCATCATCGTCGGGCGTCGTCGTCATGACGTACATCTGCTCCAAACCATGGACCGGCAAACGGCACCGGTCTCACATCGGGAAGAGGTCGTTCGGCACAGGCTCACCGCGCACATGATCGAAGGCGAGTTGCCATGCGATCCAGTGAGCCACGAACGTCACGGCGAGCCAGAGGGGACTATGAACAACGCCAGACCAGCGCCCAGCGCAAAGGTCTAGGTCTCTATCGTGCTCATCTGCCGAGGCTAGCGGCGGTTGCCGCACGCTCAGCAGTGCGGGCTCAGTCCATTCGAGCTAGTCGTCGCGCCGGTGAACACCCAAGTCGTCTTGTCGCGGTAGTCCACCCAATTGTGGTGAACGTCGGTTGGCGCTTGATCGCCGATCGGCACCGGAGGGCACGGTGGGCCACAACACCCACCGAGAGAAGGCTCCGATGCGGGTGCTGGCGTTCGCACAGTGTTCCTTGCAGCTGTGCCTCACCGGTGGGCAGGTTCTATCCGGTCCTGCTGCCCACGACTGGAAAGACACCTCAGGTCCGCACCACGACGCTCGGGTGGTCCGGTCATGCAGACCCGGGTTCCTCGTCCAGATCTACCCGTGGGCCGGCAACAGCTGAAGTCCGAGAGGTTCTGCCATGAAGTCGGTCAAGCCGTGGATCGCTTCCGCAGGCGTCCTCTGGATCGCGGCTACAGGGGTCTTTCTGACAAGCCAGGGTGCCGAGCCCGCGCGCACGACCCAGCCAGGTGACGCTGTGACCATCTCCGCCAGCGAATGGGTCGGCCGTCCGACAACGCCCGGGCAGGAGGTCCGCGCCCAGGCGCAGCGGGTGTTCGAGTCGATCGCGGGCAGCCAGTACGAGGCCGATGCGCTCTACGTGCTCCAGTCCTACTCGGCGAACGGTGACATGGACTCGTGCATGGACGCCGCAGGCTTCCCCGAGTGGGACTGGTCCCTGTCGAGAAGCTATGCGCCACCGCGGGACCCGCTCAACAGCTCCGAATGGCTCCGAGGCCGTCATGAACCACCCGCCGGCGGATCAGGACGAGGCCGCCACCCGGTGCCTCGGCAGCGCCGAACCCCGATCCGAAGAGGTCCTGGACCGCGCCGCACCGCAACTCATCGAGCGTCTCACCCTGGAGTGGCACGACATGGTGAGAGGAGCCGAGGACCGGTTCGGCCTCCCGCCGACCTCCCGGTACCTGAACTGCATGGATGCCGCCGACATCCCCGTCCTCGACGACGCCGGCCTGCCCGCGAACGACAACATCGGGCCCGCGATGAGCAGTCTCGGCCCGGACAACGACGACATCCCCCACTCACTCGACGACACCGAACGGTGGAACTCCGCCGGCTGGCAGCGCCTCCTCGCCGGCGAGGAGGAGCTGATCGAGGCCGACTGGGCCTGCCGAGCAGACGTCTACACGCAGACCGTCGACAAGCTGGCGCCGCTCATCGACGCGTTCGTCGAGGAGCACCGATCCGACATCGCCGTGGTCCGCGACGCATGGAAGGGCATCGTGACCGAGGCGCAGCAGCTCGGGTACACCGGGGAGCCCAGGCCCCTCGGCAGCACCTAGGCTGCGCGGATGACGGATGCGGTGGTCGTCGGTGCCGGCGTGATCGGCTCGGCCATCGCCCTCGAGCTCGCGCGTGGCGGCCGCGAGGTGGTCGTGGTCGACAAGGGGCCGGGCGTCGGCTTCGGGTCGACGAGCGCGTCGAGCGCGATCATCCGCTTCCACTACTCGACCTTCACCGGCGTCGCCGCGGCCTGGGAGGCCCGGCACCTCTGGACCGACTGGGCCGGCCATCTCGGGCACCGCGATCCCGACGGGCTGGCCGGGTTCCACCGCACCGGCATGCTCGTGCTCGACTCCGCGCCGGGCGCGGTCACCGACCACTTCGACGCGGCCGGGGTGACGTGGGAGGCGTGGGACGCCGACGAGATCCGGCGCCGGGTGCCGGGCATCGACGCCGGCCGCTTCGGCCCGCCCCGGGCGGTCGAGGACCCGGCGTTCTTCGACGAGGTGCGCGGCACCCTGGTCGGGACCTTCACCCCGGACGCGGGGTACGTCGACGACCCTCGCCTCGCGGCCCAGAACCTCGCGGTCGCGGCCCGTGCCCACGGCACGCGGTTCCTGCTCCGGCGGGAGGTGGTCGCCGCCGAGAGCGGCTCCCGCCGCTGGCGGCTGCGCACCGCCGGGGGCGACGTGCTCGACACCGACGTCGTCGTCAACGCGGCCGGGCCGTGGTCGAGCGCGCTCAACCGGCTCGCCCGCGCGGACGCGGACTTCGCGGTCACCTCCCGGCCGCTGCGCCAGGAGGTGCACCACCTGCCCGGGTTCGCGCCCGCGGTCGCCCTCGCCGACCCCGACCTCGGCACCTACTCCCGCCCCGACAGCGGCGGTCTCCTCGTCGGCGGCCTGGAGCCCGACTGCGACCCGCTCGAGTGGCTCGCCCGCCCCGAGGACGCCGACCCGCGCCCGACGGCCACGGTCTTCGAGGCCCAGGCGCTGCGGGCCGCGCGCCGCTTCCCGGGCGCGACCGTGCCGAACCGGCCCACCGGCGTCGTCGGCGTCTACGACGCCACGACCGACTGGACGCCGATCTACGACCGCACCGCCCTGCCCGGGTGGTACGTCGCCATGGGCACGAGCGGCAACCAGTTCAAGAACGCGCCCCTGGTCGGCCAGGTGATGGCGCACCTCGTCGACGTCGTCGAGGCCGGGCACGACCACGACGCCGACCCGGTGACGTTCACCGGCGAGCGCACCGGCAACGTCCTCGACCTCGGTGCCTGGTCGCGGCTGCGCCGGGTCGACCCGGACGCGCCCGCCAGCGTCATGGGCTGAGGCTCACCGGCGTCCGGAGTGGACCGTGCGCATCACGTAGTCCTTCTCCGGCCCGGTCGCCCGCCACTCGACCGTCCACCGCTCGACCGGCTCCCCGTCGCGACGGCCCCCGACCTCGATCAGCCCGACATAGGTGTCCGGGGCGCACGGGTGGGTGACCCGCTCATCGACCCCCCAGGGGTGGAACGGCCGGCCGTCGGAGAACTCCACCCACCATGCGTCGTCCACCAGCACGGCGTACAGCGTCCGGGACACCGGCACGGACCGGTCGCCCCACGTCATCGTGCCCTCCTCGCTCCAGCGCACCCGTCCCGGCGCCTCGAGCGCCAGCGTCGCCGAGCCGCGCACGTCGCGGCGCTCGCCGGCCAGGCGGTCGTCGATCTCCCGCACCAGGTCCCAGGTGCCCAGCAGGTCCAGCGGCGACGTCACGGCCGCACCTTCTGCACCCGCCGCACCTCGACCACGTCGATGGTCAGCGCGCGGCGGGCGAACCGCCATCCCGCAGGCGTACGCCGGTAGGCGTCGTCGTACCGCAGCCGCCAGGCCAGGTCCACCGGGCCACCGTCGCGCTCGACGAGGTGGTGCGCGACCCCGCGCACCACGCCCCGCGCGCCGTCCGGGGTCTCGTCGTAGACCTCGCCCAGCACCTCGTGCACGGTCCGCAGCGTGCTCTCCAGCGCCCTCATCGCCTCCCGCACGTCCCGCTCGACCGCGGGCTCCAACGTCCGCGGCGGCTCGGGCACCACCAGCACCGCGTCCTCGGTGAACAGGGCCGCGACGTCGTCCCACCGGCGCGCGTCCACGAACGCTGCGTAGCGGTGCACGAGGTCCGAGAGCTCGCTCCTCATGACCGGGACGTTAGCCCCCTGCGGCGGTGTGCGAGGGTTCCGTCCGTGCCCAAGCCCCCGATGCCCGTCCCGCCCGGAGCCCGCGAGGTCTTCACCGACGGCGCGTGCCGCGGCAACCCCGGCCCCGGTGGCTGGGCCTGGGCGCTCGACACGAGCGTCTACGCCTCCGGCCATGAGGCGGCCACGACCAACCAGCGGATGGAGATCCGCGCGGCACTCGAGGCGGTCCGCCAGCTCGACGGCCCGCTGCTCGTGGTGAGCGACTCGACGTACGTCGTCAACTGCTTCCGCGACGCCTGGTGGCAGGGCTGGCTGGCCCGCGGCTGGACCAACTCGGCGAAGAAGCCGGTCGCCAACCGCGACCTCTGGGAGCCGCTGGTCGAGCTGGTCGCCGACCGCGGCGACGTGGCCTTCACCTGGGTCAAGGGGCACTCCGGCCACCGGATGAACGACTTCGTCGACCGCCTGGCGGTGGCCGCGAGCCGAGGAGATTTCCCGACACTCGCGTGACCTGCGGGGCCTGAGGTGCTGCCGGGACTAGCGTGACAGGACCTGCCGACCGAGCCGAGGGGAAGCCGCGTGGTTCGACGGGTCCGTCTCGGGCGCCGCCGCGAGGACGTCGAGCGCGCCCGCGCGACGAGCAGGTGGGCCGGTCCGCCGCCCCTGCTGCTGGTCGTCACGGTCGTCGCGCTGGTGGTGACGCCCTTCGTCGACCGGGACCCGCAACCCCCGCAACAGGTCGAGACCGTCTCGGCCACGTCCGGACCGATGCTCGGTCCGCCGGCGATCCCGAAGACGCAACAGCCGGCCCGCCTCGCCGGGGGCTCGGCGTCCGGCAACGTCAGGCCGGTCGCGCTCAAGCCGGTGCGCGCCGGCGTCGCCAGCTTCAACATGTTCCGCAAGCTCTCGGTCGCCCAGGCCCGCCAGGACGCGCTGGCGCTGACCCGCCGCCCGGCCGTCGACGTGGTCGGCTGGCAGGAGGCGCAGACCTTCGGCGCCGCCATCCGCGGGCTGCCCGGCTGGACGACCCAGACGTTCGGATTCGGCGAGGGCCGCTCCGAGCTCGCCGTCTCGTGGCGCTCCTCGGAGTTCTCGCTCGTACGCGCCCGGCAGCGGGTCGTCGCGACCGGCGTCGGCTGGGACGTCGGCCGCTACCCCTTCGGCACCCGCCTGGTCGCCGTCGTCACCTTGAAGCACCGCGCCACCGGCCGCACCCTCACGGTCATCAACACCCACCTCCCGCAGGCGATCGAGGACCTCGACCGGCCCGGCCGGTTCACCACGACGATCAACGCCTACCGGGCGAAGAACCAGCTCCAGAAGCTCGCCCGGGTCTTCCGCACCGCGCCCGGCCGCTGGGTCGTCGGCACCGGCGACTACAACTTCGACGCCCGGGCCGACGCCCGCAACCGCCCGGCCGACGGGCCCCGCGACGCGCTGAAGAACATCGCGGTCTCGTCGTACCAGAAGCTCGGCATCGACGTGACGCCCACGTTCCCGGTCCACGGTCGCTGGATCGACTACGTCTGGGCCGACCAGCAGGCGTACGCCGACGGCCGGATCCGCTTCGCCGGCCAATGGGTCCTCACCGGCCTCAACAGCGATCACCACGCGCTGGTCGCCCAGCTCGTGCTTTCCTAGGGACCTCCTAGAGGAGCCCGCGCGCCTTCAGCGAGAGGTAGTGGTCGGCCAGCGCCGGCGGCAGCCGCTCGGCGTCGGCGTCGATGACGTCCACGCCGAGCGCGCGCAGCAGGCCGGCGGTGGAGCTGCGCCGGCCGATCGCCTGCGCCGCCGCGGCGGCGTCGTAGACCGCGTCGAGGTCCTCGTGGCCGCCGGCGAGCTCCTCGAGCGCGGGGTCGCGGACCGACGCGAGCACGACGCGGTGGTGGCGGGTCAGTGCCGGCAGCACCGGCAGCAGCCCCTCCTCGACCGCGGACGGCTCGAGCGGCGTGAGCAGCACGACCAGTGCGCGCTGCCGGCCGAGGCCCGTGACCGCGCCGGCGAGCTGGCTCCAGTCCGCCTCGGCGATCACGGGGTCGAGGTCGGCCATCACGTCCTGGAGGTTCGCCGCCACGTCCCGCGCGCCCGCCGACCGCAGCCGGCTGCGCACCCGCCGGTCGCCGGCGAGGAAGTCGATCCGGTCGCCGGCTCGCGCGGCCAGGGCCGCGAGCAGCAGGGCGGCGTCCATGGCCGAGTCGAGGCGGGGGACGTCGCCGACCCGGCCGGCCGACGTCCGCGACGTGTCCAGCACCAGCACCACCCGGCGGTCGCGCTCGGGCTGCCAGGTCCGGACGACCACCGAGCGGTTGCGCGCGCTGGCCCGCCAGTCGATCGAGCGCACGTCGTCACCGCGGACGTACTCCCGCAGCGAGTCGAACTCCGTGCCCTGCCCGCGCACGCGCACCGCGGCCCGCCCGTCGAGCTCGCGGAGCCGGGCCAGCCGGCTGGGCAGGTGCTTGCGGGACTCGAACGGCGGCAGCGACCGGACGACGCCCTCGGCCGGCAGCGTCCGCTGCCGCGCGGCCACGCCGAGCGGTCCGCGGAGCCGGACCGTCACGCCGATGGCCCGGAGGTCGCCGCGGCGGCGGGGGAGCAGCGGTGTCCGCGCGACCATCCGGTCCCCGGGGCCGAGCGCGACCGGGTGCCGGTTCGAGGACGCCCCCGCCGTCGGCTGCCACGCGTCGCGCAGCACTCCGCGCACTCGCCGGCGCGAGGTGTTGGTGACGACCAGCCGGGTCTCGGTGGGGTGGCCCAGTCGGACCGTGCCCACCGGAGGCCGCGCCAGGGAGAGGGAGGAGGGGGAGGCCGCGAGCAGCACGTCGACCGCGACCAACAGCAGGACGGCCAGCACCCACAGCCACACCGTGCCCATCGACGGGCGCAGCACGACCGGCACCACTCCCAGCAGGAGCAGCAGCGGGACGCGGCCGGTGACGGACATCAGCTGGGGTGGATCATCGAGGGACCGGCACCGATCCGAGGGCGGAGGCGAGCACCTGGGCCACGTCGACGCCCTCGAGCTCGGCCTCGGGCCGCAGCCCGAGCCGGTGCACGAGCGTCGCGTGGGCGAGCGCCTTGACGTCGTCCGGCGTCACGAAGTCGCGGCCGGTCAGCCAGGCCCACGCCCGGGCCGAGCGCAGCAGCGCGGTCGCGCCGCGCGGGCTCACGCCGAGGCTGAGGGACGGCGACTCCCGGGTCGCCCGGGCGATGTCGACGATGTAGCCGGCGACCTCGGGCGACACCTGCACCTGCCCGACGGCCGCCCGCCCCGCGGCGATGTCGTCGGCACCGGCCACCGGCGTCACCCCCGCGCCGGCGATGTCGCGCGGGTCGAAGCCCTGCGCGTGCCGGCGCAGGATCTCCAGCTCGTCCTCGCGCTGAGGCACGGGCAGCACCACCTTGAGCAGGAACCGGTCCAGCTGCGCCTCGGGGAGCGGGTAGGTCCCCTCGTACTCCACCGGGTTCTGCGTCGCCGCGACGAGGAACGGCCGGGGCAGCGGCCGCGAGACGCCGTCGACCGAGACCTGGCCCTCCTCCATCGCCTCCAGCAGCGCCGACTGTGTCTTCGGCGGCGTCCGGTTGATCTCGTCGGCGAGCAGCAGGTGGGTGAAGATCGGGCCCTCCCGGAAGCTCAGCTCCCCGCGGTTGCTGTCGATCACCATCGACCCGGTGATGTCGCCGGGCATCAGGTCGGGCGTGAACTGCACCCGGCGCGTGTCGACGGACAGCGCGCCGGCGAGCGTGCGCACGAGCAGCGT
This sequence comes from Nocardioides pyridinolyticus, assembly GCF_054653575.1. Taxonomy (NCBI): domain Bacteria; kingdom Bacillati; phylum Actinomycetota; class Actinomycetes; order Propionibacteriales; family Nocardioidaceae; genus Nocardioides; species Nocardioides pyridinolyticus. The sequence continues at coordinate 37,964 of NZ_BAAIFY010000013.1, read as the reverse complement.
CTTCGCGACGCCGGGCACCCCCTCCATCAGCACGTGCCCCCCGCACAGCAGCGCGACCAGCAGACCGGACACGGCGGCGTCCTGGCCGACGACGGCCTTCGCGACCTCGGCGCGTACGGCGGTCAGCCGCTCCCGCGCGTCTCCGGCTGGGATCTCGGTCATGGTCGGCGTACCTCTCTGTCGAGCTCGGCCAGCGCACTGGCCAGGGCGATCAGGTCGTGGTCGGTGGTGGGTGCGGGTGCGGACGGGCCGAGCAGCCGCTCGACGTCCTCCACGGGACGGCCGGTGTGCCGGGCCAGATCGCGCACCAGTGCGGCCGGGTCGGCGTGCGGTCCGAGCGCCAACCGCTCCGCGGCGCGCTGCCGGGCGGCGGCGCGGAGGGCGTGCGCTGCGTGCGCCCGGTCGCCGGCCTTGCGGTAGAGCCGGCCGCGGCTGTGCGTGGTCTCGATGGCCTTGACGACGACCGGCAGGGGCTCGGTGGCCAGCGGGCCGAGGCGGCGGACCCGCCAGAGCAGGAGGCCGAGCGTGGCGAGGAAGCCGATCCAGAGCGCCGGACGCAGCCACTCCGGGAGCAGCGTCGCCAGGCTGACGCCGTCGTCGGCGTCGAGGTCGGCCAGGTCCGGGACATACCAGACCAGCCGGTCGTGCGCGCCGAGAAGCCGGAGCGCGACCGCGGCGTTGTCGGCGCGCAGCACCTCGCCGTTCGAGATCGCGTCGGCGGCGCCGAGCAGCACGAGGCCGTCCTCCGGCTCGGCGAGGAGGCCGCCGAAGCAGCCGCCGTCGACGGGGTACTCCGAGCCCCGGTCGACCACCAGTTCGAGCCCGTCGTACGCCGGGCAGCCGGCCGGCCGCGGGTCCTGCATCGAGACCCCGGCGGGCGCCGCGCGGACGCCGAGGGCCCGGGTGGTGCCCGGCGGCGGCTCGGCCAGCACCAGCGTCGCGTCGCCGGCGTGCCGGAGCAGCCGCCGGATCGTGCTGCGGCCCAGCAGATCGGCCGAGGTGACGAGCACGGTCGTGGCGGCGTCGACCCGGGCGGCGTCGAAGGCGTCCGCGTCGCGGGCCACGGTCACCTCGACGCCCTGGTCCTCGAGCACCCGCGCGACCGCCTGGGCGCCGCCGGGCGAGGGGTTGTCGGGGTCGAGCGCGGCGCCGGTCGTGACCCGGCTGCTGGTGAACGCGACGATCGCGACCGCCACCAGCAGCCCGACCACGACGAGGATCGTCGTCCGGTGCCGCCTCATCGGCGTCCGCCGAGGACGTCGTCGAGCTCGAGCACGCCGACCGCCTGCTCGCGGGTGGCGGGCCGGTCGCCGTACCGGACGGCGTCGAAGAGCGCCGCGGTCCCGTCCACCGCGCCGCGGGCGTCGGGGTGAGCCGCACCGAGGGCGACCGCGACCTCGTGGGCGGTGGCCCCGGGCAGGTCGTCGAGGCGGCCGCGCTCGACCTGTCGCACGGCGAGCGCCCGGAAGCCCTCGACGACGGCGTCGGCGTTCCTCCCGTCCGCGAGCGCCTGCTCCGCCCGGCGGCGCAGCTCGGCCGCGGTGACGGCCTCGTCGGGGCGCAGCACCGCCCGGTCGCGCGTGTCCCGCGCCGACCCGCCGGCGCGGGAGAGCAGCCAGCCGAGCGCGAGGGCCAGCAGGAGGAAGGCGACCATCGCGAAGAAGGTCGACAGCGGGGGAGCGGCGGTGGCGGCGTCGATCGTCCGGGTGACGAAGCGGTCGATCCAGTCGAGGACCTCCTCGACGAGGCTCCGGTCGTGGTACTCCGGGCGCACCAGCTCGCGCTGGAGCAGCCGGCGGGCCTCACGTCCGCTCGGATCGAGGGGCGGCTCGGTCGCGAGGGCGATCACTGACCGGTGATTCCGGCGCGCGCCATCAGCTCGACGTCGTACGCCTCCTTGCGCATGCGCTGGTCCAGGTACTGCAGCGACGTGACCGCGGCGGTGAACGGCGTGACGAACGCGGTCTGCACGACGGTGCCGAGTGCGGTGAGGACGACCGTCACCAGCGGGACGTAGCGGCTGCCCTCGATCGCGGCGGGGGCGAAGCTGCTCGCGATCGAGAACGGCGCGGCCAGGACGCTGCCGGCGATGCCGGTCACCACCGCGGTGAGCAGCGCGATGCCGAACGTGCGCCAGAACTGCTTGCGGGTGAGGTGGAAGGCGCGACGGGTCGCCGCCATCACCCCGATCCGCTCCAGCATCAGCGCCGGGACCGGCAGGTAGTAGACCCGGATCCACCACCACGCGAAGAAGCAGAGGAACGCCGGCACGGTCACGAGGCCGAAGACCACGATCAGCGGCGTCGGCAGGAGCATGACGACGACGACCCACAGGAGGACGTAGGCGGCGCAGATCACCGCGACCATCAGGCCGAGCAGCAGGGCGAGCCCGACCAGCCGCCAGCGCGACCCGCGAGTCGCGGCCCACGCCTCGGCGAGCGAGAGCCGCCGGCCGATCGCCGCAGCCGCGACGACGTGGGCGATCATGCCGGTCACCAGGATGACGCCGACCGCCTGGAGCACGATGCCGACGAACAGCGACCCGGTGGTGCCGAGCACGGCGATCGTCTCGGCGTCGGAGAGGTCTCCGGACCCGTCGGCGGAGAAGTCGACGAGCACGGTGAGCAGTGCGGTCAGCAGCACCGGGATGCCCATCGAGACCGCGGCGACGAGCACCGCCGACCCGACCGTGGCCTTGGGATTGAAGCGGATGATGCGGAACGCGCCGTCGTAGATGTCGCCGAGGTTCAGCGGCCGCAGCGCGATCGCGCCGGGCTTGTGGGCGGCGCCGAGCATCCCGGGCGGCGGGCCCGGGGGATGCCCCGCGGTCGGCGTCCAGGCCTGCTGTGGTGGCGGGGGCGGAGGCGTCCACCCGGGCGGGGGCGGGCCGCCGGGCGGCGTACTCCCCGGCGGTGGGTAGCTACCGTCCCCGGACACGGGGACCAACCTAGTACCTGGTTCCGGACAGGTGGCCGGCCAGCACGCACCACGTAGAATCTGGGCCGGATCGGCGTGGCGGCAGGCATCGCCCGACCGATTTGGACTAGGCGGGGGACCTCTGCCAAGATAGTCCGGTTGCTTCGGCGGGTTGCCGGGGTGCAGCACACATCTTGACTACTGAATCGCGTCTCCTGGCGGCTCCGGCCACCGGCATGGCTCAGTGGTCCGGCGTGCGGCCGCACCGAACCTGGAGACCCGATTCGCCCGACATGTGGACCACCGAGTGGATCACATGTCGGGAGCCACCGACACCAGCGAGATCCCCAGCGGTTTCGTGTTGCGCCAACTCAGTGCGACACGCCCGACCGCGGGGGTCGGAGCCGGGGCGGTGGGGAGCGACCGGGACCGACTCAAGCCGGAGGACGTCCCGCACTGCACGCGGTACTGATCGAGAAGGACGAGAGAGACAGATGGCGGGACAGAAGATCCGCATCAGGCTCAAGGCCTATGACCACGAGGTGATCGACACCTCGGCGCGCAAGATCGTGGACACGGTCACCCGCACGGGTGCCAAGGTCGCCGGCCCGGTGCCGCTGCCGACCGAGAAGAACGTGTACTGCGTGATCCGCTCGCCCCACAAGTACAAGGACTCCCGCGAGCACTTCGAGATGCGCACGCACAAGCGCCTCATCGACATCATCGACCCCACGCCGAAGACCGTCGACTCGCTCATGCGCCTCGACCTGCCTGCCGGCGTCGACATCGAGATCAAGCTCTGAGGTCGGTACTGACATGACTTTCGAACGCAATGTGAAGGGCCTGCTGGGCACCAAGCTCGGCATGACCCAGGTCTGGGACGAGAACAACCGCGTCGTCCCGGTGACCGTCGTCGCCGCGGGCACGAACATCGTGACCCAGGTCCGCACCCCCGAGACCGACGGCTACAACGCCGTGCAGGTCGGCTTCGGTGAGATCGACGGCCGCAAGGTGTCCAAGCCCAAGGCCGGCCACTTCGGCAAGGCGGGCGTCACGCCGCGCCGCCACGTGGTCGAGATCCGCACCGCGCTGGCCAGCGAGTACACCGTCGGCCAGGAACTGCCCGTCGACACCTTCGCCGCCGGCGAGGACATCGACGTCACCGGCACCAGCAAGGGCAAGGGCTTCGCCGGCACCATGAAGCGTCACGGCTTCGCCGGTGTGTCCGCCTCGCACGGTGCCCACCGCAACCACCGCAAGCCGGGTTCGATCGGCGCGTGCGCCACCCCGGGTCGCGTGTTCAAGGGCGTCCGCATGGCGGGCCGGATGGGTCAGGACACCGTCACGACCCAGAACGTCACCGTGCACGCCGTCGACACCGAGAAGGGCCTGATCCTCCTCAAGGGCGCCGTCCCCGGCCCCAAGGGTGGTCTCGTCGTGCTCCGCTCGGCCGCCAAGAACTCCCTCACTTCTGGCAAGGAGGTCTGAGCATGGCTACCACTGAGAAGCCGGCCGCGAAGAAGACCGCCGCGAAGAAGACCGCCGCCCCGAAGAAGGCCAAGGTCGACCTGCCCGCGGAGATCTTCGACGTCGAGCTCAACGTTCCCCTGATCCACCAGGTCGTCGTGGCCCAGCAGGCCGCTGCGCGTCAGGGCACGCACGCCACCAAGACCCGCGGCGAGGTCCGCGGCGGTGGCCGCAAGCCCTACAAGCAGAAGGGCACCGGTCGCGCCCGCCAGGGCTCGACCCGCGCGCCGCAGTTCGCCGGCGGTGGCACCGTCCACGGCCCGCAGCCGCGCAAGTACGACCAGCGCACCCCCAAGAAGATGAAGGCCGCCGCCCTGCGCGGTGCCCTCTCCGACCGGGCGCGCAACGACCGCATCCACGTCGTGGACTCGATCATCAGCGCCGACGCCCCGTCGACCAAGGCCGCGCTCGCGGCCCTGGCGACGCTGTCGGACCGGGTCAACTTCCTCGTGGTGCTGGAGCGGACCGACACCGTCACCTGGCTGTCGCTGCGCAACGCCCCCGAGGTGCACATCGTGGCGGTCGACCAGCTCAACACCTACGACGTGCTGGCCTCCGACGACGTCGTGTTCACCCAGGGCGCGTACGACGCGTTCGTGAACGCCGGCACCGTCACCGAGGAGGAGGGTGCCAAGTGAGCACGCTGCACAAGGACCACCGCGACATCCTGATCGCCCCGGTCGTGTCCGAGAAGAGCTACAGCCTCCTCGACGCGAACAAGTACACCTTCCTGGTGCACCCGGACGCGAACAAGACCGAGATCAAGATCGCGGTCGAGAAGGTGTTCAACGTCAAGGTGACGGCCGTCAACACCATCAACCGCCAGGGCAAGACGCGTCGTACTCGCTACGGCATGGGCAAGCGCAAGGACACCAAGCGCGCCATCGTCAGCCTGGCCGAGGGTGACCGGATCGACATCTTCGGAGGCCCGGTCTCCTGACCGGGGCGGATTAGAGGACTGAAGACACATGGCTATCCGCAAGTACAAGCCGACTACCCCGGGCCGTCGCGGCTCGTCGGTCGCCGACTTCGTCGAGATCACCCGGACCACTCCGGAGAAGTCGCTGACGCGTCCGCTGCCCAAGAAGGGCGGCCGCAACAACCAGGGCCGGATCACCACCCGGCACCAGGGCGGCGGTCACAAGCGCGCGTACCGCATCATCGACTTCCGGCGCTACGACAAGGACGGCGTGCCGGCCAAGGTCGCTCACATCGAGTACGACCCGAACCGCACCGCGCGCATCGCGCTCCTGCACTACGCCGATGGCGAGAAGCGCTACATCATCGCGCCGAAGGACCTGTCGCAGGGCACCCGGATCGAGTCGGGCCCGAACGCCGACATCAAGCCGGGCAACAACCTGCCGCTGCGCAACATCCCGGTCGGTACCACCATCCACTGCGTGGAGCTGCGGCCCGGCGGCGGCGCGAAGATCGCCCGCTCCGCCGGCAACAGCGCCCAGCTGGTCGCCCGTGAGGGCAGCCGCGCCACGCTGCGCATGCCCTCGGGCGAGATGCGCTTCGTCGACGTCCGCTGCCGCGCGACGATCGGCGAGGTCGGCAACGCCGAGCAGTCGAACATCAACTGGGGCAAGGCCGGCCGCATGCGGTGGAAGGGCAAGCGCCCGACCGTCCGCGGTGTGGTCATGAACCCGGTCGACCACCCGCACGGCGGTGGTGAGGGCAAGACCTCCGGTGGTCGCCACCCGGTCTCGCCGTGGGGCAAGCCCGAGGGCCGCACGCGCAAGCGCAAGGCCTCCGACTCCCAGATCATCCGCCGTCGCAAGTCCGGCAAGGGTAGGAAGTAACTGACATGCCTCGCAGCCTGAAGAAGGGCCCCTTCGTCGACGACCACCTTCAGAAGAAGGTGGACGCCGAGAACGAGAAGGGCACCCACAACGTCATCAAGACCTGGTCGCGCCGCTCGATGATCGTCCCGGACATGATCGGTCACACGATCGCCGTCCACGACGGTCGCAAGCACGTGCCGGTCTTCGTGACCGACGCGATGGTCGGCCACAAGCTCGGGGAGTTCGCTCCCACCCGCACCTACCGCGGGCACGTCAAGGAAGACCGGAAGGGGCGCCGTCGATGAGCACCACCGAGCGTCAGCGCGTCAGCGCGCGCCGCGTCTCGCTGCTCGGCGACCAGCCGGGTGCGTTCGCGAGCGCCCGCTTCACGCGGATCACGCCGATGAAGGCCCGCCGCGTCGTGGACATGGTCCGCGGCCTGCCGGTCGACGACGCGCTGTCCCTGCTGCAGTTCGCGCCGCAGGCCGCGTCGGAGACCGTCTACAAGGTCCTCGAGAGCGCCATCGCCAACGCCGAGACCACCGAGGGCCTCGACCGCAACGACCTGGTCGTCTCGGTCGCGCAGGTCGACGAGGGTCCGACGATGAAGCGCTGGCGTCCGCGCGCCCAGGGCCGCGCGACCCGCATCAACAAGCGCACGAGCCACATCACGCTGGTCGTTCAGCCGGCCGATGTCGCCGCTGCGAAGAAGAAGGGCGGCAAGTAACTCATGGGTCAGAAGATCAACCCGAACGGCTTCCGCCTCGGCATCTCGACCGACCACAAGAGCCGTTGGTACGCCGACAAGCTCTACAAGTCGTACGTCGGCGAGGACGTCGCCATCCGCAAGCTGCTCTCCAAGGGCATGGAGCGGGCCGGTATCGCCAAGGTCGAGATCGAGCGCACCCGGGACCGCGTGCGGGTGGACATCCACACCGCGCGTCCGGGCATCGTCATCGGTCGCCGTGGCGCCGAGGCCGACCGCATCCGCGGTGAGCTCGAGAAGCTCACCGGCAAGCAGGTCCAGCTGAACATCCTCGAGGTCAAGAACCCCGAGATCGACGCGCAGCTGGTCGCCCAGGGTGTCGCCGAGCAGCTCGCGGGCCGCGTGCAGTTCCGCCGCGCGATGCGCAAGGCGATGCAGACCTCGATGCGCTCCGGCGCCAAGGGCATCCGGATCCAGTGCTCCGGCCGCCTCAACGGTGCCGAGATGTCGCGCACCGAGTTCTACCGCGAGGGCCGCGTGCCGCTGCACACCCTGCGTGCGGACATCGACTACGGCTTCTACGAGGCCAAGACGACCTTCGGCCGCATCGGCGTGAAGGTCTGGATCTACAAGGGCGAGGTCGCCGGCACCCGTGCCGAGCGCCAGGCCCAGGCTGCCGCCCGCGCCGGTGTCCCCGGTCGCGGTGGCCGCCCGCAGCGTGGTGGCGACCGCCCGAGCCGTGGCTCGCGCGGTGACCGCCCGTCGCGTGCGGACCGCGGCACCGAGTCGCCCGCCGTGTCCGAGGCTCCCGTCGGTGGCGACACCGCCCAGGCCACGACCTCGGCCGAGACCCCCAAGGAGGGCTGACCGTCATGCTGATGCCCCGTCGTGTCAAGCACCGCAAGCAGCACCACCCCAAGCGGACCGGTGCGGCCAAGGGCGGCACCCGGCTCGCGTTCGGTGACTTCGGGATCCAGGCGGTCGAGGGTCACTACGTGACCAACCGCCAGATCGAGTCGGCCCGTATCGCGATGACCCGCCACATCAAGCGTGGCGGCAAGGTCTGGATCAACATCTACCCGGACCGCCCGCTGACCAAGAAGCCGGCCGAGACCCGCATGGGTTCCGGTAAGGGCTCGCCCGAGTGGTGGGTCGCCAACGTCAAGCCCGGCCGTGTCATGTTCGAACTCTCCGGTGTGGACGAGGGAACCGCTCGCGAGGCCATGCGCCGCGCGATGCACAAGCTCCCGATGAAGTGCCGGTTCATCTCCCGCGAAGCAGGTGAATTCTGATGGCCGCCACCAAGGCGCACGAGCTGGACGAGCTGAACGCCGTCGACCTCGAGGCCAAGCTGCGCGAGGCCAAGGAGGAGCTGTTCAACCTCCGCTTCCAGGCGGCCACGGGCCAGCTGGAGAGCCACGGCCGTCTGCGCACGGTCAAGAAGGACATCGCCCGGATCTACACCGTGGTGCGCGAGCGTGAGCTCGGTATCCGGACCGCGCCGGGCACGAGCGACGCGAGTGACGAGGACGAGAAGTGAGCGAGACTCAGGAGCGCAACAGCCGCAAGGTCCGCGAGGGCCTGGTCGTCAGCGACAAGATGGACAAGACCGTGGTCGTGTCCGTCGAGGACCGCGTGAAGCACGCCCTGTACGGCAAGGTCATGCGCCGTACGAGCAAGCTGAAGGCGCACGACGAGCAGAACGAGTGCGGCATCGGCGACCGGGTCCTCCTCATGGAGACCCGCCCGCTGTCCGCCACGAAGCGCTGGCGCGTCGTCGAGATCCTCGAGCGCGCCAAGTAACTGCCAATATCCGGCCACGTTCGGCCAGGCTCACCGCCCCGGAGGCGTTGAGAACCGGCACGACATAGGAGAAATCAATGATTCAGCAGGAGTCGCGACTCAAGGTCGCCGACAACACCGGTGCGAAGGAGATCCTCTGCATCCGTGTTCTCGGTGGCTCGGGTCGTCGCTACGCCGGCATCGGTGACGTCATCGTCGCCACGGTCAAGGACGCGATCCCCGGCGGCAACGTCAAGAAGGGTGACGTCGTCAAGGCCGTGGTCGTGCGCACCGTCAAGGAGCGCCGCCGTCCCGACGGTTCGTACATCCGCTTCGACGAGAACGCCGCGGTCATCCTCAAGGGTGACGGCGAGCCGCGAGGCACCCGCATTTTCGGCCCCGTGGGCCGCGAGCTGCGCGAGAAGAAGTTCATGAAGATCATCTCGCTCGCGCCGGAGGTGCTCTGACTCATGGGCAAGAACAGCGTGAACATCAAGAAGGGCGACACCGTCAAGGTGATCGCCGGCAAGGACAAGGGTGCCGAGGGCAAGGTCATCCAGGTGCTCCGTGAGGAGAACCGGGTGATCGTCGAGGGTGTCAACCGCATCAAGCGGCACACCAAGGTCGTCAATCAGGGCGGCCGCGCCGGCAACACCGGCGGCATCATCACCGCCGAGGCCCCGATCCACGTGTCCAACGTGATGCTCATCGAGGACGACGGCGTGACCCGCATCGGCTACCGCCGCGACAAGGTCACCAAGCGGCGCCCCGACGGCTCGACGTACGAGGCGGAGCGCTCCGTGCGCATCTCCCGCAAGACCGGCAAGGAAATCTGATGACCCAGACCGAGACTGAGCAGTCCCAGACCACCGCGTCGGCAAAGGTCACCCCGCGTCTGAAGACCCGCTACCGCGAGGAGATCCTCCCGGCGCTGCGGTCCGAGTTCGACATCTCGAACGTCATGCAGGTGCCCGGCCTGACCAAGATCGTGGTCAACATGGGCGTCGGCGAGGCGGCTCGCGACTCGAAGCTGATCGAGGGTGCGGTCAAGGACCTCACCGCGATCACCGGCCAGAAGCCCCTCGTGACCAAGGCCCGCAAGTCGATCGCGCAGTTCAAGCTGCGCGAGGGCATGCCGATCGGTGCGCACACCACGCTGCGCGGCGACCGGATGTGGGAGTTCCTGGACCGCCTGCTGTCGCTCGCGCTCCCGCGCATCCGCGACTTCCGCGGCCTCAACCCGAACCAGTTCGACGGCCGTGGCAACTACACCTTCGGTCTCACCGAGCAGGTCATGTTCCACGAGATCGACCAGGACAAGATCGACCGGTCGCGGGGCATGGACATCACGATCGTCACCACCGCCACCAACGACGAGCAGGGTCGCGCGCTGCTGAAGCAGCTCGGCTTCCCGTTCAAGGAGAACTGACATGGCGAAGACCGCCCTCAAGGTGAAGGCCGCTCGCAAGCCGAAGTTCGCGGTGCGCGGCTACACCCGCTGCCAGCGCTGCGGCCGGCCCAAGGCCGTCTACCGCAAGTTCGGCCTGTGCCGCATCTGCCTCCGGGAGATGGCGCACCGGGGCGAGCTGCCCGGCGTCACCAAGTCCTCCTGGTAATCCCTCACCCACGTAGAAGGTCGTCGGGCCGTGAGCCCGGCGAAACCACTTCGAGAAAGAACCCATCATGACGATGACTGACCCGATCGCAGACATGCTGACCCGTCTGCGCAACGCCAACCAGGCGTACCACGACGCGGTGTCCATGCCGTACAGCAAGCTGAAGCAGGGCGTCGCGGAGATCCTCCAGCAGGAGGGCTACATCACCTCGTTCGAGGTGAAGGACCCGGCCGAGGGCGAGGTGGGCAAGACGCTCACCATCACGCTCAAGTACGGGCGGAACCGGGAGCGCTCCATCGCGGGCGTGCGCCGGATCAGCAAGCCGGGCCTCCGGGTGTACGCCAAGCACACGGGTCTCCCGAAGGTGCTCGGCGGCCTCGGCGTCGCGATCATCTCGACGAGCCAGGGCCTGCTGACCGACCGTCAGGCCAACCAGAAGGGCGTGGGTGGGGAAGTCCTCGCCTACGTCTGGTGACGACGAGAACTGCGAAGGAGTAGAACAGCATGTCGCGCATTGGCAAGCTTCCGGTCGCGGTCCCGTCGGGCGTGAACGTCGCCATCGACGGATCGGTCGTGACGGTCCAGGGCCCCAAGGGCACCCTGAGCCACACGGTCGCCTCCCCGATCACCGTCGAGCAGGGTGAGGGCGTCCTCGACGTCAAGCGCCCCAACGACGAGCGGGAGAGCAAGGCCCTCCACGGCCTGACCCGCACCCTGGTCAACAACATGGTCGTCGGCGTGACCGAGGGCTACGAGAAGAAGCTCGAGATCGTGGGCGTCGGCTACCGCGTCCTGTCGAAGGGCCCGACCCAGCTGGAGTTCCAGCTCGGGTACTCGCACCCGATCACGTTCAACGCCCCCGAGGGCATCACGTTCTCGGTCGAGGGCCCGACCAAGCTCGGCGTCCAGGGCATCGACAAGCAGCTCGTCGGCGAGGTTGCCGCCAACATCCGCAAGCTGCGCAAGCCCGAGCCGTACAAGGGCAAGGGCGTTCGCTACGCGGGTGAGCACATCCGCCGCAAGGTCGGAAAGGCTGGTAAGTGACCATGGCGATCTCGCTCTCGAACAACAAGCACACCGCGGCTCGCGTCAAGTCGCGCCTGCGTCGTCAGGTCCGCGGTCGCAAGAAGATCTCGGGTACGGCGGAGCGCCCGCGCCTCGTCGTCACCCGCTCGTCGAAGCACATCACCGTCCAGGTCGTCGACGACCTGGTGGGCAAGACCCTCGCGTCGGCGTCCACCATGGAGGCGGACCTGCGCGGCTTCGACGGCGACAAGACCGCGAAGGCCAAGAAGGTCGGCGAACTCGTCGCCGAGCGGGCGAAGTCCGCCGGCATCGAGGGCGTCGTCTTCGACCGGGCCGGCAACAAGTACACCGGTCGCATCGCGGCCCTCGCGGACGGCGCCCGTTCGGGCGGCCTGAGCTTCTGATCGCACGGACAAGCAGAGAGAAGAGGAAAGTCTCATGAGCGGAGCCCAGCGCGGACAGCGCGGTGGCGAGCGCCGTGGACGCGACGACCGTCGCGGCCAGGGTGCTGAGAAGACCGCCTACATCGAGCGCGTCGTTGCGATCAACCGTGTCGCCAAGGTCGTGAAGGGTGGTCGTCGCTTCAGCTTCACCGCCCTCGTGGTCGTCGGTGACGGTGATGGCCTCGTCGGCGTCGGTTACGGCAAGGCGAAGGAGGTGCCGGCCGCGATCGCCAAGGGCGTCGAGGAGGCCAAGAAGCACTTCTTCAAGGTTCCCCGCATCCAGGGCACCATCCCGCACCCGGTGCAGGGCGAGAAGGCGGCTGGCGTCGTCCTCCTGCGTCCGGCCGCTCCCGGTACCGGCGTCATCGCCGGTGGCCCGGTGCGTGCGGTCCTGGAGTGCGCCGGCATCCACGACGTCCTGAGCAAGTCGCTCGGCTCGTCGAACCAGATCAACATCGTCCACGCGACGGTCGAGGCGCTGCGTCTGCTCGAGCAGCCCGAGGCCGTGGCGGCCCGTCGTGGCCTGCCGGTCGAGGAGGTCGCTCCGGCGGCGCTGCTCAAGGCCCGGGCCGAGGTTCCCGCGGGTGTCTCGCAGGAGGTGTCTTCCTGATGGCGCAGCTCAAGGTCCGGCAGGACCGGGGCCTCGTGGGCCTGAAGAAGAACCAGCGCGAGACGCTGCGCACGCTCGGTCTCAAGCGGATCGGCGACGTGGTCGTCAAGGAGGACCGCCCGGAGATCCGCGGCATGGTCCAGACCGTCCGTCACCTCGTGACGGTCGAGGAGGTCGACTGACATGACGCTCAAGCTCCACCACCTGCGTCCGGCCCCGGGGGCCAAGACCGCCAAGACCCGTGTGGGCCGCGGTGAGGCCTCCAAGGGCAAGACCGCGGGCCGCGGTACCAAGGGCACCAAGGCTCGCTACCAGGTCCCGTCCGCCTTCGAGGGCGGCCAGATGCCGATCCACATGCGGCTGCCGAAGCTCAAGGGCTTCAAGAATCCGTTCAAGGTCGAGTTCCAGGTCGTCAACCTGGACCGCCTGGGCGAGCTCTTCCCCGAGGGCGGCGCCGTCACGGTCGACGACCTGGTCGCCAAGGGTGCCGTCCGCGACGGCCACCCGGTCAAGGTCCTCGGCCAGGGCGACCTGTCCGTGGCCGTCCAGGTGAGCGCCAACGCGTTCTCCGGCTCGGCCAAGGAGAAGATCGAGGCCGCCGGCGGAACTACCACGGTCGTCTGATCCGTTTGACCATCAGCGTCGAGGGCGCGGCGGTCCTGTCCCACAGGACCGCCGCGCCCGATGCGCATTCGGGGCCGGCTCGACGTCCTGTTAGGCTTCCCCGGGTCCTTGCGCGCATCTCGCGGCGGCCGTTTCATGCTTGGAGAAAGAGGATCTCGTGCTGAGCGCGTTCGCGAACGCTTTCCGGACTCCGGACCTGCGGCGCAAGCTGCTGTTCGTCCTGATGATCATCGTGATCTTCAGGCTCGGGTCCCAGATCCCGACCCCCGGTGTGAACGTCGCGAACGTGCAGACGTGCATCGACATCGCCAGCTCCGGTGACAACGCCAGCCTCTACAGCCTCGTCAACCTCTTCTCGGGCGGAGCTCTGCTCCAGCTCACGATCTTCGCGCTCGGCATCATGCCGTACATCACCGCGAGCATCATCCTGCAGCTGCTCGTGGTGGTGATCCCGCGGCTGGAGGCCCTCAAGAAGGAGGGCCAGTCCGGCCAGACCAAGATCACCCAGTACACCCGCTACCTGACGCTGGGCCTCGCGGTCCTCCAGGCCACGGGCATCGTGGCGCTCGCCCGCTCTGGCCAGCTGCTCCAGAACTGCAACGAGGACCTCCTCCACAACGACGGCACCGCCACGTTCCTCGTCATGGTCGTCACCATGACCGCCGGTACCGCGGTGATCATGTGGCTCGGCGAGCTCATCACCGAGCGCGGCGTCGGCAACGGCATGTCGCTGCTGATCTTCGCGCAGATCATCGCGACGTTCCCGAGCTCCCTGTGGGCGGTCCAGAACAGCCGCGGCTGGTGGACCTTCGGCATCGTGATGGCGATCGGCCTGGTCATCGTCGCCGCGGTCATCTTCGTCGAGCAGGCGCAGCGCCGGATACCGGTGCAGTACGCCCGCCGGATGGTCGGCCGCAAGATGTTCGGCGGCAGCTCCACCTACATCCCGCTCAAGGTGAACCAGGCCGGCGTCATCCCGGTCATCTTCGCCTCGTCGCTGCTCTACCTGCCGGCCATGCTGGCGTCGTTCAACCAGAACTCCGAGTCCCGGTGGGTCCGGTGGATCAACGACTACATGATCTCCGGAGCGCACCCGCTCTACATGATCGCGTTCTTCCTGATGATCGTGTTCTTCACCTACTTCTACGTCTCGATCACCTTCAACCCGCAAGAGGTGGCCGACAACATGAAGAAGTACGGCGGCTTCATCCCCGGGATCCGGGCGGGCAAGCCGACCGAGGAGTACCTCTCCTACGTCCTCTCCCGAATCACGCTGCCCGGGTCTCTGTACCTCGGTCTCGTCGCGCTCATCCCGCTGATCGCGTTCGCCATGATCAACGCCGACCAGAACTTCCCGTTCGGTGGCACGAGCATCCTCATCATGGTCGGCGTCGCCCTCGACACGGTGAAGCAGATCGAGAGCCAGCTCCAGCAGCGGAACTACGAAGGATTCCTCCGCTAACATGCGTCTGATCATCATGGGCCCGCCCGGTGCGGGTAAGGGCACCCAGGCCAAGTTCATCGCCGAGCACTTCAAGATCCCGGCGATCTCCACCGGGGACATCTTCCGCGCGAACGTCTCCGAGGGCACCCCGCTCGGCATCGAGGCCAAGCGCTACATGGACGCCGGCGAGTACGTCCCGGACGAGGTCACCAACCTCATGGTCCGCAACCGGATCGACGAGGCGGACGCCGCGAACGGGTTCCTCCTCGACGGCTACCCGCGCACCCTCGCCCAGGTCGAGGAGCTCGACGGGATGATCGGGTTCACCGGGCACCAGCTCGACGGGGTCGTCTGCCTCACCGTCGACCCGGAGGAGATCGTGCAGCGGCTGCTCCAGCGCGCGCAGGTCGAGGGTCGGGCCGACGACACCGAGGACGTCATCCGCCGCCGGCAGGAGGTCTACCGCGAGCAGACCGAGCCGCTGATCTCGGTCTACGGCGAGCGCGGCCTCGTGGTCGAGGTCGACGGCATGGGCGAGGTCCACGACGTCACCGAGCGGATCTTCGCCGCCCTCAGCGACATCCAGGAGTCCTGAGCCGGACATGGGTCTCCTCGATCGCGGTGTCGAGATCAAGACGCCCGAGCAGATCGACCTGATGCGGAAGGCCGGTCTCGTGGTCGGCCGGACGCTCGAGCTGCTGCGCGGCTCGGTGCGCGCCGGCATCTCCACCGCCGAGCTGGACGCGATCGCCGAGGACCACATCCGGTCGTCGGGGGCGACTCCGTCGTTCCAGGGCTACCACGGCTTCCCGGCCTCGATCTGCGCGTCGGTCAACGACGAGGTGGTGCACGGCATCCCCGGCGGCCGCGTGCTGGCCGACGGCGACGTCATCTCGATCGACTGCGGCGCCATCGTCGACGGGTGGCACGGTGACGCGGCGATCACGGTCCCCGTCGGCGAGGTTCCCGAGCGGGTCGCCGAGCTGATGCGGGTCACCGAGCAGGCGATGTGGCGCGGCATCGCCGCGGCGCACCTCGGCGGGCGGGTCACCGACATCTCCGCCGCGGTCGAGCGGTACGTGCGTGGCCAGGGCCGCTACGGCATCCTCGAGGACTACACCGGCCACGGCATCGGCTCCGAGATGCACCAGCCCCCGAACGTGCCGAACTTCGGCCGGCCCGGGAAGGGCCCGAAGCTGGTCGAGGGGCTCGCCCTCGCCGTCGAGCCGATGGTCACCCTCGGCACCAAGGACACGACCACGCTCGAGGACGACTGGACCGTCGTCACCGACGACGGCAGCTGGGCCGCCCACTTCGAGCACACCTTCACGCTTACCCGGACGGGCACGTGGGTACTGACGGCCCTGGACGGTGGCGAGGCGATGCTGTCCGAGCTGGGCGTCGACTTCGGCGGGCGTTGATCGGTGTGACAGACTGAGCGGCGCAGGGGGGAGTATTCCTTCGCCGCAAGGTCGTCAACACGGGCATTGCTCCGGCCTGCGGGCCGGCGTTCCTCGGTGGGAGAGACCTCTGTTCGATGAGCCTTCCCTGACTAGGAGAACCCGTGGACGTCTCTGGCCTCGAATGGGGCATCACCCTCACCCTCACCTGCGCCGTTCTGTTATTCGACGTCATCATCATCGCCCGGAACCCGCATGAGCCATCGATGAGGGAGTGCACGATCGCATTCACCATCTACATGGCAGCGGCGGCAGCCTTCGGCGCGTGGATCTGGGCCTACCACGGTGGCGACTTCGGTGTGGACTTCTACACCGGGTTCGTCGTCGAGAAGAGCCTGTCGGTCGACAACCTCTTCGTGTTCCTCGTCTTGATGTCGGCCCTGAGGGTGCCGCGGAAGTACCAGCAAGAAGCCCTGATGGTGGGCATCATCCTCGCCCTCGTCTTCCGAGGGATCTTCATCGTGATCGGCTACCAGCTGGTCGAGAACTTCAGCTGGATCTTCTACGTGTTCGGTGCGTTCCTGATCTACACCGCGTTCGGATTGGTGAAGAGCTACCGGACCCACGAGGAGGAGCACCCTGAGAACAACCGGGTGGTCACCTTCGCCCAGAACCACCTCAACGTGGGCGACAAGTGGCTGGGGCTGAAGCTGTTCTACAAGGAGAACGGCGTACGCTTCGCCTCGCCGATGCTCATCGTCATCATCGCCCTCGGCGTCACCGACGTGCTGTTCGCCCTCGACTCGATCCCGGCGATCTTCGGCATCACCCAGGAGCCGTACCTCGTCTTCACGGCGAACGTCTTCGCCCTCATGGGCCTGCGCCAGCTCTACTTCCTGCTGGGGGGCCTGCTCAAGCGACTCATCTACCTCTCCCTCGGACTGGCCTTCATCCTCGGCTGGATCGGCGCCAAGCTGGTCATCCACGCCCTCTACAAGAGTGGCGTGATCCACTGGGAGGTGCCGACGCTGCTCAGCCTCGCCGTCATCGTTGTGGCGCTCGTAGTCACGGCCGTCGCGAGCCTGCTCCGCTCGCGCGACATGACCTCCGATGAGATCGCCGAGCGCACCGAGAGCCTCGCCGAGCCGCCGCCACAGCGTCCGGCGGAATAGCACCCCGGCGTACGTCGTTGTCACGGGGTGACCCAGGCTCAGCTCGCGCTCTCCGTCCTCGACCTCGTCCCGGTCCGCAGCGACCAGGGCTCGGCCGACGCGGTGGCCGCCTCGCTGTCGCTCGCCCGGGTCGCCGACGAGCTCGGCTACACGCGCTACTGGCTGGCCGAGCACCACAACATGCCGGCCGTCGCCGCGACCAACCCGCCGGTCCTGATCGGCCTGGTCGCGGCGGCGACCGAGCGGATCCGGGTCGGGTCGGGCGGCGTGATGCTGCCCAACCACGCCCCGCTGGTCGTCGCCGAGCAGTTCGCGCTGCTCGAGGCGGCGTTCCCCGGCCGGATCGACCTCGGGATCGGCCGGGCGCCGGGCAGCGACCCGGTGACGTCGTACGCCCTGCGGCACGGCGCCGGCGGTGTCAGCGACGACATCGTCACCCGCTTCCCCGAGTACGTCGACAACGTGCTCGCGATGATGGAGCCCGACGGCGTCGGGCTGAGCCTCCAGGGCCGCACCTACCCGCTCCGGGCCACCCCCGGCGCCCGGTCGGTGCCGACCGTGTGGCTGCTCGGCTCCTCGGACTACTCCGCCCGGCTGGCCGCGGAGAAGGGCCTGCCCTACGTCTTCGCCCACCACTTCTCCGGCAACGGCACCGCCGAGGCCCTGGCGCTGTACCGGGAGAGCTTCCGGCCCTCGCCCGAGCTGTCCGAGCCGCGGACCTTCCTCACGGTGAACGCCGTGGTCGCCGAGACCGAGGAGGAGGCGGCCCGGCTCGCCTGGCCCCAGCTCCTGGCGATGCTCGCGCTGCGCACCGGCCAGGAGCTGCTGCCGCAGCGGCTGGTCGAGGAGGCCGAGAAGGTCGAGCTCCCGCAGCCGCACCTCGACCTGGTCGAGGCGATGGCCCAGCGGTGGGTGATCGGCACCCCGGAGCGCTCCCGCGCCCGGATCGAGGAGCTCGCGGCGACGTACGGCGTCGACGAGGTGATGGTGCACCCGGTGGCCGGCGCGTACACCGGCACCGAGCCGGCGACCAGCCCCGCACGCGAGGAGACGCTCCGGCTGTTGGCGGCTGGGTCGGCCTCTGGGCTCGCCTGAGCCGGCCCCGAGCTCGCCGAGTTGGGGTTTTGGGACGGTTTCCGACTAGACTGGCGTGTCGGCCCAACGTGGGTCTGCTTCGTGGTGCCTCGCGGCTGCCCGGATCACCTGTCCGAACCACTCGATCGAGGGGTTCGTGCGCGTGCCCGGGATGAGGTTCCCGAGCGGCTGCACGAGGTCCACCGCCTCACCCGAGGCGGAGGTTCCCGGGCCACACGGTAGACAAACGATCAACAGATTGTGGAGGACATGCCGAAGAAAGAAGGCGTGATCGAGATCGAGGGCACCGTCGTGGAGGCCCTTCCGAACGCGATGTTCCGCGTGGAGCTGAGCAACGGGCACAAGGTTCTCGCCCACATCAGCGGCAAGATGCGGCAGCACTACATCCGGATCCTCCCCGAGGACCGCGTGGTGGTGGAGCTCTCCCCGTACGACCTCACCCGGGGTCGGATCGTCTACCGGTACAAGTAAGCCGCTTCTACCGGAAAGGGGCTGACTGTGAAGGTCAACCCGAGCGTCAAGCCGATCTGTGACAAGTGCAAGGTGATCCGTCGCCACGGCCGCGTCATGGTGATCTGCGAGAACCCGCGCCACAAGCAGCGTCAGGGCTGAGGAGCGAGGTCGAGTGCGAGCTTGCTCGTCACTCGCGCCGAGCGACGAGGTCCCGCCGCCGAAGGCGGCCGGGCTGAAACGCAGAACTGCACAACTGAACACACACAACGTGATCGCTAGCTCGTCGCAGGACGGGTGAAGCCACCTCCGGAGCAGACGGCCGGAGCCCGGAACACTACGAGGCCGGGACGCGACACGACCACACCGCTGCGAACAACCGAGAAGGAAACCGCCACATGGCACGCCTCGTTGGTGTTGACCTCCCGCGCGACAAGCGCATCGAGGTCGCTCTCACCTACATCTACGGCATCGGCCGTACTCGCGCCCAGCAGCTCCTCGCCGCGACCGGGGTCAGCCCCGACCTCCGCGTGCACCAGCTGGGTGACGAAGAGCTGGTCAAGCTCCGCGATGAGATCGAAGCCAACTTCAAGATCGAGGGTGACCTCCGTCGTGAGGTCCAGGCCGACATCCGCCGCAAGATCGAGATCGGCAGCTACCAGGGTCGCCGTCACCGCCAGGGCCTCCCGGTCCGCGGCCAGCGCACCAAGACCAACGCCCGTACCCGCAAGGGTCCGAAGCGCACGGTTGCCGGCAAGAAGAAGGCCAAGTGATCTGACGCCGCCGGCGTCTCACTGACCACCCCAGACCAGCTACTTCAGGAGTTAATGCATGCCTCCCAAGAGCCGCACCGCGGCCGGCGCCAAGAAGGTGCGCCGCAAGGAGAAGAAGAACGTCGCGACGGGCGAAGCCCACATCAAGAGCACGTTCAACAACACCATCGTCACGATCACCGACCCGACCGGTGCGGTGATCTCGTGGGCCTCGGCCGGCACCGTCGGTTTCAAGGGTTCCCGCAAGTCCACCCCGTTCGCCGCGCAGATGGCCGCCGAGGCCGCCGGACGCCGGGCGATGGAGCACGGCATGAAGAAGATCGACGTCTTCGTCAAGGGCCCGGGTTCGGGCCGCGAGACGGCGATCCGGTCCCTGGGTGCGATCGGCCTCGAGGTCGGCACCATCCAGGACGTCACGCCCACGCCCCACAACGGCTGCCGCCCGCCCAAGCGTCGCCGCGTCTGACGCGCGTCCGAGAACAGGAGACTTGTAGAAATGGCCCGTTACACCGGCCCCATGACCAAGAAGTCGCGCCGTCTCGGCGTTGACCTCGTCGGTGGCGACGCCGCGTTCGAGCGTCGTCCCTACCCGCCCGGCCAGCACGGCCGTGCGCGGATCAAGGAGAGCGAGTACCGCTCGCAGCTGCAGGAGAAGCAGAAGGCCCGCTTCACCTACGGCGTCCTCGAGAAGCAGTTCCACAACTACTACACCGAGGCCTCGCGTCGCTCCGGCAAGACCGGTGACAACCTGCTCCAGCTGCTGGAGTGCCGCCTCGACAACGTGGTGTACCGCGCCGGCTTCGCACGGACCCGCCGCCACGCCCGCCAGCTCGTCGTGCACGGTCACTTCAAGGTGAACGGCAAGAAGGTCGACATCCCGTCGTACCAGGTGGCCGCTCACGACGTGATCGACGTCCGCGAGAAGTCGCTGGAGATGACCCCGTTCATCGTGGCTCGTGAGACCCACGGCGAGCGCGTCGTCCCCGCGTGGCTCGAGGCGATCCCGTCGCGGATGCGCATCCTCGTGCACCAGCTCCCGGTCCGTGCGCAGATCGACCTGCCGGTCCAGGAGCAGCTCATCGTCGAGTACTACTCGAAGAAGTGACCCCGATGGGTGTCCCGCCTGCGGGCGGGGCACCCGTCACCCACCTTCCGTCACCAGCACATTCGGGCCTGTCAAATAGCGGGTAGGCCCGGAAAGGAAAGAACAAGTGCTTATCGCACAGCGCCCCACCTTGTCGGAAGAGTCCGTCGACGAGTTCCGCTCGCGGTTCGTGATCGAGCCCCTGGAGCCCGGCTTCGGCTACACGCTGGGCAACTCGCTCCGCCGTACCCTGCTCAGCTCGATCCCCGGTGCCTCGATCACCAGCATCAAGGTCGACAACGTCCTGCACGAGTTCTCGACGATCGAGGGCGTCAAGGAGGACGTCACCGAGATCATCTTGAACCTCAAGGGTCTGGTCGTCTCCTCCGAGCACGACGAGCCGGTCACCATGTACCTGCGCAAGTCGGGTGCCGGTGACGTCACCGCCGCGGACATCGCGCCGCCGGCCGGCGTCGAGGTGCACAACCCCGACCTGAAGATCGCCACCCTGTCCGACAAGGGCAAGCTGGAGATGGAGCTCGTCGTCGAGCGTGGCCGCGGCTACGTCTCCTCGGTGCTCAACAAGGGCAACGACAACGAGATCGGCCGGATCCCGGTCGACTCGATCTACAGCCCGGTCCTCAAGGTGACCTACAAGGTCGAGGCCACCCGTGTCGAGCAGCGCACCGACTTCGACAAGCTCGTCATCGACGTCGAGACCAAGCCGTCGATCCGTCCCCGCGACGCGATCGCCTCGGCCGGCAAGACCCTGGTCGAGCTGTTCGGCCTGGCCCGTGAGCTCAACGTCGAGGCCGAGGGCATCGACATCGGCCCGTCGCCCGTCGACGAGCAGCTCGCGGCCGACCTCGCCCTCCCGGTCGAGGACCTGCAGCTCACCGTCCGCTCCTACAACTGCCTCAAGCGCGAGGGCATCCACACCGTGGGTGAGCTCATCAGCCGCTCGGAGCAGGACCTGCTCGACATCCGCAACTTCGGTGCGAAGTCGATCGACGAGGTCAAGGCCAAGCTGGTCGAGATGGGCCTGTCCCTCAAGGACAGCGCGCCCGGCTTCGACCCGCACGCTGCGCTCGCGGCGTACGGCGATGACGACGACGACGCCTTCGTCGAGGACGAGCAGTACTAAGTGAAATCGACCCGCGTCCGCGGGTCGTCTACCCCGGTACCTCGTACGGCCGGAGAGAAATGAGAGAGCAATGCCCAAGCCCACCAAGGGCCCCCGCCTCGGCGGTAGCCCGTCCCACCAGCGCCTGATCCTCTCGAACCTGGCCAGCCAGCTGTTCGAGCACGGCCGGATCACGACCACCGAGGCGAAGGCCCGCGCCCTGCGGCCGCACGCCGAGAAGCTGATCACCAAGGCCAAGAAGGGCGACCTGCACAACCGTCGCGAGGTCCTCAAGACCATCCGCGACAAGTCGGTCGTGCACACGCTGTTCACGGAGATCGCGCCGATCTTCGCCGAGCGTCCGGGTGGCTACACCCGGATCACCAAGGTCGGCCCCCGCAAGGGCGACAACGCCCCCATGGCGGTCATCGAGCTCGTGACCGAGGCCTACCGGCCGTCGGCCCCGAAGGCGAAGAAGCCGGCCCCGGCCGCGGCCGCTCCGGCTGCCGAGGAGACCCCGGCCGAGGAGACCCCGGTCGAGGAGACCCCGGCCGAGGACACCGCCACCGAGGAGGCTCCCACCGAGCTCGCCGAGGAGGCGTCGCCCGAGGAGAGCGTCGTCGCGGAGGAGGAGCCCGTCGCCGACGAGGCCCCGGCCGCGGAGGCCACCGAGGAGAGCACCGAGGAGGACGAGAAGGCCTGAGGCCCTCGTCGTACTCACCACCGGCCCGTCCGAGCACCGCTCGGGCGGGCCGGTGTCATTTCCCGTCGAGTTGGGCCCGAGTCGCGCGTGAGCTGGGCCGTCGTTCCGCCGTGTGCGGGAGGTAGGCCCCACTCAACGGTGATGGGGGCCCAACTCAACGTCACCAGGCGCGGTCGACGAGGTTGAGAGCCTCCGCGCGGGTGAGGCCCTGCCGGCGGGCGAGGGCGGCGTAGGCCGCGGCGGCGTCGCGGGCGCCCGCGCTGTCGGTCGCGGTCGCGATGAAGGTGCCGCGCCGGCCCTCGGTGGCGATGACGCCGTCGGTCTCCAGGGCGCGGTAGGCCTTGGCGACGGTGTTGACCGCGAGGTGCAGCTCGGCGGCCAGGGCGCGGACGGTGGGCAGCTTCGTGCCGGCGGGGAGCTCCCCGGTTGCGGCGCGCGACGCCACCTGGACCCGCAGCTGCTCGTAGGGCGGTACGTCGGACGTCGCGTCGAGCGGGAACACCTCCATGGATCGCATGGTAGAGACATCCCATGGCTGAAGACGGAGACGGACATGCGCTCGTGGTGGGGGAGTCCCTCGTCGACATCGTGCACGGGGCCGACGGCACGACGACCGAGTACGCCGGAGGCAGCGCCGCCAACGTGGCGGTGGCGCTGAGCCGGCTCGGGCGCGCGGTGCAGTTCGTGACCGCCTGGGCCGACGACGCGCGCGGGCGGGTGCTCGCCGAGCACCTCGCGGCGGCCGACGTGGCGCTGGCGAGCGACCCGGTCGTGCTGGAGCGGACCGCGACGGCCGCGGCCACGATCGGGGCGGACGGTGCGGCGTCGTACGACTTCGACCTCGACTGGCGGATCGGGGACGTCGATCCGGGACAGCCGGTCGCGGTCCACGTGTGCTCGATCGGCGCGGTCCTGGAGCCCGGCGCGGGCCAGGTGCTGGACCTGCTGGCGGGCCTGCGCGGGTCGGCGACGATCAGCTACGACGTCAACGCCCGTCCCGCGATCACCGGCGCGGGCCCGGAGCTGGTGGCGCGGGTCGAGCGGATGGCCGCGGTCGCGGACCTGGTCAAGGCCTCCGACGAGGACCTCGAGGTGCTCTACCCGGCTCTCGACACCGAGTCCGCCGCCCGCCAGCTGCTCACGCTCGGCCCCGCCGCGGTCGTCGTGACCCGTGGGGGCGAGGGCGCGACCTGGGTGACCGAGGCCGGCGTCGTCGAGGTCGCCTCGCTGCCGGTCGAGGTCGCCGACACGATCGGCGCCGGCGACACCTTCGGCGCGGCGGTCATCGACGCGCTCTGGGGCCGCCCGCTCGACCGGCTGACCACGGACGAGGTCGAGGAGGTCCTCGCCCACGCCGCCCGGGCCGCCGCGGTCACGGTGTCGCGGCCGGGCGCGGATCCGCCGTACCGCTCGGAGCTCTAGTCAGCTCTAGTCAGCTCTCGTCAGTCCGGCGCGGGCGCCAGCCACGCGTGCACGAGGGGGACCACCGAGGCCCCCTCGCCGCTCGCCGAGGCCACTCGCTTCATCGACCCGGCCCGCACGTCGCCGGCGCAGAAGATGCCCGGGACCGTCGTGGCGAGCTCGGCCGGCGGGAGGCCGTCGGCCCAGTGCTCGCGCGGGACGTCACGGCCGGTGAGCACGAAGCCGCGCGGGTCACGGGCGATGCCCGAGGGGATCCAGTCGCAGTGCGGCTCCGCGCCGAGCAGCAGGAACAGGCCGTAGGCCGGGACCCGGTCGCGCTCGCCGGTGCGCACGTCCTCCAGCGACAGCCACTCCAGGCGCCCGTCGCCGCCGCCGTCGACCACCGCGCAGCAGGTGCGGACCGAGATCCGGGGGTTGTACCCGATCTCGTTGACCAGGTACGCCGACATCGTCTCCTCGAGCGAGGGCCGGCGCACGAGGATGGTGACCGAGCGGGCGAACCGCGCGAGGTGCATCGCGGCCTGGCCGGCCGAGTTGCCGCCGCCGACCACGAAGACGTCCTGGCCCTCCATCTCGCGGGCGGCGGTCATCGCGGCACCGTAGTAGACGCCGGTGCCGACCAGCTCCTCGAGCGGGTCGACGCGGAGCTTGCGGTAGGCGACGCCGCTGGCGATGACGACCGACCGCGCCCGCACCTCGCCGGACTCGGTGCAGAGCACGTGGGGCTGCCCGTCGTACCCCGGGCGGAGCTCGTCGACGACCTGGCCGGTGTAGAACCTCGCGCCGAAGCGCAGCGCCTGGTTGCGGGCGCGCTGGGCGAGGCGCATGCCGGAGATCCCGCGCGGGAAGCCGAGGTAGTTGCGGATCATCGAGCTGGTGCCGGCCTGCCCGCCGATCGCCTCGGCCTCGAGGATCACCGTCGAGAGGCCCTCGGACGCGGCGTACACGGCCGCCGCGAGCCCGGCCGGCCCGCCGCCGACCACGGCGAGGTCGACGAGGTGGTCGAGGTCGAGCTCGGTGGGCGCGCCGTAGAGCGCGATCGCGACGTCGCGCACGCTGCGGGCGTGCACGACCGGCCGGTTGAGCGCGTAGACGAGGGGGTAGGCGGGCTCGCCGTCCCACCGGTCGAGGACGTAGCGGCCGCCCTCGGAGTCGGGCTCGTAGAACCCGCTGGGCATGCCCATCCGGTCGAGGAAGTCGCGGATCGCGAGCGTCAGCCCGTCGCGCACCGGCGACACGATCTTGACCGCCACCACCTCGGGGTCCGGCACCGTCGAGCCCCAGTCCGAGAGCAGGTCGGTGATCGCGTTGTGGAACTCCTCGTCGCGGACGCCGCGGGGCATCAGCAGGAACGCGTCGTACCTGCCCATCGCCATCCCGGGCCGCAGGCCGGGCGCGTCGGCGAGGAAGCGGTCCCAGTGCGCGGCGACCACGCGGCGGGCGGTCGGGACCTTCTCGCGCAGCTTGTGGAAGGCGTGCAGGACGGTCTCGGCGTCGGGGACCACGGACTCCGAGACGAACATCGCGACCGTACCGCCGTCGGCCAGCACGTCGTGGGTGGCCCGGAGCGCCTCGAGGCAGGAGCGGGTCAGGCGCAGGTCGTACTCGCGCTCGTAGCGGCCGAACGCGTCACGCAGCTCCTCGGGGTGCTCGGCCCCGATGAGCACGATGGCGGGGGTGCTCACGACATCAGCCTAGGCAGCGGCGCAACGGTCTAGGGTGCGTTCATGTCCGACCTGGACCTCGCCCGGCTCACCGACGAGCTCGACGCGCGGCTCGCGCGCGCGGACGAGGCCCTGTCCCGCGACTACCCCGGCGACCGCGCGGGACGGCAGCCGGTGCACACGATCTACGTGCCGGCCGACCGGTTCGCGGCCGACACCGTCGAGAGGTACGGCGAGCAGGCGCTCGCCACGCTGGCGGAGCACGAGGAGCTGTTCCTCGAGCTCACCGGCGACGACCGCGACCTGCTCGACCGGGTCCGCGCGCGGCTGCGCACCCGGCCCGTCGACGACCTGCGCATCGACTTCGAGGACGGCTACGGCCTGCGGCCCGACGCGGAGGAGGACGCCGCGGTCGCGGCGGCGGCCGCCGCGCTGCGGTCGGCCGTCGACGGCGGCACCGCGCCGGCGTACTGCGGGATCCGCTTCAAGAGCCTCGAGCGGCCGACCCGGCACCGCGGGCTGCGCACCCTCCTGACGTTCGTCGCGGGCCTGGTCGACCGCGGCCCGCTGCCGGACGGCTTCGTCGTCACGCTGCCCAAGGTGACCTCGGTCGACCAGGTCGAGGCGATGGTCCACGCGTGCGAGCACCTCGAGCAGGCACTCGGGCTCGCCGAGCCGCTGCGCTTCGAGATCCAGGTCGAGACCCCGCAGTCGATCCTCGGCCCGGACGGCACCGCGCGCGTCGCCCGGATGGTCCGGGCGGCCGACGGCCGCTGCACCGGCCTCCACTACGGCACCTACGACTACAGCGCCTTCATCGGCATCGCCGGCCCGTACCAGAGCCTCGACCACCCGGCCGCCGACCACGCCAAGGCCGTGATGCAGGCCGCGGCCGCCGGCACCGGGGTGTGGCTCTCGGACGGCTCGACCAACATCCTCCCGGTCGGCGACGCGGCCGCCGTCCGCCTCGGCTGGGAGACGCACCTGCGGCTGGTGCGCCGGTCGCTGGAGCGGGGCTTCTACCAGGGCTGGGACCTGCACCCGAACCAGCTGCCGACGCGGTACGCCGCCACGTTCGCCTTCTACCGCGCGGGTCTCACCCCGGGCACGCGGCTGGAGGAGCCGGCCACCGACCGGGCGCGCGCGGCGTTCCTGCGCCGCGGCCGCGAGTGCGGGGCACTGGACGCCTCCGAGACAGAGGAAGAGGTGGGATGAATGGGCATCGCGCTCGGCGCCAACCAGTACGGCAAGGCGGAGAACCGCGTGGTGCGGATCGTCCGCGACACCCCACGGCACACGATCCGCGACCTCAACGTCTCGACGTCGCTGCGCGGCGACTTCGCCGCGGCCCACGTCGACGGCGACCAAGGGCAGGTCCTGCCGACCGACACCCAGAAGAACACCGCGTTCGCGTACGCCAAGAAGCACGGCGTCTCCTCGCCCGAGGACTACGCGCTCGCGCTCTCGGAGCGGCTCCTCGAGGCGACACCGGCGGCGACGGGCGCCCGGGTGAGCGTCGAGGAGTACGCCTGGGACCGGGTCGGCGACCACGACCACACGTTCGTGCGGCGCGGGCAGGAGACGCGGCTCGCCATCGTCGACCGCACCCGCGACGGTGTGCAGGTCGCGTCCGGCCTCGGCGGGCTGGTGATCCTCAAGACGACCGGGTCGGAGTTCAAGGGCTTCCTCCGCGACGAGTACACGACGCTCCCCGAGGCCGACGACCGGATCCTCGCCACGTCGCTCGATGCCACCTGGCGGCACGTCGAGGTCCCCGGCGACTGGGACGCGTCGTACGCCGACGTGCGGCGCCTGGTCACGACCACGTTCGCGACCACGTACAGCCGGGCGCTCCAGGAGACGCTCTACGCCATGGGCCGCGCGGTGCTCGAGGCGCACGCGGGGATCGCCGAGATCTCGTTCGCCGCACCCAACAAGCACCACTTCCTCGTCGACCTCAGCCCGTTCGGGCTGGAGAACCCCGGCGAGGTGTTCGTCGCCGCCGACCGTCCCTACGGCCTGATCGAGGCCACCGTCACCCGGAGCGATCGATGAGGTTCGACGAGCTGCCCGAGGATGAGGCGCGGGCGCTGCTGGCCACCTGCCTCGACGTACCGCGCTGGGCCGACGAGGTCCTGGCCGGCCGGCCCTACGGCGACATCGACGCCCTGCTCGCGGCCGCGTCGGCGTCCGCGGCGACGCTCTCCGACGACGAGCTCGAGGCCGCGCTCGCGCGGCACCCGCGCATCGGCGAGCGCGCCGGCGCCGGCCACGACGCCCCCCACTCCGCGCGCGAGCAGTCCGGCGTCGACCGGTCCGACGCCGAGGTGCTCCAGCGGCTGGCCGACGGCAACCGGGCCTACGAGGAGCGCTTCGACCGGGTCTTCCTGATCCGCGCGGCCGGCCGCGACGCCCGCGAGATCCTGGCCGAGCTGGAGCGCCGGCTGGGCAACGACGACGACACCGAGCGGGCGGAGACGGTCGACCAGCTCGGCCAGATCGCCCTCCTGCGACTGGAAGGGGCCCTGTGATGGCGACCCTGAGCACGCACGTCCTCGACACCAGCCGCGGCCGGCCCGCGGCCGGCATCGCCGTCCGGGTCGAGGGGGCGGGCGTCGTCCTCGGCGAGGGGGTGACCGACGACGACGGACGCGTCGGCGACCTCGGCCACGGGCTCGAGCCCGGCGACTACGTCGTCCACTTCGACACGGGCTCCTACCTCGGCGAGGGTGCGTTCTACCCCTCGGTGTCGGTCGCGTTCCGGATCGCCGCCGACGAGCACTTCCACGTGCCGCTGCTGCTCAACCCGTTCGGCTACTCCACCTACCGTGGCTCCTGAGCTGGTGGTCCGCGCCCGGCGCGCGGTCGTCGGCGGCGTGGAGCGCGCGGCCGACGTCGGCGTCCGCGACGGGCGGATCACCGGGGTCGCGGCGTACGGCGTGCTCGAGTCTCCCGAGGTCGTCGAGCTCGCCGACGACGAGGTGCTGCTGCCCGGCCTCGTCGACACCCACGTGCACGTCAACGAGCCCGGCCGCACCGAGTGGGAGGGCTTCGCGTCCGCGACCCGCGCCGCGGCCGCCGGCGGCGTCACGACGATCGTCGACATGCCGCTCAACAGCATCCCGGCGACGACCACGCTCGCCGCGCTGGAGGAGAAGCGGGAGGTGGCCCGCGACCAAGTGCACGTGGACGTGGGCTTCTGGGGTGGCGCCGTGCCCGGCAACGTCGGCGACCTGGCGGCCCTGCACGCCGCCGGCGTCTTCGGCTTCAAGTGCTTCCTGCTCGACTCCGGCGTCGCGGAGTTCCCGCCGCTCGACCCGGCGCAGCTGCACGCGGCGATGACCGAGACCGCGCGCCTCGGCGCGCTGATGATCGTGCACGCCGAGGACGGATCGCTGGTCACCGACGCGCACGGCACGGCGTACGGCGGCTTCCTCGCGTCGCGCCCGCCCGCCGCCGAGCAGCGGGCGATCGACCTCGTCGTCGCGACCGCTCGGGCCACCGGCAGCCGGGCGCACGTCGTGCACCTGAGCGCGGCCGACGCGCTGCCCGACCGCGCCGGTGCGGACGTCTCGCTGGAGACCTGCCCGCACTACCTGGCGCTCGCGGCCGAGGACGTGCCCGACGGCGCGACCGAGTTCAAGTGCTGCCCGCCGATCCGCGAGGCCGCGAACCGCGACCGGCTCTGGGCGGCGCTGGCCGCGGGCGAGATCGACTTCGTCGTCTCCGACCACTCGCCGTGCACGGCCGTGCTCAAGCACGGCGACTTCGCCCAGGCGTGGGGCGGCATCGCGTCGCTGCAGCTGTCGCTGCCGGTCGTGTGGACCGCGGCCCGGCCGCGCGGCCACTCGCTGGTCGACGTGGTGCGGTGGATGGCCACCGCCCCGGCGCGGCGCGTCGGCCTGGCCGGCAAGGGCGAGATCGCGGCGGGGTACGACGCCGACCTGTGCGTGCTCGCGCCGGACGAGTCGTTCACCGTGGAGGCCGGGTCGCTGGAGCACAAGAACCCCGTCTCGCCGTACGACGGGCGTACGCTCACCGGCACCGTCCGCCGGACCTGGCTGCGCGGCGTACCCATCGACCTGGCGGCCGCGCCGCGCGGCCGGCTGCTGAGGAGGGGCCCATGACGTACTACGTGCCGACCGGCGGCCTGCCCGCGCAGACCGAGCTCACGACCGACCGCGCGGTGTTCACCGAGGCGTACGCCGTCCTGCCGCGCGGCACCATGCGCGACATCGTCACCAGCCGGCTGCCGCACTGGGACGCCACGCGCCTGTGGGTGCTCGCCCGGCCGCTCTCGGGCTTCGCCGAGACGTTCAGCTGGTACGTCGCCGAGGTCGGTCCCGGCGGGGGCAGCGACACCCCCGAGCCCGAGGCGGACGCCGAGGCCGTGCTGTTCGTGGTCGGCGGGACGCTCTCGCTGGCCCTCGGGGGCGTGCGGCACCGGATCGGTGCGGGCAGCTACGCCTTCCTGCCGCCCGGGGCGGCGTGGACGCTGCGCAACGACACCGACGCCGACGCGACGTTCCACTGGATCCGCAAGGCCTACGTCCGCGTCGACGGCGTCGACCTGCCCGAGGCGTTCGTCGTCCACGAGAGCGAGGTCCCGGTCCAGCCCATGCCGGGCACGGACGCGTGGGGGACGCAGCGGTTCGTGGACCCCGACGACGTGCGGCACGACATGCACGTGAACATCGTGAGCTTCGAGCCCGGCGGCGCGATCCCGTTCCCGGAGACGCACGTGATGGAGCACGGGCTCTACGTGCTCGAGGGCAAGGCCGTCTACCTGCTCAACAAGGACTGGGTCGAGGTGCAGGAGGGCGACTTCATGTGGCTGCGCGCCTTCTGCCCACAGGCCTGCTACGCCGGCGGGCCGGGCCGGTTCCGCTACCTGCTCTACAAGGACGTCAACCGGCACCCCCGACTCACCCTAGGTTGACGCCGAGTCGGCGCTGTCTCAGCTGAAACAGCGCCGACTCGGCGGGCCTGCAGATGTGACCCGGGTCACGTAGGATGGCGGAGCGGTCTGTCGTTCGGCATGGACAACCGGCGACCGAGCTGGGCTCCCAACCATGCGGACGTCGATCGCGCGTGGAGGCGAGATGGGCAGCGACACGGCCCAGGTCACGGTCAACGGGACGCCGCGCCCCTTGGCGGGCACGCCGGTGCACCGCACCGCACTGGACTTCCTGCGCGGGCTGGGGCTGACCGGCGCCAAGGAGGGCTGCGCCGAGGGCGAGTGCGGCGCCTGCTCGGTGCTCGTCGCCCGGCCGGACGGCGCGGGCAGCGCCTGGACCGCGCTCAACGCCTGCCTGGTCCCCGCAGCGGCGCTGGACGGTCAGGAGGTCGTCACCGCCGAGGGGCTGGGCAGCCCCGACCACCTGCACCCCGTGCAGCGCGAGCTCGCCGAGCGCGGCGGATCGCAGTGCGGCTACTGCACGCCGGGCTTCGTGTGCAGCATGGCGGCCGAGTACTACCGGCCCGGCCGGGTCAACGGCTTCGACCTCCACGCGCTGAGCGGCAACCTCTGCCGGTGCACCGGCTACCGGCCGATCGCCGACGCCGCCCGCGCCCTGGGCGCTCCGGACGAGGCCGACCCGCTGGCCGCGCGGTGCGCGCGGCCCGCGCCCGCCCCGGCCGCGACGCACGTGGCCGACGGGGCGGGGTCGCTGGTCCGGCCGGCCACCCTCCCCGAGGCCCTGGCGCTGCTGGCCGAGCACCCCGACGCGACCCTCCTGGCCGGCGCCACCGACCTCGGGGTCGAGGTGAACCTGCGCGGGTCGCGGCCGGCGTACCTCGTGGCGATCGATCGGCTGCCCGAGCTGCGCACGCTCACGACCGACCGCCTCGAGATCGGCGCCGCCCTCAGGCTGAGCGAGGTCGAGCGCGGGCTCGGGGGCGCGGTCCCGCTGCTCGACGCCGTGTGGCCGCAGTTCGCGTCACGGCTGATCCGCAACGGCGCGACCATCGGCGGCAACCTCGGCACCGCCTCGCCCATCGGCGACCTGCCACCCGCGCTGCTCGCGCTGGAGGCGACGCTCGTGCTGGCGTCCCGCGACGGCGAGCGCGAGGTCGCGCTGGCCGACTACTTCACCGGCTACCGCGAGACCGTGCTGCGGCCGGGTGAGCTGATCCGGTCGGTGTGCGTCCCGCGGCCGCTGGCGGCGGTGACCGCGTTCCACAAGATCGCCAAGCGGCGGTACGACGACATCTCCAGCGTGGCGGTGGCCTTCGCGCTCGACATCGAGGACGGCGTCGTGACGCGGGCCCGGATCGGGCTGGGCGGCGTGGCGGCGACGCCCCTGCGGGCGCTGGCGACCGAGGCCGCGCTGGAGGGGCGGTCGTGGACCGCGGACACCGTCGACGCGGCGGCCGCCGTCCTGGCAGGGGAGGGCACGCCGCTGGACGACCACCGGGCCAGCGCGGCGTACCGCTCGGCGATGCTGGGCGAGTCGCTCCGCAAGCTCTACGCGGAGGTTCCAAGATGAGCATCGGCCTCCCGCTCCAGCACGAGAGCGCCGCCCTGCACGTCACGGGCGCCGCGCTCTACACCGACGACCTGGTGCTGCGCACGCCGCACGTCCTGCACGCCCATCCGGTGCAGTCACCGCACGCACATGCGTTCATCACGCGGCTCGAGGTGGCGCCGGCGTACGCCGTGCCGGGCGTCGTGCGGGTGCTCACCGCCTACGACGTGCCGGGTGTCAACGACGCCGGCGTCAAGCACGACGAGCCGCTGTTCCCGGCGGAGGTGATGTACCGCGGCCACGCCGTCTGCTGGGTGCTCGGGGAGACGCTGGAGGCCGCGCGGCTGGGCGCGGCGGCGGTGGAGGTCGACTACGAGGAGCTGCCGGCGATCGTCGGCGTCACCGACGCGATCGCCGCGGGGAGCTTCCAGGGCGGGCAGCCGACGGTGGAGCGCGGCGACGTGGAGCGGGCGCTGGCCGACGCGGCGCACGTCTTCAGCGGCGTCACCGAGATGGCCGGGCAGGAGCACTTCTACCTCGAGACGCACGCGTCGCTCGCGCTCGTCGACGAGGCCGGACAGGTCTTCGTGCAGTGCAGCACGCAGCACCCGACCGAGACCCAGGAGATCGTCGCGCACGTGCTCGGCCGGGCCAGCCACGACGTCACCGTGCAGTGCCTGCGGATGGGCGGCGGCTTCGGCGGCAAGGAGATGCAGCCGCACGGGTTCGCCGCGATCGCGGCCCTCGGTGCGACGCTGACCGGGCGCCCGGTGCGGCTGCGCCTGACCCGCGCGCAGGACATCACGATGACCGGCAAGCGGCACGGATTCCACGCGGCGTGGCAGGTCGGCTTCGACGACGACGGGTGCCTCCAGGCGCTCGACGTCACGCTCACCTCCGACGGCGGCTGGTCGCTCGACCTCAGCGAGCCGGTGCTCGCGCGGGCGCTGTGCCACGTCGACAACGCCTACTGGATCCCGCACGTCCGCGCCCACGGCCGGGTCGCGCGCACGCACAAGACCTCGCAGACCGCCTTCCGCGGCTTCGGCGGGCCGCAGGGGATGCTGGTGATCGAGGACGTCCTCGGCCGGTGCGCGCCGCTGCTCGGCATCGACCCGCTGGACCTGCGGCGGCGCAACTTCTACGTCGAGGGCCAGGCGACGCCCTACGGCCAGCCGGTCCGCCACCCCGAGCGCGCGGGCCTGGCGTGGGACCAGGTGGTCGACGGCGGCCGGGTGCGGCAGCGGCTCACGGAGATCGCGGCCTTCAACGCCGCGCACCCGTACACCAAGCGCGGGCTGGCCGTGACGCCGGTGAAGTTCGGGATCTCGTTCAACTTCACCGCGTTCAACCAGGCCGGCGCGCTCGTGCACGTCTACAAGGACGGCTCGGTGCTGATCAACCACGGCGGCACCGAGATGGGCCAGGGGCTGCACACGAAGATGCTCCAGGTCGCGGCCACCGCGCTCGGCCTGCCGCTCGAGCGCGTGCGGCTCGCGCCGACGCGCACCGACAAGGTCCCGAACACCTCCGCCACGGCGGCCAGCTCCGGCGCCGACCTCAACGGCGGAGCGATCAAGGACGCGTGCGAGCAGATCCTCGCCCGGCTCGAGGGCGTCGCGGGCGAGACGTGGGAGGAGCGGGTGCGCACGGCGTACCTCCAGCGCATCCAGCTGGGGGCCGCCGGCTTCTACCGCACCGAGGGCCTCCACTGGGACCCCGCCACGATGACCGGGCACCCGTTCAAGTACTTCGCGTACGGCGCCGCGGCGACCGAGGTCGAGGTCGACGGGTTCACCGGCGCGTACACCACGCGCCGGGTCGACATCGTCCACGACGTCGGCGACAGCCTCTCCCCGCTGGTCGACCTCGGCCAGATCGAGGGCGGCTACGTGCAGGGCGCCGGGTGGCTGACGCTCGAGGACCTGCGCTGGGACGACCGCGACGGGCGGCTTCTCACGTCCTCGGCGAGCACCTACAAGCTGCCGAGCCTCAGCGAGATGCCTGACGTCTTCAACGTCGCGCTGCTCCCGCACGCGCACGAGGACGGCGTCGTCGGCGGCTCGAAGGCCGTCGGCGAGCCACCGCTGATGCTGGCCTTCTCGGTGCGGGAGGCGCTGCGCCAGGCCGCGGCCGCGTTCGGCCCGCCCGGCACCAGCGTCGACCTCGCCTCGCCGGCCACGCCCGAGGCGGTCTACTGGGCGCTGTCGCGGGCTCGGGAGCGCACGGAGGTGGCGGTCCGGTGAGCTGGCTGGACGCGGTGGCGCGGCTGCGACGCGAGCGCGTGCCCGGCGTGCTGGTGACGGTCGTGTCCGCGCGCGGCCACGCGCCGCGCGACGCCGGCGCGAAGCTGGTCGTCTCGGCCGACGCGACGTGGGGGACCGTCGGCGGCGGCAACCTCGAGGAGACCGCGATCGCCCGGTCCCGGCTGCTCCTCGGCCGGGCGGCGGAGCCCGAGACGGAGCCCGAGACGATGACCGTGTCGCTCAGCGACAAGGCGCGCACCCAGCACGGCCGGCAGTGCTGCGGAGGCGAGGTGACGCTGCTGCTCGAGCCGCTGCCCGTCGTACCGTCCGTGGCGGTGTTCGGCGTCGGCCACGTCGGCCTCGAGCTCGCCCGGGTCCTGGCCCGCCACGACCTCGACCTTCACCTCGTCGACTCGCGGCGTGACCAGCTCGACGAGACCCGGCTCGACTGCCTGGCCGACGCCGTCGCGAGCATCCACGTCCACCATGCGCCGGTGCCCGAGCTGGTGCTCGGCGCGGTGCCCGGCGGCACGCACGTCTTCGTGATGACCCACGACCACGCGGAGGACTTCGCGATCTGCGACGCGGCGCTGCGTTGCGCGCACCTCGGCCCGGTCGGGCTGATCGGGTCGGCCGCGAAGTGGTCGCGCTTCCGGTCCGCGCTGCTCGTCGAGGGCCACGACCCTGCGGCGGTCGACGCGATCGCCTGCCCGATCGGCGACCCGGCTGTCTCTGGCAAGGAGCCCGCCGTCGTCGCGCTGTCGGTCGCGACCGCGCTGCTGCGCCGAGTGGCGCCGGTGGTCCCGTGACGCTCGTCCGGGCGCGGGTGATGGACACGCCCGACGACCCGTTCGCCGGCGGGGTCCTGCGGGCGGACGAGGACGTCGGCCTGCTGGTCGTCGACGGCGTCATCGCCGAGCGGGGGCCCTTCGCGTCGATGCGCGCGGCCCACCCCGAGGCTGACCTGCTCCACCTGCCCGGAGGCGTGCTGCTGCCGGGGTTCGTCGACACGCACGTGCACTACCCGCAGGTGCGGGTGATCGGCTCGCTGGGCCTGCCGCTGCTCGACTGGCTCGAGCAGTGCGCGCTGCCCGAGGAGTGCCGGCTGGCCGAGGCGTCGTACGCCGCGCAGGTCGCGCGCGAGTTCGTCGCCGGCCTGGTCGACGCCGGGACGACGTCGGCGCTTGTCTTCGGCTCCCACTTCGCGCCGGCCGTCGACCTGCTCTTCCAGGAGGTCTCCCGCGTCGGTCTGCGGGTCACCGCGGGCCTGGTCGTCAGCGACCGCGGCCTGCCCGAGCCGCTGCTGACCGACCCCGACCGGGCCTACCTGGAGTCACGCACGCTCGCGGCCCGCTGGCACGGGGTCGGCCGCAACCGGTACGCCGTCACGCCGCGCTTCTCCTTCTCCGCGAGCGAGGCCGTGCTCGACGCCTGCGCCGCCGTGCTCAAGGACGAGTCCGGCACCTGGTTCACCTCGCACGTCAACGAGAACCCGGCCGAGGTCGCCGCGGTCAGCGAGCTGTTCCGCGACGCGCTGCACTACGTCGGGACGTACGACGCCCACGGGCTCGTCGGGGAGCGCTCGGTGCTCGCCCACAATGTGCACCCGACCGACGGCGAGCTCACGTTGCTCTCCGGCCGGGGCGCCGCGGTCGCGCACTGCCCGAGCAGCAACTCCGCGCTGGGCAGCGGGCTGTTCCCGATGCGCCGGCACGCCGAGCACGGGGTCCGCGTCGCGCTCGGCTCGGACGTCGGCGCCGGCACCGGCTTCTCGCTGCTCAAGGAGGGGCTCCAAGCGTCGTTCATGCAGGCGCTGCTCGGTCCGGCCGGCTACCCGCTCACGCCCGCGCACCTGCTCTACCTCGCCACCCGGGCCGGTGCCCTCGCGCTGGGGCTCGAGACGGGCGACCTCTCGGTGGGCCGGCCGTTCGACGCGGTCTGGGTCCTGCCCGAGCGGGGCGACCCACTCGACATCGGCCTGCGGCACGCGGAGTCCGCCGGGGCCGCGCTGGCCAAGGTCTTCTCCCTCGGCACGCCCGCCGACATCGCCGGCGTCTGGATCGGCGGCGAGCCGATCCGGCGCTGAGCCACGTCCTAGGATCGGGCGGTGCGCATCCGGCTCGACCTCGCCTACGACGGCAGCGGCTTCCACGGCTGGGCCGCCCAGCCGGGGCTGCGGACCGTGCAGGGCGAGCTCACCGCCGCGCTCGCGACGGTGCTGCGGGTACCGTCGGTCGACGTCGTCTGCGCCGGCCGCACCGACGCCGGCGTGCACGCGCGCGGCCAGGTCGTCCACCTCGACCTGGAGGAGCTGCCCGATCCGGAGCGCTTCGTCCGTCGCGTCAACGGCGTCCTCGACGCCGACGTACGCCTGCACCGGGCGAGCGAGGTGCCGGCGGCGTTCGACGCCCGCTTCGGCGCGCTGTGGCGCCGGTACGCCTACCGCATCGTCGACCGGCCGGAGCTGGTCGACCCGCTGACCCGCTCGCACGTGCTCGCCTGGCCGCGGCCGCTCGACGTCGCGGCGATGAACGCCGCGTCCGTGCTGCTCACCGGGCGCCACGACTTCGCGTCGTTCTGCAAGCAGCGTGAGGGGGCGACCACGATCCGCACCCTGGAGGAGCTGACCTGGGAGCGCGACGCCGCCGGGGTCATCACCGGCACCGTGCGAGCCGACGCGTTCTGCCACAGCATGGTGCGCGCGCTGGTCGGCTGCCTGGTCGCGATCGGCGAGGGCCGCAAGCCGGTCGATTGGGCCGACGAGGTGCTCGCGGCCGCCGTACGCAACCCGTCGGTCGCCGTCGCCAAGGCGCACGGGCTCACGCTCGAGGAGGTCGCGTACCCTCCCGACGACGAGCTCGAGGCGCGGGCCGTGCAGACGCGGGCGAAGCGGGTGGCCGATGAGTGAGGAGCACTACTTCAGTGCCGACCCCGCGGCGCCGTTCAAGCGCGAGCCCTTCGAGTGCGAGGTCTGGGACCGGTCGCTGACGCTGGTGAGCGGGTCCGGCGTGTTCAGCCGGGGGCACCTCGACCACGCGACCGCGATCCTGTTCCGCGAGACCGAGCCGCCCGCGCCGGGCCGGGTCCTCGACCTGGGCTGCGGGTACGGCGTCATCGGGCTCGCCATCGCCGCGGCCGTCCCGGGTGCGACCGTCACGGGCGTCGACGTCAACGAGCGCGCCCTGCTCCTCGCGCGCGAGAACGCCGCCGCGCTCGGCGTCGCCGACCGCTTCACCGCCTGCCTGCCCGAGGAGGTCCCGGCGGACGCGGAGTTCGACGAGATCTGGTCGAACCCGCCGATCCGCATCGGCAAGGAGGCGCTGCACGACCTGCTGCTGACCTGGCTCCCACGGCTCGCGCCCGGCGGCCGCGCGGTGATGGTCGTGGGCAAGAACCTCGGCGCGGACTCGCTCCAGCGCTGGCTGGGGGAGCAGGGCTGGCCGACCGAGCGGCTCGCCAGCGCCAAGGGCTTCCGCGTGCTCGAGACGCGCGCCTCGTGACCCGGGTCGTCGCCTGGTCCCGACGTCACCGGCCGAGTCTGGTGGGCCTTCGGAGGGCTCTGGGGAGAGAGTGGTCTGGTCGGAGACACCTCAGGACCCGTTGACACGGGTGCAGCTCGTGAGTACGCCTCCAACAACGACCCCCACGTTTCACGGCTCCGCGATGCGAGAGCCGAGCGGCTCAACGCAGCGCCGACCTAAGGAAACCCGGTTCATGGAAAACGGACACACCCGTCGTTGGATGAAGCCAGCAGTGGTGACTGCGCCGCCGATCGCGGTGCTGCTTATCGGCGCGATCCTGGAGCCCGGGGACGGAGAAACAGCAGACGTGCTAGTGGTCTACTGGGCTCTCATCCTGGCTGCGGCACTCGGAGTGTTCGTGCT
>NZ_BAAIFY010000012.1:0-120334 GCF_054653575.1 Nocardioides pyridinolyticus | reverse complement strand
TCCCGTCAGCGGCGGTCTTCCTGCCGGTCCCGTAGACCTCGAGCCAGTGCTGCAGGGTGCCGCGCACGATGCCGAGGTCCTCGGCGATGCCGCAGACCGTGGCGCCCGGGTGGACTCGTACAAGTCGACGGCCTGACGACGGAACTCCTCGGAGTAGTTCTTCCTGGCCATGGTTCCTGGATCATCTCGCTTCCCCAGCAGATGCTGGATTCAGCGTGTCCAAGAACCGGGGTCAGGCCCCTCGGCCGGGCAGGCGTCCGCGCAGGCGGCAGTCGGCGAGCTTGTCGACGTCGATGCTGTCGAGGGTCCTTCGGGTAGGCCTCGAGCATGTCGCGGTGGGTCATCGCTGCTCCTCTCGTGGCTGGCCCCGGGGCTGCCGGCGGCTGGCCGGCGACTGTCCCCGGGGTCGACACTGGGCCTGTACCCACCCGGTCGGACGCCACCGTCCGGCGCGTCGTGGGTGGGCTCCTAGAATGGAAGCGATGAATGGCGACCTGATGCGCGCACGTGCGGCCGGAGCGTTCACGCGCCCGGGGCGCAGCGGTCGCGTGCGTCTTCGGCCATCGGCTGCGATGGGGCGGTGGCTGATGCTGCTCGTCGCGCTGGCCGGACTGATGGCGATGCACGGGCTGTCCGACCATGGCGTCGGCGGCTTGGCGGGCGCAGCCGGGGAACGAGCTGGCGTCGCCGTCGCGAGCTCCCCGGGCACCACCAGCTCCATCAGCATGGCTTCCGGCGCAAGCCAGTCCGGTCACGCCTTTGCCGCCGGCCTCGCCGACCACGCCGACCACGCCGACCACGCTGCGAAGACGGCGGTCGTCGGCGGCAGCTCCAGCAGCCAGCCCGCTGGTGAGTCCGGTGATGGGCACGGTGGGCACGGCGAACTGCTGCTCGGGGTATGTCTGGCGGTCCCAGCCGCGGGGCTGCTTCTGCGGGTCCTCGTCGGTGCTTTCCGGCCGCTGGGCATGTTCCTGACCAGGCTGGTCGATCGGGCTGCGGCCGCCGTCGTGGCGGTACGCGCCAGAGCGCGAGGTTCGGCGTGTCCTGACTTGAGGTTGCTCTCCATTCAGCGGTGCTGAGGGGCGGAACCGCCGCACGCACGCCCACATTCGGCCCCCCAGGCCCCTTGTCTCGGCTCGGCCTCTGCCCGAACCCGTGCTTGAGCCCGTGTCTGGGTTCGGACGCTGCACGCGGCGGTTGTCGCCACCCACTCGACCAGCCCTGTCCAGCCTGTATTGGGCAGCACATTCTTCGAGGAGAGAACCTCATGCTCAACCGCACTCACAGCAATTCCACTACGTCGCGTCGACGGGTCCGGCGCACCCTGGTCGCGCTCACGCTCACCACCGGCCTCGGGGTGAGCTTGGCCGCGTGCGGCGATGACTCCCACTCCGGGCACTCGCCGTCGGGGGCCCAGACGGCGAGCAACGGCGACGTGTTCAACGACGCGGACGTCGCGTTCGCCACCGACATGGTCCAGCACCACGCTCAGGCACTGGTGATGGTGGACATGACCGCGGGCCGCGACCTCGACCCGAAGGTCGCGCAGCTCACCGAGGACATCCGGGCCGCTCAGGGTCCCGAGATCGAGCAGATGACCGACTGGCTCACCGCGTGGGACCAGGAGGTTCCGGAGACGATGCGCGACCACGCCAACGCGCACGACATGGATGGCATGGGTGAGGACGACATGGGTGGCATGGACCACGGCGACAGCGAGTCCGCCGAGAACGAGATGCCGGGGATGATGTCGGCCGAGGACATGGACGCGCTGGAGAACGCCTCCGACGCCGAGTTCCAGGACATGTGGCTCGAGATGATGGTCGAGCACCACCAGGGTGCCATCGAGATGGCGCAGGACGAGGTCGACAACGGCACGTTCGACGACGCCGTCGCCATGGCCGAGAACATCATCTCCGGCCAGCAGGACGAGATCGACCAGATGGAGGAGCTGCTCGGCTGACCTGGCCCGGTCGCCGCAGCATCTGACTCACCCAGCTCGTCGGCGGCAGCTCGCCTTGTAGCCCAAGGCCTGGCTGCCGCCGGCGGTGAAGGTGCAACAGGTTGGTGCATTACTGCGACCGGACCGGGCGCTGGACGCGCAACATCATGAACACGCACACTCCTGGCACTCCTGGCGCCGGACCCACCGACGCCTCCACGAACTCGACCCCGAACCCGCCCACGAACGCGGCCGCCAACTCCAACGAGGAGGCCGGACGCCGCTCGGTCTCGCCTTCACGCCGTGGCGCCCTGGTCATCGGCGCAGCTGCCATCCTGCTCCTGGTGACCCTTGTGGTGGTCGCCATCACCAACCCCGACAGCGGCGGCGCGCACACGCACGACGACGCGCCCGCGGCGGGCGGGGACGCCCCCGTGATTGGGCACATCCACGGCATCGCGGCTGCTCCCAGAGGACAGGAGCCGGGTGGCCGAGTGCTCATCGGTGCCCACTACGGACTGTTCGCGGTCGAGGTCACCGGCGATGACGCCGGAACCGTGACCCGGGTCGGGGACTCGGCCGCGGACTTCATGGCCCTCACCGCGGCTGCGACAGATGACCAGCCGGGCCGGCTCCTGGCCAGTGGGCACCCGGAGGTCACCGACACGAGCCAGCCGGTCAACCTGGGCCTGATGGAGTCCCTCGACGGCGGCAAGTCGTGGGAGTCGCTGTCGCTGGAGGGTGCTGCGGACTTCCACGCGCTCGAGCACACTCCGCAGCGCACGTGGGGCATCGACTCGGTGACCGGTGGGCTGCTCAGCTCGGTCGACGAACGGTCGTGGCAGACGGTGCACGGTGAGGCGCTTCTCGACCTGGCCGTTGACCCCGCCGACCCGGACCGGGTGCTCGCGACGACGGGGGCCGGCCAGCTGCTCGGCATCGCCTACCCGCACGACGAGTCGCTCACCGAGGTCGAGGTCGACGGCGCCCCGCGGCTCGGGTTCATCGACTGGCCGGCCACAGACCTCCTGGTCGGCATCGACGCCGACGGGACCGTGTGGCGCTCCGCCAACGGGGGCACCGGCGCGAGTGAGGACTGGGTCGAGCTCGGCGCCGTCCCTGGCGACCCGACCGCGTTGAGCGTCATCGGCGACTCGTGGTTCGTGGCCACCAGCAACGGCCTGTTCCGCGGCCCCACGGGTGCCGGCAGCGGGGACGGTGCCGGCGAAGACCCGGAGCAGGTCCTGGCCTACACCCACTAACCAGGGGCGAAAGACCTTTGATGCACATACCCCCCGGGGGTATGGTGTTGAGATGAACGAGCATGGCGCACAGCACACGTACGGCGCTGGGCACGGCAGGGGGCACAGCGGTGGCCACGGCGCTGCGCATGACGTTCACGACCACGACCACGCGGGTCACGACCACGCCGGTCAAGGCCACGAGCATGCCAGCACGGTGACGGACCCGGTGTGCGGGATGAGCGTCGGCCCGTTCTCCACGAGCGGGTTGGACCTGGTCCGACGGTCTGTCTGGACTCAGACAGAACTGGAGTTGCGCGAGTCAAGGACGACCACTTTGGTTGCACTCCGTAAGCCCGGCGGGGCGGCGACACGTACCAGGCAGACGACCTCAGTTGAGCCTGGGAAGACGAGCGCGTACGGCGATGGCGAAGAGGTTTCGCGCAGGCGGTGGGGTCGGGATTTATCCGGCCTTGTGCTGTTCGAGTCGTCCTCCTGACCGAAGGACCCAGGTCTTCCACCCGCAGACGAGGAACGTGCCGCATCGACCGGCGTCGTGTTCCCACGGCTGTTCGCCGCTACGTGGCTGTGACAACGTCTAGGGATGTGCGTCAGGACGCGGGCCGATAGTCGGCATGTGTAAGA
Organism: Nocardioides pyridinolyticus; assembly: GCF_054653575.1. Lineage (NCBI taxonomy): Bacteria > Bacillati > Actinomycetota > Actinomycetes > Propionibacteriales > Nocardioidaceae > Nocardioides > Nocardioides pyridinolyticus. The sequence goes on along the minus strand of NZ_BAAIFY010000012.1, from coordinate 116,506 downwards.
ACTGTGTCAGACAAGCAACCGACCCCTGGTCTCCGTTCTGGAGTCCAGGGGTCTCATTGTGCCGCTGACCTGCGTCTTCTTGCTGGTGGGCGATACTGGGTTTGAACCAGTGACCTCTTCCGTGTCAAGGAAGCGCGCTACCACTGCGCCAATCGCCCGGGTCTTGAGTTGTGGAGAAGGACTGCGTGGAGGTGGGTACGGGATTTGAACCCGTGTACACGGATTTGCAGTCCGTTGCCTCGCCTCTCGGCCAACCCACCATGGAGGCCAAACCAGGGAGAGACCTCTCCGAGCGGACGACGAGGCTCGAACTCGCGACCTCAACCTTGGCAAGGTTGCGCTCTACCAACTGAGCTACGTCCGCTTGCGCTCCGATCCGGTCTCCCGGTCGGCGTGCGTGAGAACAGTAGCCGATGCCCCAGACCATGCAAAATCGGCCCCCTGTCGGCGCGTTTCCGGGCCGAAACCCGGTATTCACCGCCCCTAGGCTGAGCCCATGCGCGCATGGATCGACGGTGACCTACTGCCCGATGCGACCACCCCGGCGGTGCTCGTCAGCGACCACGGGCTCACGGTCGGCGACGGGGTGTTCGAGACGATCAAGGTCGTCGACGGCCTGCCGTTCGCCCTCGACCGGCACCTCGAGCGGCTGCACCGGTCGGCGCAGGGTCTCGGCCTCCCGGAGCTCGACGACACCGCCGTACGCCAAGGGGTCGCCGCCGTCCTCGACGGTCTCGACCTGCCGCTGGGCCGCCTCCGGATCACGGTGACCGGCGGTCCCGCGCCGCTCGGTTCGAGCCGCGGGGACGCCCAGCCGACCCTCATGGTCGTCGCGGATGCGATGAGCCCGTCGACGGAGTCGACCGCCGTCGCCACCGTCCCGTGGCCGCGCAACGAGCGCGGTGCGCTGGCCGGCCTCAAGACGACGTCGTACGCCGAGAACGTGGTCGCGCTCGCCGCCGCCCGCGAGCGCGGCGCGAGCGAGGCGATCTTCGCGAACCTGGCCGGCCACCTGTGCGAGGGCACCGGCTCCAACGTCTTCTACGTCATCGACGGCGAGCTCCGCACTCCCACCCTGGCCAGCGGCTGCCTCGCGGGAGTGACCCGCGCGCTCGTCCTCGAGTGGTACGGCGGTCGCGAGGTCGACGAGCCGATCGAGGTCATCGAGCGGGCGAGCGAGGTGTTCCTCGTGTCGACCACGCGCGACGTCCAGGCGGTGTCCCACTGGGACGGCCGGGAGCTGCCCGCCCCGGGGCCGGTGACGGCCGAGGCCGCGGCGTGCTGGCGTGAGAGGGAGCCGGAGCTACTGGGCTTCTGACTGCCCGACCAGCGCCTCGACGAGCAGGTCGAGGTCGACGGTCTCGGTGCCGAGCGGCACCGCCGCGAGCGTCTTGACCAGGAACCCGTACAGCTCGCTGGTGCGCATCTGGGTGACCAGCCGGCCGTCGGGGGAGCAGAGCTCCATGACGACCGCGGCGCGACCGTTCTCGTCGACGCTCGGGAAGAGCTGGATGTCGCCCTCGCCGGCGGGGTCGGTCATCCCGCTCATCAGCAGGTCGCGGCCGACGGCCCACCGGACCGGCTCGCTCGAGCGACCGCTGGCGCCCCGGAAGGTGATCCAGACGGCCCACGGGTCGGTCGGGTCGTACCCGAACTCGGCGCTCAGGTCGACGGTGCGACCCCACGCGTCGAGGACCTGGAGGACCAGGTCCGCGGAGATGGTTCGAGAGATGGGCTGCTGCGTCACATGGAGGAGACGGGCGACCGGGCACTCCATGACGCGACATGACGCGACATGACGCGACATGACGCGACATGGCGCGACATGGACGCCCACCCTCGAATGTGAGCTCGCCGGGCCCATAGGCTAGAGTCTGCGACCGCACATCCCGGGCGATTGGCGCAGTGGTAGCGCGCTTCGTTCACACCGAAGAGGTCACTGGTTCGAACCCAGTATCGCCCACCAGATAGAACCGATCGAGAGCCGCACGCCGAAGCGTGCGGCTCTCGTCGTTCGTGGGGACGTCATACGAACCGGTCGTCGGGGCGACCACCTCGTATGACGTCCGGCCGGGAAACCGGCGCGCGCGGCCCGGACACCCCTCGATACGATCGAACGGTCCGTCCCCGACACCCGCAGAGACCCGCAGACACCTGCAGCCAAGGAGCCACCGTGTCCGACCTCAAGATCGTCCTCGCCCACGCCGACGCGCGTGAGGACCGGACGGTCACGACCGGCACCAAGGCGTGGGAGCTCTTCCGCGACGACGACACCGTCATCGCGGCCCGGGTGAACGGTGAGCTCAAGGACCTCTCCTACGAGCTCCGGGACGGCGACGAGGCGGAGGGCGTCGCGATCGACAGCAAGGACGGCCACGACATCCTGCGCCACTCCACCGCGCACGTGATGGCCCAGGCGGTCCAGCAGCTGTGGCCTGAGGCGAAGCTCGGCATCGGCCCGCCGGTCGAGAACGGCTTCTACTACGACTTCGACGTCGAGACCCCGTTCGTGCCGGAGGACCTCGCGAAGATCGAGACCGCGATGCGGAAGATCATCAAGGAGGGCCAGCGGTTCGAGCGCCGGGTCACCACCGACCACGACGCCATCGCCGAGCTGAAGGACGAGCCCTACAAGATCGAGCTGATCGGGCTCAAGGGCTCGGGCAAGTCCGAGGGCGCCGCCGAGGGCGCGAGCGTCGAGGTCGGCGCCGGCGAGCTCACCATCTACGACAACGTGCGCCGCAACGGCGACGTCGCGTGGAGCGACCTCTGCCGCGGCCCGCACCTGCCCACCACCAAGCGGATCCCCGCGTTCAAGCTGATGCGCACCGCGGCGGCGTACTGGCGCGGCGACGAGAAGAACAAGCAGCTCCAGCGGGTCTACGGCACCGCCTGGGAGTCCAAGGAGGCGCTCGAGGCGCACCTGCACCGGATCGAGGAGGCCGAGCGCCGCGACCACCGCAAGCTCGGCCGCGATCTCGACCTGTTCAGCTTCCCCGACGAGATCGGCTCGGGGCTCGCGGTCTTCCACCCCAAGGGCGGTGTGATCAAGCGCGAGATGGAGGACTACGTCCGCCAGCGGCACATCGAGGAGGGGTTCCAGTACGTCGGCTCGCCCCACATCACCAAGGAGGGGCTGTTCCACACCTCCGGGCACCTGCCGTACTACGCGGACACCATGTTCCCGCCGATGGAGCTCGAGGGCGCGAACTACTACCTCAAGGCGATGAACTGCCCGATGCACAACCTGATCTTCAGGTCGCGCGGGCGGTCCTACCGCGAGCTGCCGCTGCGGCTCTTCGAGTTCGGGTCGGTCTACCGCTACGAGAAGTCCGGCGTCGTCCACGGCCTGACCCGCGTGCGCGGCCTGACCCAGGACGACTCGCACTCCTACGTCACCCCCGAGCAGGCGCCCGGCGAGATCAAGCACCTCCTGGACTTCGTGCTCGGCCTGCTGCGCGACTTCGGGATCGACGACTTCTACCTCGAGCTCTCGACCCGCGACGACTCCAAGCCCGACAAGTTCGTCGGCTCGGACGAGGACTGGGCGACCGCCACGAAGGTCCTCGAGGACGTCGCCGTCGAGTCCGGCCTCGAGCTGGTCGCCGACCCGGGCGGCGCCGCGTTCTACGGCCCCAAGATCTCCGTGCAGGCGCGCGACGCGATCGGCCGCACCTGGCAGATGTCGACCATTCAGTACGACTTCAACCAGCCTCGCGGCTTCGAGCTGGAGTACCAGGCCGCCGACGGCTCCCGTCAGCAGCCGGTGATGATCCACTCCGCGAAGTTCGGCTCGCTCGAGCGGTTCTTCGGCGTGCTGGTCGAGCACTACGCCGGCGCGTTCCCTCCGTGGCTCGCGCCCGTGCAGGTGCAGGCGATCCCGGTCGCCGACGCGTTCAGCGACTACCTGCACGACGTCGCCCGGCAGATGCGGGCGCGCGGGCTCCGGGTCGAGGTCGACGACTCCGACGACCGGATGCAGAAGAAGATCCGCAACGCGCAGCTGCAGAAGGTGCCGTTCATGATGATCGCCGGCGCCGACGACGTGGCGGCCGGTGCGGTCTCCTTCCGCTACCGCGACGGCCGCCAGGACAACGGCGTGCCGATCGAGGAGGCGATCCAGCGGGTCGCCGACGCGGTCGCCTCGCGCGAGCAGGTCTGAGACCGGTGCTCCGCGCGGCGGCGCTGGCCGTCGCCGCGCTCCTGCTGTGCGCCTGCAGCGGGGGCGGGGAGCAGGAGCGCGGGCCGCGGGCTTCGTCCGAGCCGCGCCCGACATCGGTCGTCTCGCCGACCCAGGACCCGGAGGCGGCGCGGCTCCAGGCCCTGGCCCGGCTCGCGGAGGAGGCCGCCGCCGAGATGGCACCGCTCCGCACCCCGGCGGCGCGCACCGGCGAGATCCTCGGCGCCGACGTCAGCTGGCCCCAGTGCCCGCGAGGCCTGGGCATCCCGGAGCGCCGCACGCTGGGTCTCCCCATGCCGCTGCCCGAGGCGGAGTACGTCGTGCTCGGCCTCACCAACGGACCCGGCTTCACCGCCAACCCCTGCCTCGCCGACCAGGTCGCCTGGGTCCGCGAGCGCGGGCTGATGGCCGCGGCGTACGCCGTCGCCAGCTTCCCCGACGACGACGCGGTCGCCGAGCACGTCGGCACGGGGCCCTACGACGGCGGCACCGAGCTCGGTGCGCTCGCCAACACCGGCTACCAGCAGGCGCTGGCGAACGTCGTCACCATGCGCGCCGCCGGGCTCGCCTCACCGATCGTCTGGGTCGACGTGGAGCCGGTGCCCGACTTCGCGTGGAGCGCCGACCCGGTGGCGAACGCCGCCGTGGTCGAGGGGGCGGTGCACGGCTAGCCGACGCCGGCTACGAGGTCGGGATCTACTCCACGCCCGCGCTGTGGGCGGGCGTCGTCGCCGACCTCGCCCTCGGGCTGCCCGAGTGGCGCGCGGCCGGGGAGACGTCCCGGGCCGAGGCGCGGGAGCGCTGCGGGGACGACTGGTCGATCCAGGGTGGTCGGGCGGTCCTCGGTCAGTGGCTGGAGGACCAGCGCGACCACAACATCACCTGTCCCGGGGTGTCGGCCCGGCTGGGCCGCTGGTTCCAGCAGTACTGACGCGCTTCTCGTACCGACGGCACGGGGAGACGAAGCGCTCGCCGAGCGCGGTGACCTCGTAGGGCAGGTCGCCGGCGTCGTACCAGCCGTGCTTTTCGTAGAACCGGCGCGCCCGCGCGTTGCCGACGACGACGGCCAGCCAGGCGACCTCGTGACCGGCCGCGGCGATCTGCCGCTCGCCCGCGGCGAGCAGGGGAGCGGCGACGCCGCCGCCGTGGAGGCCGGGGTCGACGAAGAGCTGCTCGAGCTCGTCGCCGTCGACCATCGTGAAGCCGACGATGCGCTCGTCGACCTCGGCCACGGTGGTGTCGGCGACGCGGGAGGGCGTGCGCTCGTGGAACGCCTCGAGGGTCCGGGCGGCCGTCAGCCCGTCCGGCACGTGACCGGGGTGGGCCACATGCCAGGCCCGGTGCCAGATGTCGGCGACGGTCGCCATGTCCTCGGGGACGGCCGGACGGAGCTCCATGCCCTCACCCTAGGGTTGGGGCATGACCGATCCCGCGGGCCACCAGCGCGAGGGCTTCGAGGGCTTCGACCGGCTGTGGACGCCGCACCGGCTGGCGTACGTCGCCCCGGCCCGGCCCGCCGACGGCTGCCCGTTCTGCGCGATGGAGAAGCTGCCGGACGAGGAGAGCCTCGTCGTCCACCGGGGCGAGACCTGCTTCGCCGTCCTCAACCTGCACCCCTACAACCCCGGCCACCTCATGGTGCTGCCGCACCGGCACGTCGCCGAGCTCGAGGACCTCACCGACGAGGAGGCGGCCGAGCTGATGGCGATGACCCAGCAGGCGGTGCGGGTCCTGCGCCGGGTGAGCGGCCCGCACGCGTTCAACGTCGGGCTCAACCTCGGCGGCGTCGCCGGCGGCTCCCTGTCCGAGCACCTGCACCAGCACGTCGTGCCGCGGTGGTCCGGGGACGCCAACTTCATCACGGTCGTCGGGGGCACGAAGACGCTGCCGCAGCTGCTCGGCGACACCCGCGCGCTGCTGGCCGAGGCCTGGGCGTGAACGACGCGGAGCTCGCCGTCCACCTGGTGCGCGCGGCCGGGACCCTCGCGCTCCGGATGCGCGGCGAGGGCCTGTCGGTCGACGCCAAGACGTCGATCTCCGACGTCGTCACCGCGGCCGACCGTGCCGCGGAGCTGCTGGTCGTCGACACGCTCGCCGCCGAGCGGCCCGACGACGGCGTGCTCGGCGAGGAGGGTGCCGCGCGCGCGGGGACCTCGGGCCGCACCTGGGTGATCGACCCGGTCGACGGGACCTACAACTTCGTCGCCGGCCTCGACTGGTGGTGCTCCGCCATCGCGCTGACGGACGGCGACGACCTCGTGCTGGGAGCGATCCACCACCCGGCGACCGGTCGCACCTGGGTCGGGGGACCGGACCTGCCGACCACCGTCGACGGCGTACCGCTGGCGCCGATCACCGATCGGCCGCTGGCGCAGTCGTGCCTGGTCACCTACCTGCACCCGCCGTTCTACGACACGGAGGTCGGCACCACCTTCGGCCGGATCGCCGGCGCCGCTGCCACGATCCGGATCATGGGCTCGGGCTCCATGGACGCGACCGCGATCGCCGAGGGCCGGCTGCACGCGCTCTGCCAGCACTCCGTCCCGCCCTGGGACCTGCTCCCCGGTGCCGCCCTCATCCGCGGAGCCGGCGGCACCACCCGCGTGGTCGAGGCCGCCGGCGTGAGCTGGTACGCCGCCGGCGCCCCGACCGCCGTGGCCGACCTGGGACGCGCGCTGCTGGGGTAGTCCCTCACGGTTCGGGGGTCGACACGCCGTCGAGCCCCCCGAACGTCAGGGACTATCCCCTCACCGCACGCCGTACAGGTGCTCCAGCGCGAGCTGGTCGAGCCGCTCGAACGCCATGCCGCGCCGGCCGGCGGCGTCGGGGTCGAAGGACCCCGAGTCGAGATCCGCGCGCAGGTCGGCGATGGTCTCGCCGGCGGCGAGGGAGGGCTGGGCGAGGTCGTCGACGCGCGCATCCGTGAGCGCCTGCTGGACCTCGGGGTCCGAGCGGAAGGCCTGCACCTTGTCCCGCAGGATCAGGTAGTTGCGCATGCAGGCCCGGGCGGACTCCCAGACGCCGTCCATGTCCTCGGTCCGCGGGGGCTTGTAGTCGAAGTGCCGCGGGCCGTCGTAGCCGCCGTTCTCCACGATGTCGACGGTCCAGAAGGCGCCGCGGGCGTTGCCGGCGCCGAAGCGGAGGTCCTGGTCGTAGCGCGGCCCGGTCTGGCCGTTGAGGTCGATGTGGAAGAGCTTGCCGTGCCACAGCGCCTGGGCGAGGCCGTGCGCGTAGTTGAGCGACGCCATCTCCTCGTGGCCGACCTCGGGGTTGAGGCCCACGAGGTCGGGTCGCTCGAGCTCGTTGATGAACGCCAGGGCGTGGCCGACGGTCGGCAACAGGATGTCGCCGCGCGGCTCGTTGGGCTTCGGCTCGATCGCGAAGCGCAGGCCGTAGCCCTGCTCCTCGGAGTAGGCCCCGAGAACGTCGAACGCCTCCTGGTAGCGCGACAGCGCGGTCTTCACGTCCTTGGCGGCGCCGGACTCGGCGCCCTCGCGGCCGCCCCAGGCGACGAAGATCTTCGCGCCCAGCTCGGCGGCGAGGTCGATCTGGTCGGCGGCCTTGCGGATCGCGAAGCGGCGGACGTCGCGGTCGTTGTTGGTGAAGCCGCCGTCGCGGAACACCGGGTGCGAGAAGAGGTTGGTGGTGACCATCGGCACGACCAGGCCGGTCTCCTCGAGCGCCTTGCGGAACGGCGCGAGGTGCTGCTCCTTCTCGGCCGGCGAGGCGTCGAAGGGGAAGACGTCGTTGTCGTGGAAAGTGATGCCGTAGGCCCCGAGGTCGCTGAGCCGGTGGATCGCCTCGGCCGGGTCCAGCACGGGACGGACCGCGCCTCCGAAGACGTCGACGCCCTGCCAGCCGACGGTCCACAGGCCGAAGGAGAAGCGGTCGTCACGGGTGGGTGCGAAGCGGTCGTCAGCGCTCATCGGGTCCTCGATCCAGGCGGTGTGGGGTCGTTGTCGGGCAGGTGTCAGGTCGGTCATTCGGTCACGATTCGGTCACGGCCACGGGGGGGCGACGCTTGGTTGGAACGTGCAACAAAACGCGTCCGCAAGAGGCCTTGCCGCGCTCGGCCGGCGTGACTATGTTGTGCGCCACAACATACCCGGTGATGGTCGTCACAGGACAGTGGTCACATGTTCGCCAGATGAGCCGAGCCGGTCAGAGCCATGGAGGTCGAGGAATGGTCGAGAAGTCGGGTGCGCGGTTCGCGTCCTTGGTAGCGGTCGGTGTGCTGGCGTTCGGCGCGCTCGCCGCGTGCGGTGACGACGGCGGTAGCGGTAGCGAAGGCGGCGACGGTGGCGAGTCCGCCAGCGGGAAGGTGGGCGTGATCCTGCCCGACTCGAAGTCGTCGGTCCGCTGGGAGACGCAGGACCGCCCGAACCTGGAGGCCGCCTTCGAGGCCGCCGGCCTGGAGTCGATCATCCAGAACGCGGAGGGCTCGCCCGACACCTACGGTCAGCTCTGCGACCAGATGATCACCGAGCAGGTCAACGTCATCATCGCGACGAACCTCGACCCTGACTCGGGCAAGGCGTGCATCGACAAGGCCAAGGACGCCGGCGTCGCGGTGATCGACTACGACCGGCTCACGCTGGGCGGCGGTGCGGACTTCTACGTGTCCTTCGACAACGTGGTGGTCGGCGAGCTCCAGGGGCAGGGCCTGATCGACTGCCTCCAGGGCAAGGGCGTCGAGAGCGGCCCCATCGCCTTCATCAACGGCGCCGCGACCGACAACAACGCGACGCTGTTCAAGCAGGGCTACGAGCAGGTCATCACCGACGACGGCAGCTACGAGGTCGTCGCCGACCAGACCGGTGAGTGGGACCCCAACGTCGCGGGCCAGGTCTTCGACCAGATGTACGCCGCCCACCCGGACCTCGTCGGCCTGGTCACCGCGAACGACGGCATGGCGAACGGCGTGATCGCTCGTGAGAAGGCAGCCGGCGTCGAGGGCGAGATCCCGGTGACCGGCCAGGACGCCACGGCCGAGGGCCTGGCCAACGTCCTGCAGGGCTACCAGTGCGGCACCGTCTTCAAGGACACCTCGCTCGAGGCCAAGGCCGCGGCTGACCTGGCGATCGCGCTCATCAACGGTGACGACACCTCGTCGCTCGCGACGGCCGCGGTCAACGACTCGGAGCTCGGCGTCGACGTCCCGTCGGTGCTCGCCACCCCCGTGTGGGTCACCGCCGACAGCGTCCAGTCCGTCGTCGACGCCGGCCAGGCCGACGCTGCCGAGATCTGCAAGGGCATCGAGGACCTGTGCAAGAAGCACGGCGTCAGCTGACCGCGTAGCGGTTGTCCGACAGCTTCACCAGCGGGGGCCCGTCCTTCGGGGCGGGCCCCTGTCTCACCTTGAAGAACCCCAGAAGGGCAAATGCAAATGTCGAGTGACAAGCCGCTGCTGGAGCTGCGCGGCGTTCAGAAGACCTTCGGTGCCGTGCACGTGCTGCGCGGCGTCGACCTGACCGTCCGGCCCGGTCGCGTCACCGCGCTCGTCGGTGACAACGGAGCGGGAAAGAGCACCCTGATCAAGGGGATCGCCGGCATCCACCCGTTCGACGACGGTGACTACACGTTCGAGGGCCACCCCGTCCACGTGAAGAGCCCCCGCGACTCGAACGCGCTGGGCATCGAGGTCGTCTACCAGGACCTCGCGCTGTGCGACAACCTCGACGTCGTCCACAACATGTACCTCGGTCGGGAGATCACCAAGAACGGACTGGTGGACGAGGACAGCATGGAGGGACGGGCGCGCGAGACGCTCGACGGCCTCTCGGTCCGCACGCTGAGGTCGGTGCGGACGCGCGTCGCCTCCCTCTCGGGCGGCCAGCGGCAGACGGTCGCCATCGCGCGCGCCGTCCTGTGGAACTCCAAGATCGTCATCCTCGACGAGCCCACCGCTGCCCTGGGCGTCGCCCAGACCGAGCAGGTGCTCAAGCTGGTCCGCCGCCTCGCCGATCGCGGCCTCGGGGTCGTCCTGATCAGTCACAACCTGAACGACGTCTTCGAGGTCGCAGACGACATCGCGGTCCTGTACCTCGGCCAGATGGTCGCCCAGGTCGACGCCGCCTCCACCACCCGGGACCGGATCGTCACGGCGATCACCACCGGCGAGCTGAACAGCGGGGATGCGGCATGAGCGTCGTGACGGAGGAGATCCATGACGTGAGTCCCGACGACTCGGCCAGCACCCTGTGGAAGGACTACGTCGCCAAGATCCGCGGTGGCGACGTCGGATCGCTGCCCGCGATCCTCGGGCTGCTCGTGCTCGTCGTCGCCTTCTCGATCCTGCGACCGACGACGTTCACCTCGGCGTTCAACTTCGAGAACCTCATCCAGCAGTCCGCCGGCGTCACGATCATCGCGATGGGGCTCGTCTTCGTGCTCCTGCTCGGTGAGATCGACCTCGCGGCGGGCTACACCGCCGGCGTGGCCGCCGCGGTGACCTCCGTCCTGCTCACCAACCAAGGGTGGCAGACCGGCCTGGCCATCGTGGCGGGACTCCTCACCGGGACGGCGATCGGTGCGTTCCACGGCGTGATCGTCTCCCGGCTCGGCATCCCGTCGTTCGTCGTGACCCTCTCCACGTTCCTCGCGCTGCAGGGCGTCCTGCTGACGCTCATCGGCGAGAGGGGTTCGATCAGCTCCGGAGAGTTCATCCGGACGCTCAACAGCGACACCCTCCCGGTCTGGCTCGGCTGGGTGATCGCGGGCGTCCTCGTGGCGGTCTACGCGGTCGTCACGTTCGTCAGCAACAGGCGGCGTCGCGCCAAGAGACTGACGAGCGAGCCGGACCTCCTGTGGGCGCTGAAGACCGGGAGCCTCGCGGTCGTCGCCTTCCTGGTGGTGCTCTACCTGTCGATCGAGCGCAGCCCGAACCCGCAGATCAGGTCGATCACGGGCGTGCCGATCGCGCTCGTCATCATCATCGGTCTCGCCCTCGTGCTCAGCGTGCTGCTGGGCCGCACCCGGTGGGGCAGTCACGTCTACGCCGTCGGCGGCAGCAGGGAGGCGGCGCGCCGTGCGGGCATCAACGTCAAGCTCGTCCAGCTCAGCTGCTTCATGATCTGTTCGACGGTCGCGGCGATGGGTGGGCTCATGCTCGCGAGCTTCAGCGGTGGCGTGAACAACGTCTCCGGTGGTGGCCCGACCCTGCTCTACGCCGTGGGCGCGGCGGTCATCGGTGGCACCAGCCTCTTCGGCGGCAAGGGGCGCATCGTCGACGCCGTCATCGGCGGCACCGTCGTCGCGGTCATCGCCAACGGCATGGGCCTGATGAACCAGCCCGCCAGCCGGCAGTACATCGTGACCGGCCTGGTGCTGCTCGTGGCGGCCAGCGTCGACGCGATCAGCCGTCGCCGGGCTACAGCCAGCGGCCGAATCTGACGGGAGAAGCACGTGCCCACCCCGACCGGCGTCGGCACCGAGGAGCTCCGGCGCGCGAACCTGCGCGCCATCCTCCAGACGGTGCACACGCACGGACCGACCACCCGCGCGGTGCTCACCAAGCAGCTCGGGCTCAACCGGAGCACCATCGGTGCGCTCACCGGCGAGCTGCAGAGCCTCGCGCTGGTGTCGGAGGAGTCCGCCCCGGTGGGCGGGCGGTCCGGCCGCCCGTCCCACCTCGTCGTCCCCCGGGAGGACAACGTGGTGGTGGCCGTGGACGTCGGCGTCGACCGGATCGCCGTGGCCCTGGTCGGCCTCGGCGGGCAGGTCCTTGAGCGGCGTACCCGTGGCCACCAGCGCGGCGAGCACGACGTCGACCATGTCGTCGACGCCGTGGCGCAGATGGTGGAGGACGTGCTGGCGACCCGCACCGGCGCGCGGTGCCTCGGCATCGGCGCGGCGGTGCCCGGCGCGGTCCGGTCCGGCGACGGCCTGGTCCGGTTCGCGCCCAACCTGGGCTGGGTGGACGAGCCGTTCACCGCCCTGCTCTCCAAGCGGCTCGGCCGTCCGGTCGAGACCGGCAACGACGCGAACCTGGGCGTGCTCGCCGAGCATCTCCGGGGCGCCGCCGTCGGCTACTCCGACGTCGTCTACCTCAGCGCGAGCGTCGGCATCGGTGGCGGCTTCCTCGTGGCCGGACGCCCCCTCACGGGCACCAACGGGTACGCCGGTGAGGTCGGCCACATGCAGGTCGACTCCGAGGGGCCGGTCTGCCGGTGCGGCGCGGTGGGCTGCTGGGAGACCAAGGTCGGCGAGAACGTGCTGCTGCGCCACGCCGGCCGGCTCGCGGGGGGCGGGCCGCCGGCGGTCGCGGAGGTGATCGCGGCCGCCAAGGAGGGTGATGCCCGGGCCGCCGAGGCGGTGGCCGAGGTCGCCGACTGGTGCGGCGTGGGCATCCGCGCGATCGTCAACCTGTTCAACCCCGAGATCGTCGTGCTCGGCGGGTGTCTGGCCCAGGTCTGGCGGGCCGCGGACGACCGCGTCGACGAGGCCCTCAACCGGAGCACGATGATGTCCCCGCGCGAGGACGTCGTGATCCGCACGGCCAGCCTCGAGGACGAGGCGCCGCTCATCGGGGCGGCCGAGCTGGCCTTCGCGCCGGTGCTCGACGATCCGCAGGGAGTCTGACAGGTAGCCTGCTCCCGCCATGGAACGCTTCCGCGCCTTCTTCACCCAGGTCATCTCTCCGGTCGCCCACCTCCTCACCAGGCTGGGGGTCAGCCCGGACGCCGTGACGCTGGTCGGCACCCTGGGCGTGTGCGCCGGGGCGCTGGTCTTCTTCCCGCAGGGCATGCTGCTGACCGGCGTGCTGGTCATCACGGCGTTCGTGTTCAGCGACCTGCTCGACGGCTACATGGCCCGCACCACGGGCCGGGTGAGCAAGTTCGGCGCGTTCTGGGACTCCACGCTCGACCGGCTCGGCGACGGCGCGATCTTCATCGGCCTCGCGCTGTACTTCGCGTGGGAGGAGCCGAGCAAGGTCTACCTCGTGCTCAGCCTGGTCTGCCTGCTGATGGGCGCGGTCACCTCCTACGCCCGCTCGCGCGGCGAGACGCTCGGCTTCGAGGTCAAGGTCGGCATCGCCGAGCGCGCCGACCGGCTGGTCGCGATCCTCGTGCTGACCGGCCTCAGCGCGATCTTCGACCTGCCGGTGCTGCTCTACATCGCCCTCTGGGGACTGGCCGCGGCGTCTACCATCACCGTGGTCCAGCGCGTGTGGGTGGTCCGGAAGCAGGCGCTGAGCGACGTGGCACTACGCTCGTCCCATGACTGAGAACACCGGTACCACGCGCGTCAAGCGCGGCATGGCGGAGATGCTCAAGGGCGGCGTCATCATGGACGTCGTCACGCCCGAGCAGGCGAAGATCGCCGAGGACGCCGGTGCGGTCGCCGTGATGGCGCTGGAGCGCGTGCCCGCGGACATCCGCGCCCAGGGCGGCGTGTCCCGGATGAGCGACCCCGACATGATCGACGGCATCATCGAGGCCGTCTCGATCCCGGTGATGGCCAAGGCCCGGATCGGCCACTTCGCCGAGGCCCAGGTCCTCCAGTCGCTGGGCGTCGACTACATCGACGAGTCCGAGGTGCTGACCCCGGCCGACTACGCCAACCACATCGACAAGTGGGCGTTCACGGTGCCGTTCGTGTGCGGGGCGACCAACCTGGGCGAGGCGCTGCGCCGGATCACCGAGGGCGCGGCGATGATCCGCTCCAAGGGCGAGGCCGGCACCGGTGACGTCTCGAACGCCGTGACCCACATGCGCACGATCCGCCAGGAGATCCGCCGCCTCGGCGCACTCCAGGGCGACGAGCTGTTCGTCGCCGCCAAGGAGCTCCAGGCGCCGTACGACCTGGTCAAGGAGGTCGCCGAGGCGGGCAAGCTCCCGGTCGTCCTGTTCACCGCCGGCGGCATCGCGACCCCCGCGGACGCGGCGATGATGATGCAGCTGGGCGCCGAGGGCGTGTTCGTCGGATCGGGCATCTTCAAGTCCGGCAACCCGGCGCAGCGGGCCGAGGCGATCGTCAAGGCGACGACCTTCCACGACGACCCCGACGTGGTCGCCAAGGTCTCCCGCGGCCTCGGCGAGGCCATGGTCGGCATCAACGTCGAGGAGATCCCGCAGCCGCACCGGCTGGCCGAGCGGGGCTGGTGACCACCACGACGACCGCGACCACGATCGGTGTGCTCGCCGTCCAGGGCGACGTCCGCGAGCACATGCGGACGCTGGACGACCTCGGCGTGCACGCGATCACCGTGCGGCGTACCTCCGAGCTCGAGGCATGCGACGGCCTCGTGATCCCGGGCGGCGAGTCCACGACGATGGCCAAGCTGGCGCGGACCTTCGACCTGTTCGAGCCGATCCGGCAGCGTGTCAAGGAGGGGATGCCGGCCTTCGGGACCTGCGCGGGGATGATCATGCTCGCCGACCGGATCGAGGACGGCATGCACGACCAGGAGACGCTCGGCGGGCTCGACGTCACCGTGCGGCGCAACGCGTTCGGGCGCCAGGTCGACTCCTTCGAGGGCGACCTGGACTTCGCCGGGTTGGACGAACCGGTGCACGCGGTCTTCATCCGGGCGCCCTGGGTCGAGGCCGTCGGCGACCGGGTCGAGGTGCTCGCGCGCGTGGAGCACGGTCCGGCCGCGGGTAGGATCGTCGCGGTCCGTCAGGGTTCGCTGATGGCGACGTCGTTCCATCCCGAGGTGGGTGGTGACTCCCGGGTCCACCGGTTGTTCGTGGACCTGGTCCGGAGCTGAGTAGAAGAGGGACTGCATGTCTGGCCACTCCAAGTGGGCGACCACCAAGCACAAGAAGGCCGCGATCGACGCCAAGCGCGGCAAGCTGTTCGCCAAGCTGATCAAGAACATCGAGATCGCGGCGAAGATGGGTGGTCCCGACCCCTCCGGCAACCCGACGCTCTACGACGCCATCCAGAAGGCGAAGAAGCAGTCGGTCCCGAACAAGAACATCGACTCCGCGGTCAAGCGCGGCGGCGGCCTCGACGGCGGCGGCGTCGACTACGAGACGATCATGTACGAGGTCTACGGGCCCTCGGGCGTCGCGTTGCTGGTCGAGTGCCTGACCGACAACCGCAACCGCGCCGCGATGGAGGTCCGCACCGCGGTCACCCGCAACGGCGGCACCATGGCCGACCCCGGCTCGGTCTCGCGCCTGTTCACCCGCAAGGGCGTCGTCGTGGTCGAGAAGAGCCAGGAGCGTGGCGGGCAGCCGTGGGACGTCTCCGAGGACGACGTCCTCGAGGCGACGCTCGACGCGGGGGCCGAGGACGTCAACGACCTCGGCGAGACCTTCGAGATCCAGTCCGAGCCCGGCGACGTGGTCGCGGTCCGTACGGCGCTCCAGGCCGCCGGCATCGACTACGACTCCGCCGAGGTCCAGTTCGTCGCCACCATGGACATCCCCGTGGCCGAGGTCGACGTGGCCGGCAAGGTCTTCCGCCTCGTCGACGCCGTCGACGACCTCGACGACGTGCAGAACGTCTTCACCAACGCCGACATCCCCGAGGACGTGCTGGAGTCGATCGACGCCTGACGGGCGTCCGGGCGCTGCTTGTAACGCCGGGTTATTCGCACCGTCCACGGGGTTGCCCGCCCGTGGGCAGAGCAGATAACCCGGCGTTACAGTGTTCGGCGCGCGGTCAGGCCGCGCGGCGCCGGATCCGGTACGGCGCGAGGTCCGCGATCTCGGTGCCGAAGCGGGCGCAGGTGTCGGCGTACTCCCGCGCCAGCCGCCGCCGCGCGGCGTCCTGGCCGGGACCGCAGTCGGCCGCCGTGATGCGGGAGATCCCGAGCTTGAAGCCGCCGATGAAGTCCTGCCTCAGCTTCTCCCGCAGCAGGACGTCGCGCGGCGGTTGCCCGGTGATGTTGTCGGCGCCGTACTTCACCCAGCCGTCGACCTCGAACACGTGACGACCCAACCGGAGGTCGCACCAGACGGCCCGGTCTCCGTCGGTCAGACCGAACTGCGTCTCGGGACGTCCGGCGCCGAGGCTGTGGACGAGCACGCGGGCGGCCGACTCGAGCCACGACTCGGCTCCGGGGTCGGCGAGGTCGAGGACGCGGTCCATGACCCGGCTGCCGGGCCAGCACCACATGGCGGCGCGTGCCCGTTCGAGCTGCGCGGGGGTGACACCCCGGCGGAGCGCCCGGTCGCAGCACGCCACGCCGGCGACCAGTCCGTGCTCGCGCGCCATGTCGAGCGCCGTCCTGGCCGGATCGAGGAGGCGGAGACCGTCGACCTCCCGGACCTGCGAGGGGAGGTACGGCGCGAGGTGGTGCTTCACCCCGGCGCGCACCGCGTCTCCGTGGACCTTGGGCCGGGTGACGTGCACCAGCTCGTGGCGGGCATCGGGCACGCCGAGGCCCAAGGCGAGCGCGGCGGAGTCGTGGCTGAGCACGTGCTCGCACCTCAGCGTCAGCTGTGCCGCCCGCACCCGGAGGAGGGGCTGTCCCCGGAAGGGATCGAGCGCTCGCCAGTGGTCGGCGTCCACGTAGACGCCCCTGCGGAGCCTGACCAGGTCGCCGGACGTCACGAGGCGGGCCAGGTGACGGTCGTCGAGGCCGGACCGGACGGCGGCAGCACGAGTGATGAGGCCGTGGGCGTCGGGTGGGACCGCGAGGCGGAGGAGCTGCATCGTGGGAGGCTCGCGCGCCGGCCGTCGGCGGCGCCGGCGCTGCACCGTCACCGGTGGACAGCGGTGCCGGAGGCCGGGCCGGTGGATGGTTGGTGGCCCCTCCGCGGACGCTTGTAACGCCGGGTTGTTGACTGCGCACAGGGCGGTGCATCCACAGGGGAGGAGCAGATAACCCGGCGTTACAAGGACCGGCCCGCGACGCCCCGCGTGTCGCACCCGCCGACGGGGGAGCAGCCGGTTAGCGTGGTCTCCGAACACCTGTTCGGACGGTAGCCACAGGATGCGACGGGAAGGCGGCTCCATGCGCGTGCTCGGGATCGACCCCGGCCTGACCCGCTGCGGCATGGGCGTGGTCGAGGGCACTGTGGGGCGACCGCTGAGCCTGGTCGACGTCAACGTGCTGCGTACGTCGAGCGACCTACCGGTGCCGCAGCGGCTGGTGACCATCGAGAAGGGCGTCGACGCCTGGCTCGACGAGTACGCCCCCGACGCGGTCGCGGTGGAGCGGGTGTTCGCGCGCTCGGACGTCAGCACGGTGATGGGCACCGCCCAGGCGAGCGGGATCGCGATGGTCTGCGCCGCGCGGCGCGGGCTGCCGATCGCCCTGCACACGCCGAGCGAGGTCAAGGCCGCGGTGTCCGGCAACGGCCGGGCCGGCAAGGCCCAGGTGGGCGCGATGGTGACCCGGATCCTGCGCCTCGACGCGCTGCCGAAGCCCGCGGACGCCGCCGACGCGCTCGCGCTGGCCATCACCCACATCTGGCGCGGCGGCGCCCAGGCCCGGATCGACGCGGCGGTGGCCGCAGCAGGGAGGAAGCAGTGATCGCGTTCGTGTCCGGCAAGGTGGCCGCGATGACGCTCTCGAGTGCGGTGCTCGAGGTCGGGGGAGTCGGCCTGGAGCTGATGTGCACCCCCGGCACGCTCGCCACCCTGCGCACCGGGCACGCGGCGACCCTGCCGACCAGCATGGTCGTGCGTGAGGACTCGCTGACGCTGTTCGGCTTCATCGACGACGACGAGAAGCAGACCTTCGAGCTGCTCCAGACGGCCTCGGGTGTCGGCCCCAAGCTGGCCCAGGCGATGCTGGCCGTGATGAGCCCCGACGACCTGCGCGTCGCCATCGCCGGCGACGACCCCAAGACGCTGACCAAGGTGCCCGGCATCGGCCAGAAGGGCGCCCAGCGGATCATCCTCGAGCTCAAGGACCGCATCGGTACGCCGACCGGCGGCCGCTCCGCCGCCGCGCCTGCCGTGGCCGCCCCGTGGCGCGACCAGGTGCACCAGGGCCTGGTCGGCCTCGGCTGGTCGGCCAAGGACGCCGAGAAGGCGGTCGACACCGTGGCGCCCGAGGCGGGCGACGTCCCCGACGTGGCCGGCCTGCTCCGTGCGGCCCTCCGGACCCTCAGCAAGGCGTAGGACCGATGCCCTTCCACGAGGACGACCTGGACGCGGCGGAGTCGACGCACTTCCGCTCGCTCACCGCGGCCGAGGCCGAGGGTGACGAGCGCGCCGTCGAGGCGGCGCTGCGCCCGCGGACCCTCGACGAGGTCGTCGGACAGTCGCGGGTGCGCGACCAGCTCGGGCTGGTGCTCGAGGCGGCCCGGCGCCGCGGTCGCGCACCCGACCACGTGCTGCTCTCGGGACCTCCCGGGCTCGGCAAGACCACGCTGGCCATGATCATCGCCGCCGAGATGGGCGCCCCGCTCCGCCTGACCAGTGGCCCGGCGATCACCCACGCCGGCGACCTCGCCGCGATCCTCTCCGGCATGAACGAGGGCGATGTCCTCTTCGTCGACGAGATCCACCGGATGTCGCGGCCGGCCGAGGAGATGCTCTACATGGCGATGGAGGACTTCCGGGTCGACGTCGTCATCGGCAAGGGTCCGGGCGCGACCGCGATCCCGCTCGAGATCCCGCCGTTCACGCTCGTCGGGGCCACCACCCGCGCCGGACTCCTGCCGGGCCCGCTGCGCGACCGGTTCGGCTTCACCGCGCACCTGGAGTTCTACGAGCCGCACGAGCTCGACCAGATCGTCCAGCGCTCGGCCCGCCTGCTCGAGGTCGACGTGCTGCTCGACGGGACCAGCGAGATCGCCTCGCGCTCCCGCGGTACCCCGCGCATCGCCAACCGGCTGCTGCGCCGGGTCCGCGACTACGCCCAGGTCCGCGCCGACGGCGTCGTCACGCTGCCGGTCGCCCAGGCGGCGCTCGACCTGTACGAGGTCGACCAGCTCGGCCTCGACCGGCTTGACCGGGCCGTCCTGGATGTCCTCTGCCGCCGGTTCGGCGGGGGACCGGTCGGCATCTCCACGCTCGCGGTCGCCGTCGGCGAGGAGCGCGAGACCGTCGAGGAGGTGGCCGAGCCGTTCCTCGTCCGCAACGGCTTCCTGGCCCGTACGCCGCGCGGCCGGGTCGCCACCCCGGCCGCCTGGGAGCACCTCGGGCTGAAGCCGCCGCCGCTTCCCGTGGCGGTCGACGGGGACGCCACGCTCTTCGAGGACTGACGCCGCAGCGGTGCCGATTGGTGAGCCAGACCATCCCGCTGGTTAGACTTGCCCGTCGTCGGTCGCCCGGTCTGGGCTGCGCCGCACCCCTGCTTGTCGCTCGAGAGGTCGTTTCGTCGTGGAGTTCTTGCCGCTGATCGGCATCGCCCTGCTCTTCTGGCTCTTCATCATCCGCCCCGCCAGCAAGCGTCAGAAGGAACTCGGACGCATGCAGTCGTCGTTGTCCGTAGGTGACGAGGTCGTGCTGACCTCGGGCGTCTACGGCGTCGTCGCCGGTGTGGAGGATGACCACCTCCGCCTGCGCGTCGCCGAGGGCGTCGTGATCAAGGTCGCCCGCGGTGCGGTCGGCACGATCGCGACCAAGGCGGAGCAGCCGGAGGACCCGGCCGCGCCGGCGCACGAGGACCCGCCCGGCAGGAACGCCGGGCCCGAGGAGAGCTGACATGGCACGTAAGGGCGGCAGCGCCAAGCACGCCGGACGCAAGGTGCTCGTCTTCCTGCTCGGCGTGGCCGTCCTCTACGGGCTCGTGGCACTCGCCGGCAACTGGAAGCCGGCCCTCGGCCTGGACCTCCAGGGCGGCACGCGCATCACGCTGACCGCCGAGGGCGACCCCACGGCGGAGAGCCTCGAAGAGGCGAAGGCGATCATCGATGCGCGCGTGAACGCCACGGGCGTCGCCGAGTCCGAGGTGACCACCCAGAGCGGCCGCTTCATCGTGGTCGAGATCCCCGGTGACAACCGCCGCGACCTCGTCGACGTCGTCGAGCGCCAGGCCCAGCTGCGCTTCCGGGTCGTGGCCTGCTCGTCGCTCTCCCCGGGTCCCTGTGGCGCCGACCCGACGCAGAACCCGGTCCAGGACCCGCTCGGCGACCTGGGTGCGTCCGAGACGCCCGCCCCCTCCGAGTCGCCGTCCGCGTCGCCGGGCAAGCAGAAGAGCAAGAAGGACGGCTCCGCCAAGAACCGCCCGGCGTTCCTCGCGGACGCGAAGAGCAACGACCAGGCGTCGGACTCGCCCTCCCCGTCGCCCTCCCCGTCGGACGCGCCGAGCGACCAGCCGAGCGGGGGGGCCGGTGAGGACACCAACCCCGCGACGGAGGCGCTGGCCTTCATGGCCAACCCCGACGCGAAGTCGGTTCGGGCCTACCACGCCTACACCTGCCCGGCCACCGAGCCGATCGTCGACGACCCTGACCAGCCGCTGGTCACCTGCGGCACCGGCGAGTACGCCGACGTGAAGTTCCTCCTCTCCCCGGCCGCGCTCGAGGGCACCGACCTCACCGACGCCACCGCGGGCGTGCCGCAGGGCGGCGTCGGCTGGCAGGTCAACCTGTCCATCGGTGGCGAGGGCCGGCAGGTCTTCGCGGACCTCTCCCGGCAGATGGTCGGCACCGAGCAGCAGTTCGCGATCGTGCTCGATGGCAACGTCATCAGCTTCCCGGGCTTCGACGGCGTGATCACGGGCGGCGACGCCCAGATCAGCGGCGACTTCACCGAGACGGAGGCGAAGGACCTCGCCACCAGCCTCAAGTTCGGCTCGCTGCCCATCTCGTTCACCGACGACACCACCTACGAGGACGTCGGGCCGTCGCTGGCCGGCAACCAGCTCAAGGCCGGCCTGACCGCCGCTGCGCTCGGCCTGCTCCTCGTGATGATCTACTGCCTGCTCTACTACCGCGGCCTCGGCCTGGTGGTGCTCGCGTCGCTCATCGTCTCCGCGGCCGTCACCTTCGCGCTGGTGCTGCTGCTCGCCAAGACCGCCGGCTTCACGCTGACGCTGCCCGGTATCGCCGGCCTCATCATCGGCGTCGGTGTCATCGCGGACTCCTTCGTCATCTTCTTCGAACGCATCCGTGACGAGATGCGCGAAGGCAGGTCGATGCGGGTCGCGGTGGAGACCGGCTGGAAGCGAGCCCGCAAGACCCGCGTCGCAGCCAACGTCGTCTCGCTGCTGTCGGCCGCGGTGCTCTACATCTTCGCCACCGGCGTGGTGAAGGGCTTCGGCTTCGCGCTCGGTCTGTCGACACTGATCGACCTCGCGGTGCTGTTCTGGTTCACCAAGCCGCTGGTGTCCTACCTGGCCCGGTTCCGGTTCTTCAACGGCGGTGGCACGCTGTCCGGCCTCAGCGCCGGCACGCTCGGCATCGATCGCGTCAACGTGGAGGGGAGGGCCTGATGGGGAAGTTCTCGAGGCTCGGCAACGACCTCTACCAGGGCCGCAAGTCCTACGACTTCGTCGGCCACCGGGCGCTCTGGTACTCCATCTCGGGCGCCCTGGTCGGCCTGGCGATCCTCGTGGTGGTCGTCAAGGGCCTGAACTTCGGCATCGAGTTCACCGGCGGCACCCAGTACCGGATCGACAACCTGTCCTCGAGCGTCTCGGGCCAGGACACCGCGGACACCCTCCGTGACGAGATCGGTGGGTCGCCCGAGCTCGACTTCAACGCCGAGCCGACCGTCACGACGTCCGGCGAGAGCTCGATCATCATCCAGGTCGAGGACGTCTCGGACGCCGACGACGAGGTGATCCGCGGGATCATCGCCGACGTCACCGGTGTCGACCCGACCGGAGAGGACATCTCCCAGGACGAGATCGGCGCCAGCTGGGGCAAGGAGGTCGCGGAGCGCGCCATCATCGGCGTCGTCATCTTCCTGGGCCTCGTCGTGCTGTTCATCTGGGCCTACTTCCGTGAGTGGAAGATGTCGGTCGCCGCGCTCATCGCGCTGTTCCACGACATCGCGCTCACCGTCGGTATCTATGCACTGTCCGGCTTCCCGGTGACGCCTGCCGCGGTGACCGGTCTGCTCGCCATCCTCGGCTTCTCGATGTACGACACGGTCGTCGTGTTCGACAAGGTGCGCGAGAACACCCACGAGCTGCGGCAGAAGGGCCAGACCTACGCCCAGGCCGCGAACCTCGCGGTCAACCAGACCCTGGTGCGCTCGATCAACACCTCGATCGTGGCGCTGATCCCGATCGGTGCGATCCTCTACGTCAGCACGATCCAGCTGGGCGCCAGCTCGCTCAAGGACCTGGCGCTCGCGCAGTTCGTCGGCATGGCCGCCGGGCTGTTCTCGTCGATCTTCATCGCGCCGCGCATCCTGGTGCAGATGAAGGGCGCGGAGGCGTCGGTCCAGCTCTCCGACAAGCGCGCCCAGTCGCGGGCCCGCCACGACGCGGACCGCTACGCGAACGTTCCGGCGTTCACCGAGGACATGCCCGTCCACGAGGAGCCGGGTCCCGACCTGGCCGAGGACGCGCCCGTCGGGGGCGCGGCGCCGCCGGTGCGCGAGCAGCGCGCTCCGGAGGCGATGGGCCGTGGCCGCAACGTGCCGGAGGCCAACCGGCCGGTGCGGCAGAGCGGCGCCTCCGGTCGCCAGCAGCCCACCCGCCAGCCGAAGTCCAAGCGAGGCAAGAAGTGACGGCACCCGGGCCGGGGGAGGAGAGACTGGCCGCGGCGCTCGCGCTGATCGCCGACGTCCCCGACTTCCCCGAGCCCGGGATCCTCTTCAAGGACATCACGCCGCTGCTCGCGGACCACGCCGCACTGGAGACGGTCGTGGCCGCCCTGGCCGCGCCGGCGCGTGACGACGCCGGTCGTCCGATGGTCGACAAGGTGCTCGGCATGGAGTCACGAGGCTTCATCCTCGGCGCCCCGGTCGCGCTGGCGCTCGGCGTCGGCTTCGTGCCGGTCCGCAAGGCCGGCAAGCTGCCGCGCGAGACCTACGCCGTCTCCTACGCGCTGGAGTACGGCGAGGCGACGCTCGAGGTGCACCGTGACGCGCTCGAGCCGGGGGAGCGCGTGCTGCTCGTCGACGACGTGCTCGCCACCGGCGGCACGGCGAGGGCGACGCTCGACCTGGTCGCCAAGTGCGGGGCCGAGGTGCACGGGATCGCGGTGCTGATGGAGCTCGGCTTCCTGGCCGGCCGCGAGGCGGTCGGCGACGTACCCGTGACCGCCCTCCTGACGGTATGAGTCGTACGTAGACTGAACCCTGTGACGGAGGAACGCACCGCCCGGGCAGTCGAGCGGGAGCGGCGCGCGCCGGAGACGGCGTCCTCCACCCGGAGCATGCGGGCGCGGCTGGCCCGGATGGGCACCCGCAACCAGTCGGCCAACCCGGTCCTCGAGCCGCTGTTCCGCTCGGTGCGCGCCAACCACCCCAAGGCCGACCTGGCGCTGCTGGAGCGCGCCTACCTCACCGCCGAGCGGCTGCACGGCACGCAGACCCGCAAGAGCGGCGACCCCTACATCACGCACCCGCTCGCGGTGACGACGATCCTCGCGGACATCGGCATGACCGAGCCGACCCTCGCCGCGGCGCTGCTCCACGACACGGTCGAGGACACGCCGTACACCCTCGAGCAGGTCCGGCAGGACTTCGGTGACGAGGTGGCGCAGCTGGTCGACGGCGTGACCAAGCTCGACAAGGTCAAGTACGGCGACTCGGCGCAGGCCGAGACCATCCGCAAGATGATCGTCGCGATGTCGCGCGACATCCGGGTGCTGGTGATCAAGCTCGCCGACCGTCTCCACAACATGCGCACGCTGCGCTACGTCAAGCAGGAGACCCAGGAGCGGGTCGCGCGCGAGACGCTCGACATCTACGCCCCGCTGGCCCACCGGCTGGGCATGAACACCATCAAGTGGGAGCTGGAGGACCTCGCGTTCGCGACCCTGCACCCCAAGATCTACGACGAGATCGTCCGGATGGTCGCCGAGCGGGCGCCCTCGCGCGACCAGTTCCTCGCCGAGGTGATCGCCCAGGTCGAGGCCGACCTGCGCGACGCGAAGGTGAAGGCGACCGTCACCGGCCGGCCGAAGCACTACTACTCGATCTACCAGAAGATGATCGTCGGGGGCCGCGACTTCTCCGACATCTACGACCTGGTCGGCATCCGCGTCCTCGTCGAGAACGACCGCGACTGCTACACCGTGCTCGGCATCCTGCACGCCCGCTGGAACCCCGTGCTCGGCCGGTTCAAGGACTACGTCGCGATGCCGAAGTTCAACATGTACCAGTCGCTGCACACGACGGTCATCGGCCCGCAGGGCAAGCCCGTCGAGCTCCAGATCCGCACGTTCGCCCAGCACCGCCGCGCGGAGTACGGCGTCGCGGCGCACTGGAAGTACAAGGAGGACGGCCGCGCCGGCGTCGACACCGACCGCGCCGGCGACCTCGACGACATGACCTGGGTCCGGCAGCTGCTGGACTGGCAGAACGAGGTCGAGGACCCGGGGGAGTTCCTCGAGTCGCTCCGCTTCGAGATCAACCGCGCCGAGGTCTACGTCTTCACCCCGCGGGGCGACGTGATCGCGCTGCCGACCGGCGCCACACCGGTCGACTTCGCCTACGCCGTCCACACCGAGGTCGGCCACCACACGATCGGTGCCCGGGTCAACGGCCGGCTGGTGCCGCTGGAGTCCGGCCTGGAGAACGGCGACGTGGTCGAGGTCTTCACCTCGAAGGCGCCGACCGCCGGGCCGTCGCGCGACTGGCTCGGCTTCGTGAAGTCCCCGCGCGCGCGCTCCAAGATCCGCCAGTGGTTCACCAAGGAGCGACGCGAGGAGGCGATCGACCGCGGCAAGGAGCAGATCGCCAAGCTGATGCGCAAGGAGGGGCTCCCGCTCAAGCGCCTGATGTCCCACGAGGCACTGATGCTGGCCGCGGTCCACTTCAAGCTCGCCGACGTGTCGGCGATCTACGCGGCCGTCGGCGAGGGCAACATCAGCGCCCAGGCCGTCGTACGCCGGGTCATCGACCTCCACGGAGGCGACGAGGGCGCGGCGGAGGACCTCTCCGAGGGCGTGACGATCACCGGCCGGCGCGGCCGGTCGAAGGTGCAGCCGGGCGGTGACTCGGGCGTGATCGTCAAGGGCGCTCCGGACGTGTGGGTGAAGCTCGCCAAGTGCTGTACGCCGGTGCCGCCGGACCCCATCCTCGGCTTCGTCACCAAGGGTGGGGGCGTGTCCGTGCACCGGCAGAACTGCACCAACGCCAACAGCCTCCAGTCCCAGCCGGAGCGGCTCCTCGACGTCGAGTGGGCCCCGACCGGACAGTCGAGCTTCCTGGTCAACATCCAGGTCGAGGCGCTCGACCGGGCCCGGCTCCTCTCGGACATCACGATGGCGCTCTCCGACGCCCACGTCGACATCCTCAGCGCGAACCTCTCGACGACCCGCGACCGGGTCGCGAAGAGCCGGTTCACCTTCGAGATGGCCGAGGCCAAGCACCTCGACACCGTGCTCAAGGCGGTGCGCTCCGTGCCCGGCGTCTTCGACGCCTACCGCGTCACTCAGTAGCTCTACGGAGCGTCCGCGGCGTTGCCGGCGCTCGACGACCCGCTCCGCTCGAAGGTCGCCTTCGGACCGGCGCCTTGTGGCCGCACGCGTAGAGCTATCGAGACCTACGAGAAGTCGGCCGAAGCCCGTTTGGCCATCTCGAGGAAGGACTGACGGGACTCGAGGTTCTCCTCGAGCTCCCTGACCAACTTGTCGTTCCCGGCGGAGCGGGCCTTCTCCAGGTCGGCCTCGACCTGGGCGATGGCGGCCTCGAGCTTGGAGACCATGTCGTCGGCGCGGGCGGACTTCTCGGGGTCCGACTTGCGCCACTGCTCGTCCTCGATGCTGCGGATCTCCTGCTCGACGCGGCGGATGCGGCCCTCGAGCTCGCGCATCCGGTCGCGCGGCACCTTGCCCGCGGCGTCCCAGCGCTCGGCGATGTCGCGGAAGGCGCGCTTGGCGGCCTCGACGTCGGAGACCGGCAGCAGGGCCTCGGCCTCGGCGAGGAGCTGCTCCTTCACCTCGGCGTTCGCGGCGAACTCCTGGTCCTGCTCGGCGGCTGCGGCGTCGCGGGCACCGAAGAACGTGTCCTGCGCTCCGCGGAAGCGCTTCCACAGCGCCTCGTCCACGTCGCGGGGCGCCGGGCCGGCGGCCTTCCACTGGCGCATCAGGTCGCGGTAGCGGCCCGCCATCGGGCCCCAGTCCGTGGAGGTCGCCAGCTCCTCGGCCTCGACGACCAGGCGCTCCTTGACCGAGCGGGCCTGGTCGCGCTTCTCGTGCTGCTCGGCGAAGTGCGCCTTGCGGCGCCGGGTGTACGACGTGCGGGCGGTGGAGAAGCGCCGCCAGAGCGCGTCGTCGGACGACCGGTCGATGCGGGGGAGCGTCTTCCACTCGTCGAGCAGCTCGCGCATCCGGTTGGCGCCGTTGCGCCAGTCGTTGCCGGAGGCCAGTTGCTCGGCCTCGGTGACGATGCGCTCCTTGCCGGCGCGGGCCTCCGCCGAGCGCTGGGCGCGCTCGGCCTTGCGGGCCTCGCGCTGGCTCTCCAGCACCGGGCTGAGGGCGTCGAGGCGGGCGGCGAGGCCGGCGAGGTCCCCGACGGCGTTCGCCTCGGTGACCTGCTCGCGGACCGTGCGGACCGAGGTGGCGGCCTCGTCGGGGGACATCACCCCCGACTTGATCCGCTGCTCGAGCAGGTCGACCTCGAACGCGAGCGCGTCGTACCGCTCCGTGAAGAACTTCAGCGCCTCCTCCGGGGTGCCCTCGGGGTACTGGCCGACGGAACGCTCGCCGTCGTCGGTCTTCACGTAGACGGTGCCGTCGTCGTCGACGCGGCCCCAATCGTGGCTCGTCACAGTGCACTCCGCTCGCATCCCTGGTCGTGTCGAGACCATGCTAATGGCCCTCGCCGGAGGCGCTGGATCTCTGCCAGATACCTGCCATCCCGACCACCCGCGCGGATCATTCTCGCGTCCACCTGCCGCCCGCAGGATCGACGCGGGCGACCGCGGTGGCGCTCACGAGCGAGCAAGGACGGCGGACATGAGCACGACGAGCAGAGTGAAGCAGGTGGCGGCCGCTCTCGCGGCGGGCACGCTGGTGGTGCTGGCGCCGACGGGTGGCACCGCCGCATGGGCGGACGAGGAGTCGCCCGCCCCGGCGTCGCACCGGCACACCGGTGCGGCGCTGCCCCCGCGTCATCGGTAGGCTGCCGGGGTGTTGATCGCCGGCTTCCCCGCGGGTCCGTGGGGCACGAACTGCTACGTGGCCGCCACCGGCCCGGGCAACGAGTGCGTGGTCATCGACCCCGGCAAGGACGCCGCCGACGGCGTCGCCCAGGTCGTCCGCGAGCACCGGCTCAAGCCGGTCGCCGTGCTGGTGACCCACGGCCACGTCGACCACATGTGGTGCGTCGCCCCGGTCGCCGGCACCTACGACGCGACCGCCTGGATCCACCCGGCCGACCGCCACCTGCTGGCGAACCCGATGGCCGGCATGTCCCGCGAGACGACCCAGATGCTGCTCGGGGGGAAGTACGAGTTCGCCGAGCCCGACGACGTCCAGGAGCTCGGCGACGGCCAGGAGCTGGAGCTGGCCGGCCTGCGCTTCGTCGTCGACCACGCGCCCGGCCACACCGAGGGATCGGTGACCTTCCGCTCGCCGTACCAGCGCGAGGACGTCTCCGAGGTGATGTTCTCCGGCGACCTGCTCTTCGCGGGGTCGATCGGACGCACCGACCTGCCCGGTGGCGACCACCCGACGATGCTGCGCAGCCTCGCCAGCAAGGTGCTGACCCTGCCCGACGACGTCGTGGTCCTGCCCGGACACGGCGAGCAGACGTCGATCGGCCGCGAGCGCGCGACCAACCCCTTCCTGCTCGACCTGCTCTCCAGCGGCGACTCCACCCAGACCACTCGAGGTCTCTGAACCCATGAATGCCAAGCCGACCCCGCTCAGCGGGTTCCCCGAGCTGCTGCCCGAGCAGCGCTTCGTCGAGCAGCAGGTGATCGACACCCTGCGCCGTACCTTCGAGCTGCACGGCTTCGCCGGCATCGAGACCCGCGCCGTCGAGCCCATGGACCAGCTGCTCCGCAAGGGCGAGACCTCCAAGGAGGTCTACGTCCTGCGACGCCTCCAGGAGGCGGACGCCGGCACCGACTCCGGCATGGGCCTGCACTTCGACCTGACCGTCCCCTTCGCGCGCTACGTGCTGGAGAACGCCGGCAAGCTCGAGTTCCCCTTCCGCCGGTTCCAGATCCAGAAGGCCTGGCGGGGTGAGCGGCCGCAGGAGGGTCGCTACCGCGAGTTCACCCAGGCCGACATCGACGTGGTGATGAAGGACGAGCTGCCCTTCCACTTCGACGTCGAGGTCGCCCGCGTGATGGCCGAGGCGCTGTCCGGCCTGCCGCTGCCGCCGCTGCGGCTCCGGGTCAACAACCGGAAGCTGATCGAGGGCTTCTACCGCGGCATCGGCGCGGAGGACCCGCAGGCGGTCATCACGATCATCGACAAGCTCGACAAGCT
The DNA here is from genome assembly GCF_054653575.1 of Nocardioides pyridinolyticus. Classification (NCBI taxonomy): domain Bacteria; kingdom Bacillati; phylum Actinomycetota; class Actinomycetes; order Propionibacteriales; family Nocardioidaceae; genus Nocardioides; species Nocardioides pyridinolyticus. The sequence continues at coordinate 87,910 of NZ_BAAIFY010000012.1, read as the reverse complement.
CCCGGAGAAGGAGGTCGCCGCGCTGCTCGGGCGCGACGCCGGCCTCGGCGACGAGCAGGTCCAGCAGTGCCTCGCGCTCGCGCGGATCACCACGAGCGACACCTCCTTCGTCGAGCAGGTGCGGGAGCTGCGGGTCGACCACGAGCTGCTCGACACCGGCCTGGCCGAGCTCGCCGCCGTCATCGACGGCTGCGCCAGCGTCCGCAGCGACCGGTTCGAGGTCGAGGCGAGCCTCAGCCTGGCGCGAGGCCTCGACTACTACACCGGCACCGTCTTCGAGATCTACATGGTCGGCTTCGAGTTCCTGAAGTCCGTCGGCGGGGGAGGGCGCTACGACGCGCTCGCCTCCGACGGCCGCAGCACCTACCCGGGCGTCGGCATCTCGTTCGGGATCAGCCGCTCCCTGGTGCCGCTGATGAGCCGTGGCCTGCTCGGCTCGGACCGCAAGGTGCCGAGCGCGGTGCTGGTCGCGCTCGCCGACGAGGAGAGCCGGCCCGCGAGCGACGCCGTGGCGACGGCGCTGCGCGCGCGGGGCGTCCCGTGCGAGGTGGCCGCGAGCCCGCAGAAGTTCGGCAAGCAGATCCGGTACGCCGAGCGCCGGGGCATCCCCTACGTGTGGTTCCCGGGCGACACCCACGAGGTCAAGGACATCCGTTCGGGGGAGCAGGTGGCGGCCGATCCCGCCGCCTGGACCCCACCCGCCGAGGACCTGCGACCGCAGGTCACGATGAAGGAGCAAGAGCAGTGATCCGCACCCAGGACGCCGGCGCCCTCCGCGCTGAGCACGCCGGCCAGACCGTCACCCTCGCGGGATGGGTGGCCAACCGGCGCGATCACGGCGGCGTGGCCTTCATCGACCTGCGCGAGGCGAGCGGCGTCGTCCAGGTCGTCATCCGCGACGAGGAGGTCGCGCACCACCTGCGGGCGGAGTACTGCATCAAGGTCACCGGCGAGGTCGCCCGCCGCAAGGAGGGCAACGAGAACCCCAACCTCGCCACCGGTGAGATCGAGGTCGTCGCCACCGAGGTCGAGGTGCTCAGCTCCGCGGCGCCGCTGCCGTTCCCGATCAGCGACCACGTCGACGTCGGCGAGGAGGCGCGGCTCAAGCACCGCTACCTCGACCTGCGCCGCTCCGGCCCGAACCACGCGATCCGCCTGCGCAGCCAGGTCAACAAGGCCGCGCGCGATGTGCTCGACCGCCACGACTTCGTCGAGATCGAGACGCCCACCCTCACCCGGTCGACGCCCGAGGGCGCGCGTGACTTCCTGGTCCCGGCGCGCCTCCAGCCCGGCAGCTGGTACGCCCTGCCGCAGAGCCCGCAGCTGTTCAAGCAGCTGCTGATGGTCGCCGGCATGGAGCGCTACTTCCAGATCGCGCGCTGCTACCGCGACGAGGACTTCCGCGCCGACCGCCAGCCCGAGTTCACCCAGCTCGACATCGAGATGAGCTTCGTCGAGCAGGACGACGTCATCGCGGTCGCCGAGGAGATCCTGGTCGCGCTCTGGCGGCTGGTCGGCCACGATGTCCCGGTCCCGCTGCCGCGGATGACCTACGCCGAGGCGATGGCCCGCTACGGCTCCGACAAGCCGGACCTGCGCATGGGCCAGGAGCTCGTCGACTGCACCGAGTACTTCAAGGACACGCCCTTCCGCGTGTTCCAGGCGCCGTACGTCGGCGCTGTCGTCATGCCCGGGGGAGCGAGCCAGCCGCGCAAGCAGCTCGACGCCTGGCAGGAATGGGCCAAGCAGCGCGGTGCCCGGGGCCTGGCCTACGTGCTGGTCCAGGAGGACGGCGAGCTGACCGGCCCGGTCTCGAAGAACATCACCGACGAGGAGAAGGCCGGCCTCGCCGCGCACGTCGGCGCCCAGCCCGGCGACTGCGTCTTCTTCGCCGCGGGCCCGGTGAAGTCGAGCCGCTCCCTGCTCGGGGCCGCGCGCCTCGAGATCGGTCGCCGCTGCGGCCTCATCGACGAGAGCGCGTGGAGCTTCCTGTGGGTCGTCGACGCCCCCCTGTTCGAGCCGGCCGACGAGGCGACCGCCGCGGGCGACGTCGCGGTCGGCGGCGGGGCGTGGACCGCGGTGCACCACGCGTTCACCAGCCCCCAGGACCCCGACACGTTCGACCAGGACCCCGGCAACGCGCTCGCGTGGGCCTACGACATCGTCTGCAACGGCAACGAGATCGGCGGCGGGTCCATCCGTATCCACCGCGAGGACATCCAGAAGCGCGTCTTCTCCGTGATGGGCATCGGCGAGGCCGAGGCGGAGGAGAAGTTCGGCTTCCTGCTCGAGGCGTTCAAGTACGGCGCGCCGCCGCACGGCGGCATCGCGTTCGGCTGGGACCGCGTCGTCGCGCTGCTCGCGGGGACCGACTCGATCCGCGACGTCATCGCGTTCCCCAAGTCCGGTGGCGGCTTCGACCCGCTCACCTCGGCTCCTGCGCCCATCACAGCCGATCAGCGCAAGGAAGCAGGGATCGACGCCCTCTTGGCGAAGGACGTCCCGGGTCGAGCCTGATCGGCCGGACAGGACTGTCCATCTGTCGAGACCAGATCGTTACCCGCGGGTCATCGCTCTGCCCCAAGCGGTGGCGTAGAGTCGCCCGCGGCGCTCGGACCACGTCTTGTATCGCGCCTGACTTCTCAGTGTGAATGGGGTGACGATGACGACGCCGAGCAGCGAGCTGAGCGGCCATCTGCTCAGCGGCGAGGGAGGGGAGCCCCAGGCGACCCCCGAGAGCTCTGGCTCGGTCGTCAGCAAGTCCCCGACGCGGCTCGCGATGGCTCGGTTCCGCAAGGACAAGCTGTCGATGGTGTCGTTGACGGTGGTGGCTCTGTACTTCCTGGCGGCGATCGCTGCGCCCGTCTTGGTGAAGTCCGGCGTGCTCGACCCCTTCAGCTTGAACCAGAACCTGCTCGATGCGAACACGCTCCCCGAGGGTTCGTGGGGTGGCATCTCCTCCGAGCACCCGCTCGGGATCGACCCCCGCACGGGCCGCGACCTGATGTCCCGGGTCTGGTACGGCATCAGCTTCTCGCTCGGCATCTCGATCGCTGCGACCCTCATCGCGGTCTTCATCGGGGTCGTGCTCGGCATCGTCTCGGGTGCGTCGGGCGGCTGGGTCGACGCGATCATCGGCCGCGTCATCGACCTCACCCTCGCGTTCCCGCAGACACTGATGCTGCTGGCGTTCTCGGCGGTCGGCATCCTGCTGCTCGAGAAGGCCGGCGTCCCCTCCGGCGACCCGTCGGCGGCGCTCTATGTCATCTTGGTGCTCGGCCTGTTCGGCTGGACCAGCATCGCCCGCCTGGTCCGCGGGCAGGTGCTGTCCATCCGAGAGCAGGAGTTCGTCCATGCCTCGACCCTCCTCGGAGCCTCGCGGATGCGCATCTACTTCCGTGAGATCCTGCCCAACCTGTGGGCGCCGATCCTCGTCAGCTTCACCCTGATCCTGCCGGCCTTCGTCTCGGCCGAGGCCGCCCTCAGCTTCCTCGGGGTCAGCATCAAGCCCCCGACGCCGACGCTGGGCAACATCCTGGCCGACTCGATCGGCTATGCCCAGTACGCCCCGGTCTACTTCTTCGTCCCGGCGATCCTCATCGCCACCATCGTCATCTGCTTCAACCTGCTCGGCGACGGTCTGCGCGACGCGCTCGACCCGAAGGCCAACCGATAGATGCCGTCTCGGCGTCCCAGCACCGACTTCGGCGACATCGCGTCGCCGGAATGTGCCGCAACCGCGCACATAGAAGGAGGAAACATGCGTAGGAAACTGAGGGGGGCAGTCGCCGCATCCGTGGCCGCAGCTCTCGGTCTGACACTGGCTGCCTGCGGTGGCGGGGACGACGGCCCCGGGCCGGAGAACGATGCCGCTGCAGGTGCCAAGGGCGGCACGCTCACCGTCCTACAGCACTTCCCGTACGAGGCCTCGGATCCGCAGCGCATCTACTACGGCGTCGAGCTCGCCTGGTTCCGCCGCCTCATTTACCGCGGCCTCCTCGCGTTCCCGATGTCCGAGGACGGCGAGGTCGCCACGACCCCGGTCCCGGACCTGGCCACCGACACCGGCACCTCGTCCGAGGGCGGCAAGGTCTGGTCGTTCACCCTCAAGGACGGTGTGCGCTGGGAGGACGGCTCCGACATCACCTGTGAGGACGTCCAGTACGGCACCAGCCGCGTGTTCGCGAACGACCTCATCACCGGGGGGCCGAACTACACGCTGAGCTACATCGATGTCGAGGACTACCCCGGCCCGTACAAGGCGACCCCGGAGCAGCAGGCGGCCTACGAGGACGCGGTGAGCTGTGACGGCAAGACCATCACGTTCCGGTTCAACAAGCCTTGGGCGGACTTCCCGCAGGCGGTCGCGGGCATGATGATGACCGACCCGTACAAGAAGGAGTTCGACGACGGCGCGAAGTCGCAGTGGAAGGTGCTCTCCAACGGCCCGTACAAGGTCGAGGGCGGCATGTGGTCGAAGAACTCCGGTGCGACGCTGGTCCGCAATGAGGAGTACGACCCCTCCACCGATGACCCCGAGGCCCTGCGCCTGGCCCTGCCGGACGAGATCGACTACCAGATCGACCCGTCGGACACCGCCGGTGAGCTGTTCAACGACCGTCTGATCGCAGACGCGCCCGCTGACCAGACCGCGATCACCACCGCTCGCGTGGCCCCGCCGCAGTTCCCTGCGCTCCAGGGCCCCGTCCTGGACCGGTACCTCAACGTGGAGTCGCCGTACAACTCCTACCTGGTGCCGAACTTCAACCGTCTCAAGGACCCGGCGGTCCGTGAGGCGCTGGCCGTGGGCCTCGACCTGAACAGCTACCTCACCGCCCTCGGTGGCGAGAAGGTCGGCGTTCCCGGCGAGACCATCGTCAACCCGGGCGTCTCCGGCGCTCAGGACAACCCGGCGTTCGCCAACGACAACGACAACAACGGTGACCCCGAGGCAGCGAAGGCTATCCTCGAGGAGGCCGGCGTCGAGATGCCGTACCCGATCACCGTCGCCTACCAGGCCTCGCCGACGATGGACAGCGCCTTCGCTGCCGTCAAGGAGGCGTGGGACGCCGCCGGTTTCAAGACCACACTGGCGCCGCAGGGCGACACCTACTACGACGTGATCGCTCGGCCGGACGACGAGTTCGACATCACCTGGGCCGGCTGGGGCGCCGACTGGCCGTCGATGTCGACGGTGCTGCCGCCGCTGTTCGACAGCCGTCCGAACTTCTCGCCGACGACCTGTGGCCAGGACTACGGCTGCTACCAGAGCGACGAGTTCGAGGCCAAGGTGGACGAGGCGGCCAACGCCCCGGACATCGACGCCCAGGTCGCGGCGCTGCAGGAGGCCGACCTGATCCTCGGTGAGGACTACGCCTACATCCCGCTGGAGATCACCAGCTTCAACTGGCTGCACGGCAGCAAGGTCACCGGTTTCACGACGACCGCCGCGTCGTCCTCCTATCCGGAGATCGGGCTCATCGGCGTCGAGCAGTGACGCTGAGCTGAGTCGCACCACCCGCGGGTGGGGCGGGTGTCGACACCCGCCCCACCCGATCACGCACGCGATCGGCCGCCGCTCTGGTTCGGCGGCTGATCGCGAGCATCTCTGAGCAGCAGAAAGTGAGTCGGACCGATGTGGGCATACATCGTGCGTCGTTGCATCGTGGGCATCGGCCTCTTGCTGGCCCTGACCATGATCACGTTCGTGCTGTTCTTCGCCACGCCGATCGACGCAGCGCGGCTGGCCTGCGGCAAGAACTGCAGCCAGGAGCAGATCAACCAGGCGGAGAAGGCGCTCGGCTATGACCAGCCGATCACGACCCAGTTCACCGCGTTCGCCAAGGGACTCGTCGTGGGCCGCGACTTCCCCGCCGACCCGGAGCTGCGTGAGGCTCTCCCCAGCGGCGTGACCCACTGCGGGCCGCCGTGCCTGGGCTACTCGCACCTGAACTCGTCGACGGTGAACGAACTGGTCGCGGACGCCGCGCCCGTCTCGATGTCGCTCGCCCTGGTCGCGCTGGTGATGTGGCTGGTGTGCGGGGTGCTGTTCGGCGTACTGGCTGCCGTCTACAAGGGATCCTTGCTCGATCGCGGCGTCGTCGGTCTGACGCTGGTCGCCTACGCCTTCCCGACCTTCTTCATCGGCGCGTTCTTCCTGAAGTACCTCGCGGTCAAGTGGGCGGTGTTCCCGTACCCGAACTACACGACCATCGCGGACGGCGGCGTCTGGGGATGGTTCTCGAACCTGATCATGCCTGCGTTCACGCTGGCGCTGGTGTTCATCGCCGGCTACGTGCGCATGAGCCGGGCGTTCGTGCTCGAGTCCATGGGTGAGGACTACATCCGCACCGCTCGCGCCAAGGGCCTTCCGCAGCGCACCGTGCTCTTCAAGCACGGGTTGCGGGCGGCGCTCACCCCGTTGGTCACGATGGCGGGTCTCGACTTCGCCACCCTGCTCGGTGGAGCGATCATCACGGAGTACGTCTTCTCCTACCCAGGGCTCGGACTCCTCACCGTCCAGGCCAACGCCGCGTTCGACCTGCCGACCATCGTCGGCGTGGTGCTGGTGGCCGGTGCCTTCGTCATCCTGGCCAACATCATCGTCGACGTGTCCTACGCCTTCATCGACCCGCGCGTGCGGCTGGGCTGAACGGAGCCGAACTCATGGAACCCTTCCTCAGCGTCCGCGACCTCAAGGTCCACTTCCCGACTGCAGACGGCGTGGTCAAGGCGACGGACGGTCTGTCGTTCGACCTGCAGCGCGGCAAGACGCTCGGCATCGTGGGCGAGTCCGGGTCGGGCAAGTCGGTGTCCAGCTCCGCGATCCTGGGGCTGCACAGAGGGAGCGCCGCGCGCGTCAGTGGTCGCATCGTTCTCGACGGCACCGACCTGCTCAGCCTTTCCGACGCCGAGATGCGAGCCAAGCGGGGGCGGGAGGTGAGCATGATCTTCCAGGACCCGCTCTCCTCCCTGCACCCCTACTTCCGCGTCGGCGCTCAGATCTCCGAGGCCTACCGGGTGCATCACGAGGTCAGCAAGAAGGCGGCGCGCAAGCGGGCGATCGAGATGCTCGACCGAGTCGGCATTCCGCAGCCGGACCGTCGCGTGGACGACTATCCGCACCAGTTCTCGGGAGGCATGCGTCAGCGCGCCATGATCGCGATGGGGCTGATCAACAACCCGAGCCTGGTCATCGCCGACGAGCCCACCACCGCGCTCGACGTGACGGTGCAGGCGCAGATCCTCGACCTCCTCCAGGATCTCCAGAAGGAGTTCGAGTCGGCGATCATCATCATCACCCACGACCTGGGTGTCGTGGCCGAGATGGCCGACGACGTCCTGGTGATGTACGCCGGCCGAGCCGTGGAGTACGGCACGACCAAGGAGATCCTCACGCATCCGGAGATGCCCTACACCTGGGGCCTGCTCTCGAGCGTCCCGGACGTCAGTGGGGACACCTCGGCGCAGCTCATCCCGATCCCCGGCAACCCGCCGAGTCTGCTGTCGCCGCCGTCGGGCTGCGCCTTCCATCCGCGGTGCCTGCATCGCGACAAGGTGCCCGGCGACCTGTGCACGACGGTCCTGCCCGAGCTGGCCCCGGGCACACGGAGCGAGACGCACCTCAAGCGGTGTCACCTCGCCAACCCCGATGCCGTGTTCGAACGAGAGGTCCTGCCGGAGATCGCGCCAGACCTGGTGGAGGAACGATGAACGACCAGCTGTCGGCAGGTGCCGGCATGCCGACCGACGACCCGCACCCCGGCGAGGGTGACGGGACCGGGATCGACAGCAACGAGATCGCGACGGACGTCGTCGGTCACGCGCCGACCGAGTTCGACCCGCACGCAGAGCCGATCCTGGAGGTCAGGGACCTCCGGATGTACTTCCCGGTGAAGTCCTCGGGACTGGTCCGGCGGACCATCGGCCACGTGCAGGCCGTCGACGGCGTCTCCTTCCAGGTGCCGGCGGGCGGTTCGCTGGGCCTGGTAGGCGAGTCGGGCTGCGGCAAGTCGACGACCGGACGGATGATCACCCGCCTCTATGAGCCGACCAGCGGCTCGATCCTCTTCGAGGGCAAGGACATCGCGAAGACTTCGGCGCGCGGACTCAAGCCGTTGCGGCGCGAGATCCAGATGATCTTCCAGGACCCGTACACCTCGTTGAACCCGCGGCAGACTGTCGGCTCGATCGTCGGGGCGCCGCTGGCGATCCACAGGATCGTGCCGAAGAAGAAGATCCTCCCGCGCGTGCAGGAGCTCCTGGAGACCGTCGGTCTCAACCCCGAGCACTACAACCGGTACCCGCACGAGTTCTCGGGCGGACAGCGGCAGCGCATCGGCATCGCCCGGGCACTGACCCTCCAGCCGAAGCTGCTGGTGGCCGACGAGCCCGTCTCGGCCTTGGACGTCTCGATCCAGGCGCAGGTAGTCAACCTGCTCCAGGACCTCCAGAAGGAGTTCGGGATCGCCTTCCTGTTCGTGGCGCACGACCTCGCAGTCGTCCGGCACTTCTGCCCGGAGATCGCGGTCATGTACCTCGGCAAGATCGTCGAGATCGCCGACCGGGAGACGCTCTACAACCGCCCGAACCACCCCTACACGCAGGCGCTGCTGTCGGCGGTGCCGGACGTGAAGCAGGCGGCGATCGGCGGGCGCCGCGAGCGCATCCGCCTCCAGGGCGACGTCCCGAGCCCCATCAACCCGCCCTCGGGCTGCCGGTTCCGCACCCGCTGCCCGCTGGCGCAGGAGATCTGCGCACGGGTCGAGCCGCCGCTGCTCCAGATCGGCAAGCGGCACAAGGTCGCCTGCCACTTCGCGGGCGAGCTGGGCAACCACCCCGAGCGTCCGGTCACGGCCTCGCTGCTCGGCGTGGACGACACCGGTACGCCGGACCCGGGTGCGACCCCGTCCCCGGCGCTCGGCAACGAGCCGGGCTACGCGGACACGTGGTTCGACCTGAACCGCAAGACGATGGCGAGCGCCTGACCGTCGCCAGCGCGCACTAGCCTGAGCGGGTGGACGACGGACTCTTCGACGCCCCCGGCTCCGCCTCCTCGACAGGAGGCCGGACCGGGGGCGGCTCGCTGAACGCGAACACCCACGCGTCGGCGCCCCTGGCCGTCCGCATGCGTCCGCGCACGCTCGACGAGCTGGTGGGCCAGGAGCAGCTGCGGGCCGCCGGCTCACCCCTGCGCCGGCTGGTCGAGGGGGACCAGTCGATGTCGCTGCTGCTGTGGGGCCCGCCGGGGACCGGCAAGACCACGATCGCCTCGATCGTCAGCAACCAGACCGACCGCCGCTTCGTCGAGGTGTCGGCGGTCTCGGCCGGCGTCAAGGAGGTGCGCGCGGCGATCGACGCGGCCCGCGCCGAGCTCGTGGCCGGTGGCCGCGAGACCGTGCTGTTCGTCGACGAGGTGCACCGCTTCAGCAAGGCCCAGCAGGACGCGCTGCTGCCCGGCGTGGAGAACCGCTGGGTCACGCTCATCGCCGCGACGACCGAGAACCCCTTCTTCAGCGTGATCTCGCCGCTGCTCTCGCGCAGCCTGCTGCTCCGGCTGGAGTCCCTCACCGACGACGACGTGCGGGCCGTGCTCGACCAGGCGATCGCGGACGAGCGCGGGCTCGGCGGGGCGATCAAGGTCGACGACGAAGCGCTGGAGCACCTCGTCCGGCTCGCCGGCGGCGACGCCCGCCGCTCGCTCACCTACCTCGAGGCCGCCGCCGGCAGCGCCGCCTCGCAGGGCCTCGACACCGTCGACCTCACCACCGCCGAGACGGCGGTCGATCGGGCCGCCGTGCGCTACGACCGCCAGGGAGACCAGCACTACGACGTGGTCAGCGCGTTCATCAAGTCGGTGCGCGGCTCCGACGCCGACGCCGCCCTGCACTACCTCGCCCGGATGATCGAGGCGGGGGAGGACCCGCGCTTCATCGCGCGCCGGCTGATGATCCTGGCCTCCGAGGACATCGGCCTCGCGGACCCGACCGCGCTCCAGACCGCCGTCGCGGCCGCGCAGACCGTCCAGCTGATCGGGATGCCCGAGGCGCAGCTGACCCTCGCGCACGCCACGATCGCCCTGGCCGTCGCGCCGAAGTCGAACGCGGTCACGACCGCGATCGGTGCGGCGATCGCCGACGTCCGGGCGGGCAAGATCGGCCAGGTCCCACCGCACCTGCGCGACGCGCACTACTCCGGGGCGAAGAAGATCGGCCACGGCGCGACCTACAAGTACAGCCACGACGAGCCGTTCGGCATCGCCGAGCAGCAGTACGCCCCCGACGTGGTCCTCGACCGCGCGTACTACCAGCCGACGACCCTCGGCGCCGAGGCCGCGATCAAGGAGCGGTGGGAGCGGGTCCGGCGGCTGATCCGCGGCGATTGACCGCGCGATAGGGTCGGTGACCATGCAGGACTGGATCGTGCCCGTGGTGGCCGTGGGCCCGGCGCTGGTCGCGCTGGCGCTCGGTGCCGCGCTGCTGCGCGCCCGGTCCCGGACCGACCGGGAGCTCGCCGCGGCCCGCGCGGAGACCGCCGCGCTGCGCACCCAGCTCGACGAGCTCGAGCGGCGGGTGGCGCGGCCGGAGCGGACCATCCGGTCAGAGACCGACGCCGAGGTCGGGTACGTCATCACCGACCTGGGGACGGCCGAGCCGGAGCCGCAGCCGGCACCCCGAGGAGCCGGCGCGCCGTTCGCCGACCTGGTCCTGCGGGAGACCGCGGTCAAGGCGGTGTCGCTCGCGCATGGCGTACGCCGGGCACTCGACGCGGAGTCGCGCAACCGGATCCGGTTCGAGATGAAGCGCGAGGTCCGGCGGGCCCGCAAGGAGCGCAAGGCCGACACCCGCGAGGCCGTCCGGGAGCGGCAGGCCCGCCAGCGGGCCGAGCTCGACGAGGAGGGGTCGGCGGCATGAGGCGTGGGCTCTGGTTCGTCGCCGGGGCCGGCTCCGCCGTCTACGTGATGGTGCGCGGCCGGCGCGCGGCGGAGGCGTTCACCGTCGACGGTCTCAAGGACCGGGTCGGGGCTCTCGAGCTGGGGGCTCGCATGTTCCGCGACGAGGTCGCCCAGGGCCGGTCGGACAAGGAATCGGAGTTGCGCGAGCGGCTGGGCCTCGTGCCTCATGGGACACCCGAGCTCACCGGTGGCCGCCATAAGGCGGTCCCGGCCACCAACCAGGAGCAGGAAGGCAGCAACTGATGGACACCGCGGAGATTCGCCGGAGGTTCGTGGCTCACTTCGAGTCGCACGGGCACACCCCGGTCCCGTCCGCATCGCTGCTGCTCGACGACCCGAACCTGCTGTTCGTCAACGCCGGCATGGTGCCGTTCAAGCCCTACTTCCTCGGGCAGGAGTTGCCGCCCTACCCCCGCGCGACGAGCGTGCAGAAGTGCGTGCGCACCCCGGACATCGAGGACGTCGGCAAGACCACCCGCCACGGCACGTTCTTCGAGATGTGCGGCAACTTCTCGTTCGGCGACTACTTCAAGGAGGGCGCGATCGAGCTCGCCTGGGAGCTCGTGACCAAGCCGATCGCCGACGGCGGCTTCGGCTTCGAGGAGAGCCGGCTGTACCCCTCGATCCTCGAGGGCGACGACGAGGCGCTCGGACTCTGGCGCAAGATCACCGGCCTGCCGGACGACCGGATCATCCGCCTGGGGCCCAAGGAGAACTACTGGTCGATGGGCGTGCCCGGGCCGGGAGGCCCGTGCTCGGAGATCCTCATCGACCGCGGCGACGCCTACGGCCCCGCGGGCGACTTCTCCGCGGAGGACCGGTACCTGGAGTTCTGGAACCTCGTCTTCATGCAGGACGAGCTGTCCGCGGTGCGGTCCAAGGAGGACTTCGACATCGCCGGCTCGCTGCCCAAGAAGAACATCGACACCGGCATGGGTCTCGAGCGCGTCGCGTTCATGCTCCAGGGCGTCGACAACATGTACGAGATCGACGTGATGTTCCCGGTGATCGAGCGGGCCATGGAGCTCACCGGCCGCCGGTACGGCGCGAACCCCGAGGACGACGTCCGGTTCCGGGTCGTCGCCGACCACGTCCGCAGTTCGATGATGCTGATCGCGGACGGCGTCACGCCCGGCAACGAGGCGCGCGGCTACGTCCTGCGCCGGCTGCTGCGCCGCGCGGTCCGCTCGGTGCGGCTGCTCGGCTATGAGGACCCGGCGCTGCCCGAGCTCTTCCCGGTCAGCCGCGACAAGATGGGCGAGACCTACCGCCAGCTGCACCAGGACTGGGAGCGGATCTCGACGGTCGCGTACGCCGAGGAGCAGGCGTTCCGCCAGACGCTGCGGGCGGGCACCCAGATCTTCGACCTGGCCGCGACCGAGGTGAAGCAGGGTGGCGGCAGCCAGCTGTCGGGTGACCGTGCGTTCGCGCTGCACGACACCTACGGCTTCCCGATCGACCTGACCCTGGAGATGGCGGCGGAGCAGGGCCTGTCCGTCGACGAGGACGGCTTCCGCCGGCTGATGAACGAGCAGCGCCAGCGCGCGAAGGACGACGCGCGGGCCAAGAAGGGCCAGCACCGCGACGCGTCGGCCTACCGCGAGGTCGCCGACGAGATGGGCCGTCCGGTCGAGTTCACCGGCTACCAGACCGTCACCGACGAGGGCACGCTGCGCGGCATCGTCGCCGACGGTGGCGTCGTGCGCTCGGCGGGACCGGGCGAGCTGGTCGAGGTGGTCCTCGACCGCACGCCGTTCTACGCCGAGGGCGGCGGCCAGCTCGCCGACCAGGGCGTGATCGAGCTCGCGAACGGCGCGAAGCTCGAGGTGCTCGACGTCCAGTCGCCGGTGACCGGCGTGATCGCGCACCACGTGCGGGTGCTCGAGGGCGAGGTCACCGCCGGACTGTCGGCCCAGGCGCTCGTGGACGTGGAGCGCCGGCGCTCGATCTCCCGGGCGCACACGGCGACCCACATGGTCCACAAGGCGTTCCGCGAGGCGCTCGGGGAGACCGCGACCCAGGCGGGCTCGGAGAACGCGCCCGGCCGCTTCCGCTTCGACTTCTCCGCGACCGGCGCGGTGCCGGCGTCGGTGATGGCCGACGTCGAGGCGCGCGTCAACGACGTCGTCCTCGACGACCTCGCGGTGCACGCCGAGATCATGACCCAGAAGGAGGCGGTGGCCTCCGGGGCGATGGCCCTCTTCGGCGAGAAGTACGGCGACCAGGTGCGTGTCGTCTCGGTCGGCGACTGGGCGCGCGAGCTGTGCGGCGGCACGCACGCCGGCAGCTCCGGCAAGCTCGGCGTGATCAAGCTGCTCGGCGAGTCCTCCATCGGGTCGGGCGTGCGCCGCGTCGAGGCGCTGGTCGGCAGCGACGCCTACCGCTTCCTGGCGCGCGAGCACGTGCTGGTCAACCAGCTCTCCGAGACGCTCAAGGTGCGCCCGGAGCAGCTGCCCGAGCGGGTCAACGACATCGTCGAGAAGCTCCGCGCCGCGGAGAAGGAGATCGAGAAGGTCCGCCTCGGCCAGCTGCTGGCCGCCGGCGGCGAGCTCGCGGCGGGTGCGGCGAAGGTCGGGCCGGTCAACCTGGTCGCACACCGCGCCGACGGAGCGGGCGGCGGCGACGTCCGCACGCTCGCGCTCGACGTCCGCGGCCGCCTGCCGCAGGGCGAGCCCGGCGTGGTCGTCGTCATCGGGGCCGCCGACGGCAAGGTCTCCGTGGTGGCCGCGCTCAACGAGGAGGCCCAGGCCCGCGGACTCAGTGCGAACGACCTGGTCCGCGCCGTCGGGCCGCTGGTCGGCGGCAAGGGCGGCGGCAAGGCCGACGTCGCGCAGGGCGGCGGCACCGACGCGGCGCGCATCGACGAGGCGCTCGCGGTCGTGACCGCCGAGGTCGGCCGGGTCGGAGCCTGTTAAGACCGTGTCCTCCACCCCCATGGCCTGCTGCGCGGCGCCCCGCGGGCGCCTCGCTGCGTTGTCGTCGGTCGCCGGGACTCCGTCCCGTCTCCCTCCCCCGCCTGGCGATGCATCCCGCGGAGGCACCGCTCGCGACGACCGAGGGGCGGAGGACACGGTCTGATGCGCCACGGCGTACGCCTCGGCATCGACCCGGGAGACGCCCGGATCGGGGTCGCGCGGAGCGACCCGTCCGGGTTCCTCGCGACGCCGGTCGAGACCGTCCGCCGCGGCAAGGGCGACCTCGCCCGGATCGCCGGGATCCTCGCCGAGGAGGAGGCCGGCTCGACCGTCCTGGAGGTCGTCGTCGGGCTACCCCGGTCGCTGTCCGGACGGGAGGGACCCGCAGCGGTCAAGGTGCGCGAGTTCGCCGCCGCGCTGGCCCGTCGGGTGGCCCCGGTGCCCGTGCGCCTGGTCGACGAGCGCATGACCACGGTTTCCGCGGAGGCTATGCTGCGCGACCAGGGCCGCACGGGGGGCAAGCGGCGCGCCGTGGTCGACCAGGCAGCAGCCGTGCTCATCCTGCAGCACGCCCTGGATACCGAACGCACGACCGGGAACGCACCGGGGGAGATCGTCGAGGAGACCGCATGACGGACGAGCACGACCAGACCCTGGGGGAGCACGAGCAGGAGTCGTTCCTGGGCGAGCAGAGCCCCGGCGGGCGCCGCCGCGGCAAGAAGCGCCGCAGCCTGCCCGGCTGCCTGGCGGTGCTGGTGGCGCTGGCGGTGATCGTCGGCGGGCTCTACTTCGTCGCGACGTGGGGCATCGACAAGATCGAGGAGCAGTTCCAGTCCGCCGAGGACTTCGACGGGCCGGGCCGCGGCAAGGTCACGTTCGAGGTCGTGAGCGGCGACAACGCCGCGGCGATCGGCCGCCGGCTCAAGGAGCAGGGCGTCGTCGCCTCGGTGGAGGCCTTCACCGTGGCCGCGAACGGCAACCCGGACTGGGCCAACCTCCAGCCGGGCTTCTTCGCGCTGAAGAAGGAGATGGCGGCCGACGACGTCGTCTCGATCCTGGTCGACCCGTCCAACATGGTGAAGGCCACGGTGACCATCCCCGAGGGGCTGACGGTGGAGGACACGGTCGCGATCCTCGCCGACCAGACCGACTTCAAGGCGTCGGCCTTCGAGAAGGTCCTCGCCGACCCGGCCAAGCTCGGCCTGCCCGACTACGCCGAGGGCGAGGCCGAGGGCTACCTCTTCCCGGCGACCTACGACTTCGGACCGGACGCCACGCCCGCCTCGATGCTCAGCGCGATGGTCGACCGCTGGGAGCAGGCGGCCGAGGACGCCGACCTCGAGGCGGCCGCCGCTGAGCTCGGCTACACGCCCGCCGAGCTCATGACGATCGCCAGCCTGGTCGAGTCCGAGGGCCGCGGCGACGACATGCCCAAGATCGCCCGGGTCATCTACAACCGGCTCACCGGCTCGGAGACCAACGGGCTGCTCCAGATCGACGCGACGGTCAACTACGCCGCCGGCAACGACCTGGGCGCGGTCCCGACCGAGGACGACCTCCAGATCGACTCGCCGTACAACACCTACAAGTACCCCGGCCTGCCGCCCGGCCCGATCGAGGCACCCGGCGACGCGGCCATCCGCGCGGCGACCCACCCGGCGGACGGCGACTGGTACTACTACGTCACGGTCAACCTGAAGACGGGTGAGACCAAGTTCGCCGAGACCTACGACGAGTTCCTCGAGTACAAGGACGAGCTCCGCGACTACTGCGCGAACGAGTCGGGCGGTGCCTGCTGAACACCCGGCCGCGCCCGCGATGAGGTGCGCCGTGCTGGGTGACCCGATCGCCCACTCGCTCTCACCCACCCTGCACCGCGCAGGGTACGCCGCCGCCGGCCTGGACTGGGAGTACGACGCCGTCCGGGTCCCCGACGGAGGGCTGGCCGAGTTCGTGCGCGGCCTCGACGCCTCGTGGCGCGGGCTGTCGGTGACCATGCCGCACAAGCGGGCGGGCCTCGCGGTCACCGGCGCCCGGCTGACCGACCGCGCCCGGCTGGCCGGCGGCGTCAACACGCTGGTGCTCGAGGACGGGCAGGTCGTCCTGGCCGACAACACCGACCTGCCGGGTGCGGTCGCCGCCGTGCGCGAGCGCTACGACGGCCCGGTCACCACCGCCACCGTGCTGGGTGCCGGAGCGACCGCGGCCTCGACGGGCCTGGCGCTCTGCGAGCTGGGCGCGACGTCGGTCCGGCTGCTGGCCCGGGACCCGCGGCGCGCGCTTCCGACCGTCGGCGCGATCGAGGCGCACCCCAGCGAGCCGCACGTCGAGGTCCTGCCCCTCACCGGTGGCGACGTGGTCGGTGAGGTGGTCGTCTCGACCATCCCGGTCGCCGCACAGGACTCCGGGCTGGTCGCCCGGTGCGCGGGCGCCCCGGTGGTCTTCGAGGTCGTCTACGAGACCTGGCCCACGCCGCTCGCGGCATCCGTGGGCGAGGACCGGGTGCTGGTCGGTGGGCTGGACCTGCTGGTCCACCAGGCCGTGCTGCAGTTCGAGCTGTTCACCGGCGTGGCCGGCCCGCTCGACGCGATGCGCGCCGCCGGCGAGCGCGAGCTCGCCGCCCGGCGGACGGTGGGGTGAGCGCCGACCCGGCGGCGGTCGCGCTCGGCGCGGTCGGGTGCAGTGCCGCCGGCCTCCTCGTCCCGAGCCTGATCGCGCGGATACCCGAGCCGGAGCCGGACCCTGCCGACGCAACGGAGCACGCCAAGCCGTCGTACGCCGTCGTCGCGGCCGCTCCCGCGCTCGGCACCGTCGCCGTCGCACTGTGCCTCGTCTCCGGCGCGCTCGTCGGGCTCGGCGTCGGGATGACGTGGCCGCTGCTCTACCTGCTCCCGCTCGTCCCGGTCGGCGTCGCTCTCGCGCTCGTGGACCTGCGCACCCGCCTGCTGCCGACCGCCGTGGTGCGCCCGGCGCTCGTGGCCGTCGTGCTGCTCGGCTGCCTCACGGCGTACCTCGAGCGCGACCCGGACGCGCTGGTCCGCGCCGGGATCGCCACCGCCGTGGTCTTCGGGATCTTCTACGCGCTGTGGTGGATCCACCCGCCGGGCATGGGGTACGGCGACGTGCGGCTCTCCGCGATCCTCGGGTTCGCGCTCGGCTACCTGGGCTGGGCGGAGGTCGCGGTCGGCATCTACGGGGCGTTCCTGGTGTTCGCGGTGCCCGGCCTCGTCGTCGCGGTGTTCCGGCGCAGCCGGGCGGTGCTGGGGGCGTCCTACCCGTTCGGGCCGTTCCTGCTGGGCGGGGCGCTCGCCGGCGTCGTGCTCGGCGACCCGGTCTGGTCCCGTCTCGTCGGGGGGTGACCCGAATCTGCAGCGGAACCCTCGTGAAAGACTGGTCCCATGCTGCGCTGGCTGACTGCGGGTGAGTCCCACGGCCCCTCCCTGGTCGCGATCCTGGAGGGGCTGCCCGCCCATGTCCGGGTGACCTCCGACGACATCGCCGACGCCCTCGCGCGCCGGCGCCTCGGGTACGGCCGGGGCGCGCGGATGAAGTTCGAGCGGGACGAGGTCACCCTCGTCGGAGGCGTCCGCCACGGCGAGAGCCAGGGCGGCCCGGTCGCCATCGAGGTCGGCAACACCGAGTGGCCGAAGTGGGAGAAGGTCATGTCGGCCGACCCCGTCGACCCGGTCGAGCTCGAGGCGCTGGCCCGCAACGCCCCGCTGACCCGGCCGCGCCCGGGCCACGCCGACCTGGTCGGCATGCAGAAGTACGACTTCGGCGACGCCCGCCCGATCCTCGAGCGCGCCTCCGCCCGCGAGACCGCCGCCCGCGTCGCGCTCGGCCGGGTCGCGTCGAACTTCCTCGAGCAGGCCGTCGGCGCCCGGATCGTCTCCCACGTCATCGAGCTCGGCGGCGTCCGCGCCCCGTCCGGGCTGTGGCCGCAGGCCGACGACGTCGCCCGGCTCGACGCCGACGAGGTGCGGTGCCTCGACTCCGACACCAGCAAGCGGATGGTCGAGCGGATCGACCAGGCCCACAAGGACGGCGACACGCTCGGCGGCGTCGTCGAGGTGGTCGTGCACGGCCTCCCGCCGGGCCTGGGCTCCCACGTGCACTGGGACCGGCGGCTCGACGCCCGGCTGGCCGGTGCCCTCATGGGCATCCAGGCGATCAAGGGCGTCGAGGTCGGCGACGGCTTCGAGCTCGCCGCGACGCCGGGCTCGCTCGCGCACGACGAGATCGTGCCCACCGACGAGGGCATCCGCCGCGTGAGCGGCCGCTCCGGCGGCACCGAGGGGGGCATGAGCACCGGCGAGGTCCTGCGCGTGCGCGCCGCGATGAAGCCGATCGCCACCGTGCCCCGCGCGCTGCGCACCGTCGACGTCGCCACCGGCGAGGAGTCGGTGGCCCACCACCAGCGCTCGGACGTCTGCGCGGTCCCGGCCGCCGGCATCGTCGCCGAGGCGATGGTCGCGCTGGTGCTGGCCGACGCGGTGCTGGAGAAGTTCGGCGGCGACTCGGTGGCCGAGACCCGGCGCAACGCCGAGAGCTACCTGGACAGCCTGCGCTACCGATGATCGTCCTCATCGGCCCCATGGGAGCGGGCAAGACCACGGTCGCGGGCCTGGTCGCCCGCCGGCTCGGCACGACCGCGCGCGACACCGACCACGACGTGGAGGCGACGGCCGGCCGGCCGATCTCCGAGATCTTCGTCGACGAGGGCGAGGCGGCCTTCCGCACCCTCGAGCGCGCCGCGGTCGCCGAGGCGGTCGCCACCCACGACGGCGTCCTGGCGCTCGGCGGGGGAGCGGTGCTCGACCCCGGGACCCGCGACCTGCTCGCCGGGCACGAGGTGGTCTTCCTGCGCGTCGGCCTGGCCGACGCGGTGAAGCGGGTCGGACTGGGTACGTCCCGCCCCCTGCTGCTCGGCAACGTCCGCGGTCGGATCAAGGCGCTCCTGGACGAGCGGACGCCGGTCTATGAGTCCGTCGCGACCCTGGTCGTGGACACCGACGGACGCTCCCCGCAGGATGTCGCGGAGGAGATCGTGACGACGCTGGCGAGGAAGGCCCCCTGATGGCGAGGAAGCTGCGCGAGACCGTGCTCCGGGTCTCCGGCGCGTCCCCGTACGACGTCGTGGTCGGCCACGACCTGGCCGACCAGCTCCCGCAGATGCTCGGCGTCGGGGTCCAGCGGGTCGCGGTCGTCTTCTCCGACGCGCTGGCGGAGCTGGTCAACCCGGTGCTCGACTCGCTGGCGGCGGCGTACGACGTGATGGTGCTGCCGATCCCGGACGGCGAGCGCGCGAAGAAGGCGGCGGTGGCGGCGTCGTGCTGGGAGGCGCTCGGCGACGCCGGGTTCACCCGCTCCGACGCGGTCGTCACCTTCGGCGGCGGCGCGACCACCGACCTGGGCGGCTTCGTGGCCGCGACCTGGCTGCGCGGCGTGCGGGTCGTGCACGTCCCGACCACCCTGCTCGGCATGGTCGACGCGGCGGTCGGCGGCAAGACCGGGATCAACACGCGCAGCGGCAAGAACCTCGTCGGCTCCTTCCACGAGCCCGCCGGCGTGCTCTGCGACCTCTCCACGCTGCGCTCGCTGCCGCGGGCCGAGCTGGTCGCGGGGCTCGGCGAGGTCGTGAAGTGCGGCTTCATCGCCGACCCGGTCATCCTCGACCTGGTCGAGGACCACGACGTCGACACGCTCAGCGCCGACTCGCCGGTCCTCCGCGAGCTGGTCGAGCGCGCGATCCGGGTGAAGGTCGACGTGGTCTCCGCGGACCTCCGCGAGACCGGCGGCACCCACGGCCACCCCGGCCGCGAGGTCCTCAACTACGGCCACACGATGGCGCACGCCATCGAGCGCAACGAGAACTACCGCATCCGCCACGGCGAGGCGGTCTCCATCGGGTGCGTGTACGTCGCCGAGCTCGCCGCCCGCGCCGGCACCCTCGCTCCCGAGGTCGTCGCGCGGCACCACCATGCGTTCGCGCGGGTGGGGCTGCCCACGACGTACTCCCGGGCCTCCTTCGACGACCTGCACCGCGCGATGAAGGTCGACAAGAAGGCCCGCGGCTCGCAGCTGCGGTTCGTGGTGCTCTCCGACATCGCGGAGCCGACCGTGCTCGCCGGACCCTCGGTCGTCGACCTCCGCGACGCCTACACCGCGATCGGCGGCAAGAAGTGACCCGCGTCCTGGTGCTCAACGGCCCCAACCTGGGCCGCCTGGGCCGCCGGCAGCCCGAGATCTACGGCAGCACCACCCACGCCGAGCTCGCCCACCAGTGCGTGGAGTGGGGCCGTGCGCTCGGGCTCGAGGTCGAGGTGCGGCAGACCAACCACGAGGGCGAGATGCTCGACTGGCTGAACGCCGCCGCCGACGACGGCAACCCGGTCGTGCTCAACGCCGCCGCGTGGACCCACTACTCCTACGCGATCTTCGATGCCTGCGCGCAGCTCACCGCGCCGCTGGTGGAGGTCCACATCTCCGACCCCCGCCAGCGTCCGGAGGAGTTCCGGCACACCTCCGTCGTCACGCCGTACGCCGTCGAGGTGATCGCCGGCCACGGCGTCGACGGCTACCGCCTCGCCCTGGAGCTCCTCGCCCGACGTTGAGTTGGGCCCGATTCGCCGTTGAATCGGGCCGGATTCGCTGCGCGGCGCGAACCGAGCCCGACTCGATGGCGATTGCCGCCCAACTCGACGTCGCGACAGGCTGCCCGGCCAGGGGTGTCGGAACCGACCGGGCGGGGCGCCCGTCCCACCGCCATGAACGGCAACGTGACGGTGAGCGTGCGCAGCATCCTGGTGGCGGCCCTGGTGGCCCTGGCCCTGGTGGTCGCCTACCTCCTCGGCAGCGGTAGTGGCGCAGGCGCCCCGGCCCAGGCGGCCGAGGAGCAGCCCGACCCCGCGAGCACCGCCCGCCAGCTGACGATGACCGGCACCGGCGAGGCGACCGCCGTGCCCGACCAGCTCTCCTTCGACCTCGGGGTGACCCTCACGCGTGCGGACCTCGACGACGCGCTCGCGGCGGCCAGCGCCACGATGGAGCGGGTGCTCGGGGTCCTCGAGGACGCGGGCGTGGCGCGCCGCGACGTGCAGACGACCGGGCTGTCGATGAGCCCGGTGTACGACTACCACCCCTACGACCCGCCGACGCTGATCGGCTACCGGGTCGGCCAGCGCGCGACCGTGCTCGTCCGCGAGCTGAGGAGGGGCGGCGCCGCCGTGTCCGCGGCGGTGGAGTCGGGCGGGAACGACGTCCGCGTCAGCGACCTCCGCCTGCTGGTCGGCGACGAGTCCGCGGTGATGGAGCGGGCACGCGAGGCCGCCGTGGCGGAGGCGACCGCCAAGGCGAAGCAGTACGCCGAGGCGTCGGGTCAGGATCTCGGCGAGGTGCTGACGCTCCAGGAGGTCCACGCGAGGCCGGTGCCGACGCCGGTCTACGCCGGGGCTGCCTACGCCGCCCGCGACCTGGCGGCGAAGCTGCCGATCCGGGCCGGCCGGGAGAAGGGCGCGGTCACCGTCAAGGTCGTCTGGGAGCTCGCCGGTTCCTGATTCGCGGCGTCCAGCCGATAGAGTTCCCCGTTGGCGCCCGGCCACCGGGCCGCCCACGGAACTCCTCCCGACGTACGAAGGCTGACACGCGCGCATGGCAACGACGAACGACCTCAAGAACGGCATGGTCCTCAACATCGACGGTCAGCTCTGGTCCGTCGTGGAGTTCCAGCACGTGAAGCCCGGCAAGGGCCCGGCCTTCGTGCGCACCAAGCTCAAGAACGTCGAGTCGAACAAGACCGTCGACAAGACCTTCAACGCCGGCACCAAGGTCGAGACCGCCACGGTCGACCGCCGCTCGATGCAGTACCTCTACAACGACGGCTCGTCGTACGTCTTCATGGACGTCCAGTCCTACGAGCAGCTCGAGATCAGCCCCGACATCGTCGGCAACGCGGCGAACTTCCTCCTGGAGAACCAGGAGGCCGTGGTGGCCACCAACGAGGGCCGCGTGCTGTTCATCGAGCTGCCGGCCTCGGTCGAGCTCACCATCACCTTCACCGAGCCCGGCCTCGCCGGCGACTCCGCCACCGGCCGCACCAAGCCGGCCACGCTGGAGACCGGCCACGAGATCCAGGTGCCGCTCTTCATCAACCAGGGCGAGAAGGTCAAGGTCGACACTCGCGACTCGTCGTACATGGGGCGCGTGAAGGCCTGATGGCTGCTCGCTCCAAGGCCCGCAAGCGGGCACTGGACCTCCTCTACGCGTCGGAGCTGCGCGGCGAGTCGGCGGTCGAGGCGCTCGAGCGCGCCGTCGCCGAGGGTGACGGCCCGACGAACGACTACACCGGGGTCCTCGTCCGCGGCGTCGAGGAGCAGCGGGCCCGCATCGACGAGGTCGTCGCGTCGTACGCCGAGGGCTGGACGCTGTCCCGCATGCCGGCCGTCGACCGCAACGTGCTGCGGCTCGGCACCTGGGAGGTCCTCTACGCCGACGACGTGCCCGACGCGGTCGCGGTCGCGGAGGCGACGGCGCTGGTGCAGGAGCTCTCCACCGACGAGTCCCCGCAGTTCGTCAACGGCGTGCTCGGGGCGATCCTCCGGAACAAGGGGTCTCTAGTCTGAGCGCATGAGCGCTCGCGAGGTCGACCTGGTCGTCATCGGACTCGGGCCCGGCGGCGAGGCCCTCGCCGCGGGCGCGGCCAGGGCGGGCCTCGAGGTGGTCGCGGTCGACCGGCACCTCGTCGGCGGCGAGTGCCCCTACTACGGCTGCATCCCCACCAAGATGATGGTCCGCGGGAGCGACCTGGTCGCGGAGGTACGCCGGGCGCCCGGTCTGGCGGGCGAGGCGTCCATCACGCCGGCCTGGTCGGTGGTCGCCCGCCGCATCGACGAGGACGCCACGACCCACTGGGACGACTCGATCGCGGTCGACCGGCTGCGCGACGCGGGTGCGACGATCCGCCACGGGATCGCCCGGCTGGCCGGCGTGGGCGAGGTCGCCGTCGACGTGGCGGGGGAGACCCAGGCCTTCACGGCCCGTCGCGGCGTCGTGCTCAACACCGGCACCCGGCCGGCGGTCCCGCCCGTCGACGGGCTCGCGGACACGCCGTACTGGACCAACCGCGACGCCGTGCGGCTCACCGAGCTGCCGGGGTCCCTGGTGGTGCTCGGCGGCGGCCCGATCGGCTGCGAGATGGCGCAGGTGTTCGCCCGCTTCGGGGTCCGCGTGACGCTCGTCCAGCACGGCCCCCGGCTGCTGCCCGGCGACGAGCCCGAGGCCGCCGAGCTGCTCGAGAGGGTCTTCGTCGAGGAGGGCATCCGCGTCCTCACCGGGGTCGAGCTCCAGCGGGCGTCGTACGCCGACGGCGCGTTCACACTCTCCCTCGACACCGGGGAGGAGCTGACCGCCGACAAGCTGCTGGTCGCCGCCGGCCGCACGCCGAACCTCGACGACCTCGGGCTGGAGACCGTCGGCCTGGACCCGGCCCCGCGGACCGTCGAGGTCGACGAGTGGCTGCGGGCGGGGGAGAAGCTCTGGGCGATCGGCGACGTCACCGGGCACGGCGCGTTCACGCACGTCTCGATGTACCAGTCCGCGGTCGCGCTGCGCGACGTCCTGGGGCACGGCGGCGCACCCGCGCGCTACCACGCGGTGCCGCACACGACCTTCACCGACCCGGAGGTCGGCGGCGTGGGCATGACCGAGCAGCAGGCCCGCGACGCCGGGCTGAGCGTGCGCACCGGCACGACCGCCCTGGCCGGCTCCTCGCGCGGTTTCACCCACGGTGCGGGTGGGCACGGGGTGATCAAGGTCGTCGAGGATGCCGACCGCGGCGTGCTGGTCGGAGCGACAGCCATGGGCCCCGCGGGCGGTGAGATCCTCGGCTTCCTCGCCGTCGCGGTCCACGCGGCGGTCCCCGTCGCCACGTTGAGGTCGATGATCTATGCCTACCCCACGTTCCACCGGGCGATCGAGTCTGCCCTCGCTGAGCTGGGATGACGACCGCCTGAGGCACCTGGCGCGCATCGGCTACGTCGCGCTCGCCATCGTCTACCTGATGATCGCCTGGCTGGCGCTCCAGCTCGCGTTCGGCGACCGGGAGGGCAAGCCGTCGAGCTCCGGGGCGATGCGACAGCTCGCCGAGCAGCCCCTGGGCGGGGTCCTGGTGTGGGTCGTCTCCCTGGGGCTCTTCGTGCTGGCCATCTGGAAGGCGATCGAGGTGGTGGCCGCGGACGAGCTCAAGGACCGGGCGACGGCCGCGGTCCAGGCGGTCATCTACGTGGCGATCGGCATCAGCGGCATCAAGGTCGCCACCGGCTCGGGCTCGTCGGGCAAGGGCGAGGAGACCTGGACCGCCACGCTGATGAACCTGCCCGGCGGGCAGCTGCTCGTCGGTGCCGTCGCGCTCGGCATCATCGGCTACGGCCTCTACGAGATCTACAAGGCCTGGACGGACAAGTTCGCCGATCAGCTCGACCACGAGGGTCGCAGCGGGTCCACCGGGACGGCGTACCTCTGGTTCGGGCGGATCGGGTTCGCCGCGCGCGGAGTCGCGTTCGCGATGGTCGGCGGCCTGTTCGGCTACGCCGCGATCACCCACGACGCGAAGAAGTCCGGCGGCCTCGACCAGGCGCTCTTCGAGGTGCTCGACCAGCCGTTCGGCCCGGTGCTGCTGTGCGCGATCGGGCTCGGGCTGGCCTGCTTCGGGCTGTTCACGCTGGCCCGCGCGAAGCACCTCGGCGAGGGCTAGGTGGACCAGCCGGTGCCCCTCATCATGTGATCAACTGGCGTTGATCACCCGGATCCGGCGGTTGACCCGGTCGGCGACCCAGAGGTTGCCCGAGGAGTCCAACGCCATGGACGAGGGGCGCTGCCAGGTCGAGAACAGAGGGGCACCGCCGTCGCCGACGTAGCCGAACACGCCACTGCCCGCGAGGGTGTCGATGGCGCCGTCGTGGACGATGCGGATCCGGTTGTTGTTGGACTCGCCGATGTAGAGGTCGCCTGATGGTGCGGCGAAGACGTACATCGGCTTGTGCAGGCCGGCCTCGGTCGCCGGGCCGCCGTCGCCGTCGATGGTGGCGATGCCGGTGCCCGCGAACGTGGTGATGATCTTGTTGGTATCGACCTTGCGCACCCGCTCGTTGTCGAAGTCGGCGATGTAGACGTTGCCGTCCGCGTCGACGTCGACGCCGTAAGGGTTGCTCAGCCGTGCGGAGGTCGCCGGGATGTCGTCGCCGGTGTAGCCGGCGGCGCCGGTCCCGGCGAACGTGGTGATGACGCCGTTGGTGGCGACCCTGCGGATCTTGTGGTTGCCGCGGTCCGCGATGTACATCGACCCGTCGGGGCCGAAGGCCACGTCGTAGGGCGAGCGGAGCCGTGCCGCGGTGGCTTGGCCGCCGTCGCCGGTGCTTCCGGCCGTCCCGGTGCCGGCGACGGTGGAGATGATCCCGGCCGGTGTCACCCTGCGGATCTTGTTGTTGCCGGAGTCGGCGATGTAGAGGTTGCCCGCCGTGTCGAAGGCCAGCCGCACCGGCGTGTTGAGCCGGGCCGCGGTGGCGGGACCGCCGTCGCCGGTGGCACCGGAGACGCCCGTGCCGGCGACCGTGGTGATGGTGCCGTCGGTGTTGATCCGGCGCACCGCGTGAAGCGCCGAGTCGGCGACGTAGACCCGGTTCTGGCTGTCGATCGCCAGGCCGTAGGGCGAGCTGAGCCCACGGGCGACCGACTGGACGCCGTCACCGGCGTAGGTCGTGGTGCCGTTGCCGGCGGAGGTCCACAGCATGTTCCTACCGCAGTTGTACGCGGAGTACGCCGCGGCCCGGTTGAACAGGTTCGTCCCGACCGTGTTCAGCTGCGTGGGCGTGACGCCGTTGAAGAACACGCGGCACGACGGCGCCGTACCCACGGCCATGGCGTCGCCCGCCTGGTAGGCGAACTCGGTGGCGCCACTGCCTGGGACCTCGGAGATGACGTCGGCGGAGGGAGCCGGCGTGGCGAAGCCGATCGCCGCGGCGGCCTTGTTGATGGTCTGGGTCCCGGCGAGGGCGACCGACAGTGGGTGCATCGAGGTGACCATGGACACGGTCGTCCCCGTCACGCTCCCGCCGCCGACTGCAGCCATCCCCATCTCGTCGAGCATCCGGCTGTGGAGCACCATGACCGGACGGTCCAGGTCGCGCAGCCGCGTCCCGAGCCGTGCCTCGACCACGCTCGGGTAGAGGATCACGAAGGAGTAGTCCTGCAGGACGTCTGAGACCTGGACGGTGTTGTCATCGGCATAGGTGATCGAGTAGTTGTCCTCGACGAAGTCGGTGACCTTGTTGTCCGCACCCGTCAGGGCCGCTGGGTTGCCGACGACGGCGAGCACCTTGGTGCCGCCGACCGGCGGGTTGACCGTGGCGCTCGTGGAGCTGGTGGAGGTCAGGGCGCCGGTGTTGTAGGTAGCGGTGCCGGTGAAGCTGTAGCTGGGCTTCGAGCCCACCGACCCCGTCACGAACCGGTCCACGTGGCAGTTGATGAGCTGGTTGGGCCCGACGACCTTCGGCAGCCCGCACTCGGAGGAGACGTCGCCGAACGTCGGGCTGGTGAGGCTGGTGACCGTCGTGGCTCGCTCGAGGTCGAGGTTCATCATCGTGACGTTGAACCGTGCCGTGGTGCCGGGGTACGTGACCTGCGCGGGACCGACCACGGTCCGCAGCCGGAACGTGGTCGCGCTGGCGATCACCTGCACGAGCGAGGTATCGGTGTCGGTGACGGTCGGGCCGCCGGCGTCGGCGGTGGCGGTCACGGTGGAACGGACGTCGCTCGGCGCGGTCCCGCTGATCGTCTCGGTCGCCGTGGTGCAGCTGTACATCTGGCCGGCGGCGAGGGTCTGGGGCAGGGAGCAGGTCCCCGAGCCGTTGAGGTTGCCCATCCTGGCGTCGCTGAGACCGGTGACGGTGAGGGATCGGTCGGCGAACGTGTTCTGCACGCGGATCTCGTTGGCCACCGTGCCGGACGGCGCCAGTACCCAGGCGCGGGTCGGCGCCTTGCGGACCTCGATACCGGGCGCGGGCGTCGGCCAGAAGGCGTTGCGGCCGTGGTTGACCCCGCCGAAGGCGTTGCCGTCGCTGCCGGCGAACAACCCGGCGGGCTCGAGCTCGACGGTCAGCACACCGCGGAACCCACCAGCGTTCGGGACCCAGTTGATCCCCTCGCCGGTGTCGGGGTCGACCGCGGCGATCTGGAACCGCGGCTCGGTCCTCGTCTCGGTCTCGAGGTAGCGGAAGTGGCCGCTGAGGTAGATCGCGTCCCGGTCGGCCGCGACGGCCTCCATCGTGTCGCCGATCTTGTCCGACCACAGTGGCTGGACGTTGGCGCCACCCGGAGCCATCGGGAACGCGTTCAGGGTGTCGCAGGCGGGGTAGTAGATGTGACCGGCGCTGACGACGTAGAACGTCTGGCCGTTCGGGTCGATGTCCACGTCCCGCATGAACCCGATCTTGCCGCTGCGGGCACAGGGTTGGTCGTAGACCTCGGTGCGCCAGTCGGTGACCGTGGCGGACGGTCCGTCGAGGGCGATCTGGGCGACCAGCGGACGGTCGACGCCGGCGATCTTGCGGAAGTTGCCGATGACCATCAGCCGGGTCTCGTCCGGCGACAAGGCCATCGCCCGGAGCCCACCCTCGCTGAAGTCGTTGGTCGGCTCGGTGAGCGGCATGCTGAAGTCGGCAGCAGTGGCGCCGGTGGCAGCGTTGACCGCTACGAGACGGTGGACAAGGCCCCCGTTGAAGTAGTCGAAGTTGCCGCCCACGTAGACCGTGGTGCCGTCGCTACGGACGGCCATGTCCTTGACGTAGGAGTCGGCGGCTGCACTGAAGCCGGGGCGGTTGAGACCCGTAGCGATGTCCAGCTTCGCGATCCGGCTGTGCGCCTGCCCGGCGATGGTGAGGAACTCGCCGCCGACGAAGACCGACTGGGCGTCGGCCGAGGCCTTCACGATGTTGACCTGGCCATCGGGCGCCGGGTTGAAGTCCGAGCGCAGCGCCCCCGTCGTGAGGTCGTACGCCGCCAGGCCGTTCCGCGCGGTCTGGCCGTAGTCGGAGAAGTCGCCGGCTACCAGAAGCGAGCCGCCGCTGCGGACGAGGGCCAGGGCACCGCTGGTGCCGCTGACCGGCGTGCGGGCCAGGCTGCGCGGCGTCTCGTAGTAGGGCACCACAGCCGTGACGGCGTTGGTGTCGATCGCGACCCGGGCGACCACGCCCGGGTTGTCCTTCTCCGGCGTGATCTGGAACGCGCCGCCGATGTAGAGGCCGCCGTTGCCGTCGAGCGTGACCGCGGACAGGCTGCCCGTGATGGCGGTCAGGGTCAGCGACGTCACCGCCCCAGCGCCGGCGAGGCTGACGCCGGCCAGGCGGTTGCGGCTCGATCCACCGACACTGCCGAACGTTCCGGCCAGATAGATCACGTTGCCGGCGTCGTCGAGCTCCATGTCGTTGACCGTGTTGTTCACGTTGACGTTGAGCGATCCCAGCGCCCCCGAGGTGCCGTCCAGGTTGGCCAGCCGCACCCGCGCGGTACCGCCGACGGCGGTGAACGAGCCGGTGATCAGCACCTCGCCGCTGCCGCGGACGACGATGTCGTTGACCCGCTGGTTGGGCGTCCCGACCGCGAAGGTCGCGTGGCGGGTGCCGGTGGTGGCGTCCAGGGCGGCCAGGCGGCGGAACGCCGTGCCGTCGACCTGCGAGAAGTCGCCACCCACGTAGACGAGCGATCCGTCGGCGGACAGGGCGAGGGCGCGCACCGTTCCGCCGGTGATGGTGGCGCCCCAGACCAAGGTGCCGCCGGAGGCGAGCCGTCCCACGCCTCGCGCGGTCTGCCCGGCGATCGTGGTGAAACCCCCGGCGGCGAGCACGTCGCCGTTGCTCGCCGTCGCGAGGTCCAGCACCGCACCGTTCGGCGCTGGATCGAACGAGGTCACCTGGCCGGCCGAGTCGACCTGGGCCAGGTTCGTGCGGGTGACGCCGCCCACGCTCGAGAACGAACCGCCGAGGTACCAGCCGCCGGAGCCGTCGGGAACCGCCACGCTGACCGAGCCGACGACGTCGGGGAATCCGGGCGCGAACGTCTTGTTCGCGGTGTCGACGACGCCGACGGCGCCGCGGGTGACCGGACCGACCCGGGTGAAGTTGCCGCCGATCACCACCGAGCCGCCCACCTGAGCCACCGTGCGAACCTCGCCGTCGATCGCGTGCACCCCCGCGTCCCGAGGTCGCTCCGCCACCACCCCGGGGCGCGCGTCAGGGTCGGCGTGCGCCAGCTCACCGGTGGCGACCACCGTCAAGGCTCCTGTCAGGAGGAGGGTGCATCCGAGGGCGAACCGGAACAGATTCCTCACGACGCCTCCTCGAACCGTCCGGGCGGCATGCGGCATCGGCGGGCTGCGGACCAGCCCAACCAACGCCGACCTCGCCTCGACCGCCCCGCACAGTCGTAGCGACATCGGACCACGCGGGACCGGCTCCGGGGGAAGGGTGCGCTGAACTACCGCATTTGGGTGAGCGGGCCAGGTGCACCAGCCATCCGCGTTTCCGGGTGTGATCTGCGGGAATGAGGGGAACGGGGTGCCTGAGCAGGACGGTCCTGCTTGCCAGAGGGAGGATCCGATGTCGCAGGAGTGGAGCTCGGCCGGCTCGCGACAGGACCACGACGACACGAGCGACCGGCTGTACCAGCCCGTGTCGCAGGAGTGGAGCTCGGCCGGCTCGCGACAGGACCACGACGACACGAGCGACCGGCTGTACCAGCCCGAGGACCTCGCCCAGTACGCCGCCCGGCCCGAGGGCCGCGGGTCCAGCGTGCGCTCGGACCCGCTGTCCGACCCGCTGTCCGACCCGCTGTGCGACCCGCTGTCCGACCCCCTCCCCGGCCAGCAGCCGGCGGCCGCGGAGGCACCCGCGGAGGCGCCCGCGCCGGTCCTGCCGACGGCCCCGATGCCGACCAGCCCGCCGCCGTCGTCCCCGCCCCCAGCGTACCGTCCGCAGGCGCAGGTGCCGGCGGTCCCGGCAGCCGCGACGCCCGTGGTGCCGGAGGCGACCCCGGGGGCGACCCCCGAGGCGACCCCGGAGCTCGGGCAGGAGCCCGAGGTGCGGCGGTTCATGACCGCGACGGACTTCCTCGACCGGCGCGAGGCCGACCAGGGCTACGGTCCGCCGACGTGGGGCTGGCGCGGCGGCGTCCACCGCTGGACCGGCGGCCTGATCACGCCGAAGATGGGCGCGGCCGAGATGGCCTACGAGGACGACCGCCGGATGATCCAGAAGGACTTCGACGGCCCGCGGACCATCGCCTTCATCAACCCCAAGGGCGGCGCCGCGAAGACCACCGGCGTCCTCGCGGCCGGCTACACCTTCGGCACGGTGCGCGGTGGCGGCGTGGTCGCCTGGGACAACAACGAGACCCGCGGCACCCTCGGCATCCGCGGCACCCGCAGTAGCCACCGCAACACCACGCGGGAGCTGCTCGAGGACCTCGACCGGTTCACCGACGTCTACCAGTCGCGGATCGGCGACCTCGGCGCGTTCGTCCGCGCCCAGGGTGACGCCCACTTCGACGTGCTCGCCTCCGACGAGCGGCCCGACGTGACCGGGACGATCCGGGCGCAGGACTTCGACGCCGTGCACAAGCTGCTCGAGCGGTTCTACCGCATCATCCTCATCGACACCGGCAACAACATGCGCGCCGAGAACTGGCTCGCGGCCGCCGGCGCCGCCGACCTCCTGGTCGTCACCTCGACGGTTCGCGAGGACACCGGCTACAGCGGCCTCTGGATGCTCGACGCCCTCCAAGACGCCGGCTACCAGAACCTCAAGTACAAGGCCGTCACGGTCCTCTCCGACCCGTCGGCGCAGGTCGACACCAAGCTGGCCGACGACCTCGTCGACGTGTACCAGCAGCGCACGCGCGGCGTGTACCGCGTGCCCTACGACCCGGCCCTCGTCGCCGGCTCGGTCGTGCCCTACGCCCAGCTGTCGGAGAACACCAAGATGCAGTGGCTCAAGGCGTGCGCCGGGATGGCGGCCGCCCTCTAGGCCCCACGATCCGCTGACCCGTCACGTGTGGCCCCTCTCGGGGAGCCATACGTGGCGGGTCAGTCTCGTCCGGGCGTCGTGTCGGGCGTCGTGTCGGGTGTCGTGTCAGGCCTTCGCGGCGCCCCAGCCGTGCCAGCGCTCGACCCTCATCCACGCGGAGACCCGCGGCGACTCGCGGTCCGGGTAGGCCTCTCCGCCGTAGTGGATGCTCAACCGGTCGATGTCGGCGAGCCCCTCGTCGTCGTACATCTCCTCGACGGCGCCGACGAGCGAGACGTGGGTGTACCAGTCGGACTCGTCGAGCACGGTCAGGCTGACCCTCGGGTCGCGGCGCAGGTGCTGGAGGCGGACCCGCGTGCGGTCCATGTTGAGCAGGATCCGGTCGCCGTCGAGCAGGTACCACGTCGCGACGGTGACCGGCGCGCCGTCGGAGCGCAGCGTCGCCACGACGGCGGGGTTCGGCTTCTCCAGCAGCGCACGGACGTCGTCGGGGAAGGGCAGCTCGGGCATGGATCCTCCTAAGGTCGGGTTACGCCCCTGGTACCCGAAACCCTGAGAGGAAGCCATGCGCGCAGTCGTCTATCGCGAGACCGGCCCGTCGTCCGTCCTGGAGGTCGTCGAACGAGACGTCCCGGAGCCCGGCTCCGGCGAGGTCCGGGTCCGGCTGGTCCGCGCGGGCGTGAACCCGACGGACTGGAAGTTCCGTGCCGGCATGATGACCGGGTACGACGAGGTGGTGCCCGGCCAGGACGGTGCGGGTGTCGTGGACGCAGTCGGTGCCGGGGTCACCGGCTTCGCGCCGGGTGACCGGGTGTGGCTGGTGCTCGCGCAGCACGGCCGTGCCTTCGGCACAGCGGCGGAGTACACGGTCCAGCCCGTGGCGAACGTCGTGCCGCTGCCCGACAACGCGGACTTCGACCTCGGCGCGTCGGTCGGGGTGCCGGCGGTGACCGCGCACCGGGCGCTCACCGCCCACGAGTTCGGCCCGGCGCGGCTCGGGCCGAGCGCGCTGGAGGGCCGGGTCGTGCTGGTGGCCGGGGGAGCGGGTGCGGTCGGCAACGCCGCGATCCAGCTCGCCCGCTGGTCCGGCGCCACGGTGGTCACCACCGTCAGCAGCGAGGAGAAGGCCGAGCTGGCCCGGCGGGCCGGCGCCCACCACGTCGTGAACTACCGCGAGCAGGACGCCGCCGCGGCGATCAGGGAGATCGCCCCCGACGGCGTCGACATCGCGGTCGAGGTCGCCCCGGCGCAGAACGTCGCCCTCGACCTGGAGGTCGTGAAGGTGCACGGCCTGGTCAGCATCTACGCCAACAACGGCGGCGACGAACTGACCATGCCGTTGCGGGCGGCCTTCGGGAAGAACCTCCGCTTCCAGTTCCTCATCCTCTACACGCTCGACGGCGGCCTCGTCCGCGCGGCGGTCGAGGACGTCAGTGCCGCGATCGCCGCCGGCGCCCTGCGGGTGGGCGAGGACGCCGGCGTACCCCTGCACCACTTCCCGCTCGAGCAGACCGCCGCCGCCCACGACGCGGTGGAGGGCGGGGCGATCGGCAAGGTCCTCCTCGACGTCGAGTCGGCGTGAATTCACTCCCTGCTCACGCCGAGTCGGCGCCAGTTACCGGTAACTGGCGCCGACTCGGCGTTTCGTCCAGCCACCGAGAAAACCGCCGAGCCGGTCCTGGGGAGCGGCCGGTCGCGGGGTAGGGTGACCACCGGAACCGACATCCTTTAACGAGCCGTCCCGTGAGGCGGAGAAGGAGGTCCGAGGCTCTTGCCTGCGCACCCTGACGAACACGCTCGCGTCGTCCTCGACGAGCGCGACATCTCCCGGGCCCTGACCCGCATCTCCCACGAGATCCTCGAGCGCAACAAGGGCGGCGCGGATCTCGTCCTCCTCGGCATCCCGAGCCGCGGCGTGCCGCTGGCCAAGCGGATCGCCGAGCGCATCGCCGCCGTCGAGGGGTACGACGTGCCGGTCGGCTCGCTCGACGTCACGATGTACCGCGACGACCTGCGGATGAAGCCGGCCCGCGCGCTGCTGCCGACCGAGATCCCGCCTGGCGGGATCGACGACCGCACGGTCGTCCTCGTCGACGACGTGCTGTTCTCGGGCCGCACCATCCGCGCGGCGCTGGACGCCCTCAACGACATCGGCCGGCCCAAGGCGGTGCGCCTGGCGGTCCTGGTCGACCGCGGCCACCGCGAGCTGCCGATCCGCGCCGACTTCGTCGGCAAGAACCTCCCGACCTCGCTGGTCGAGCGGGTCAAGGTCACCCTGGCCGCCGTCGACGAGGTCGACGCCGTGACCATCCAGGGGGTGAGCGCATGAAGCGTCACCTCCTCAGCGCCGGCGACCTGAGCCGCGACGACGCCGAGCTGGTCCTGCGGACCGCCGCCGAGCTCCGCGAGCTCGCCGACCGGCCGATCAAGAAGCTGCCCGCGCTGCGCGGCCGCACCGTGGTGAACCTCTTCTTCGAGGACTCCACCCGCACGCGCATCTCGTTCGAGGCCGCGGCCAAGCGGCTCAGCGCGGACGTCATCAACTTCGCCGCGAAGGGCTCGAGCCTCTCCAAGGGCGAGAGCCTCAAGGACACAGCGCTCACGCTCGAGGCGATGGGCGCCGACGCGGTCGTCGTCCGGCACGGCGCCAGCGGCGCCCCGCACCGGCTCGCGCACTCCGGCTGGGTCCGCTCCAGCGTGGTCAACGCCGGCGACGGCACCCACGAGCACCCGACCCAGGCGCTGCTCGACGCGTTCACGATGACCCGCCACCTCAGCCCCGGGAGCAAGCCCAGCCTCGACGGCCGCCGGATCGCGATCGTCGGCGACGTGCTGCACAGCCGGGTCGCCCGGTCCAACGCGCTGCTGCTGCACACGCTCGGCGCCGAGGTCACCCTGGTCGCCCCGCCGACGCTGCTGCCGGTCGGCATCGACACCTGGCCGGTCGAGACGTCCTACGACCTCGACGCGGTCATCCCGAAGGCCGACGCGGTGATGATGCTGCGCGTCCAGGCCGAGCGGATGAACGGCGGGTTCTTCCCGACCGCGCGCGAGTACTCCCGCCGCTACGGGCTCGACGGCCGCCGGATGGCCACGCTCCAGGACCACACGATCGTCATGCACCCGGGGCCGATGGTCCGCGGCATGGAGATCACCGCGGACGTGGCCGACAGCCAGCGGTCCGTGATCGTCGAGCAGGTCACCAACGGCGTCGCCGTGCGGATGGCCGTCCTGTACCTCCTCCTCGGTGGAAACGAGAGCGACACCTGATGACGACCTACCTGATCAAGAACGTCTCCGTCCTCGGGGGTACGCCGACGGACCTGCTGCTGAAGGACGGCGTGATCCACGCCGGGGCCGACGAGGCGGGCGCCGAGGTGATCGACGCCAGCGGCCTGATCGCGCTGCCCGGCCTGGTCGACCTGCACACCCACCTGCGCGAGCCCGGCCGGGAGGACGCCGAGACGGTCGAGACCGGCACCCGGGCGGCCGCGATGGGCGGCTTCACCGCGGTGCACGCGATGGCCAACACCGAGCCGGTGGCCGACACCGCGGGCGTCGTCGAGCAGGTCTGGCGGCTGGGCCGCGAGGCCGGCTACTGCGACGTGTTCCCGGTCGGCGCGGTCACGGTCGGCCTCCAGGGCGAACGGCTCGCCGAGCTCGGCGCGATGGCCGACTCCGCGGCCCGGGTCCGGGTGTTCTCCGACGACGGCAAGTGCGTGAGCGACGCGGTGCTGATGCGCCGGGCGCTGGAGTACGTCAAGGCGTTCGACGGCGTCGTCGCCCAGCACGCCCAGGAGCCGCGGCTGACCGAGGCCGCGCAGATGAACGAGGGCGAGCTGTCCGGCCGCCTCGGGCTGGCCGGCTGGCCGGCGGTCGCCGAGGAGGCGATCATCGCCCGCGACGTCCTGCTCGCCGAGCACGTCGGGTCCCGCCTGCACGTCTGCCACCTCAGCACCGCCGGGTCGGTCGACATCGTGCGGTGGGCCAAGAGCAAGGGCGTCGACGTCACCGCCGAGGCCTGCCCGCACCACCTGCTGCTCACCGACGAGCTCGCCGCCACCTACGACCCGATCTACAAGGTCAACCCGCCGCTGCGCACGGCCGCCGACGTCGAGGCGGTCAAGGCCGGCCTGGCCGACGGCACCATCGACATCGTCGCCACCGACCACGCGCCGCACCCGCACGAGGACAAGGACTGCGAGTGGGCGGCCGCCGCGTTCGGCATGCTCGGCCTCGAGACCGCGCTCTCGATCGTGCAGCAGACCATGGTCGACACCGGCCTGCTTGACTGGGCGGCGGTCGCCGAGCGGATGTCCTACGCCCCGGCGCGGATCGGCCGGATCTCCGACCAGCACGGCCGCCCGGTCGAGGCCGGTGAGCCCGCCAACGTCGTGCTCTACGACCCTGCCGCGCGCCGCACGGTCGACCCGGTGGAGTCCGCGAGCCTGAGCCGCAACACGCCGTACGCCGGCATGGAGCTGCCGGGCCGCGTGGTCGCGACGTTCCTCCGCGGCAAGGCGACCGTGCTCGACGGCAAGCTCGCCTGACGGCGCAGCGGCGTACCCCCGATGGGGGAGAACCGCCCCGTCGGAAGGTCGGCGCCGGACCGCGCCCCTAGCGTGCGCACCATGGGCTCGCAGGTGCGGTGGCTCGGCGTGCGCGGCTTGGCGCTGGTGGGCTGCGCCGTGCTCATCGGCGCGGTGCTGAACTGGCCCTCGGTCCCGCTGACCCGGTGGCGCTACGCGAGCGGCCAGACGATCTACCCCTGGTGGACCTGGCTGCTCGTCGCCGCCGTCGCTGCGGCCGGTGCGGTCCTGGTCGTGGCCCCTGACGGTCCGGCCGGCCGGAGGTGGCGCAGCGGTGCCGCAGGCGTCGCACTGGTCGCCGCGGCGCAGCTGACCGGCACCGGAGCCGTCGCCGCGCGGCACTGGAAGCCGGCGCAGGGAATGGGCGGCTATCCCGGGGAGACCCGGGTCCTCCAGGCCCTGGCGGTGCTGCTGGCCGCGACCGCGTTGGTCGCGGTGGGGGTGGCGGTGGCCCAGCTGGTCCTCGACCGGGTGATCGGTCGGAAGGCCCCGCGGGCACGGTCCGTGCTGCTGGTGGCGGGCGTGGCGGTCACCTCGTTGCTCCCCCTCCTGATGCTGGACGGCCACGAGCGCGCGGTCACCACCTGGGGAGCGGTCGGGCTGCTCTACGCGGGGCCCTGGGGACTCGCGATCGTCGCGTCGGCCTGGCTGGAGTGGGTCCCGGCGACGGTCGTCCTGGCCGCGGTCGCCGGTTGTGCCTCGCTGGCCTCGGTCGGCCCGCACATGTCGGACCTGCTCCTGGCCGACGATGCGCGGCTGGCGACGGTCGCCCTCCTGGCGGGTCTGCTCGCCCTGGGCGTCGGGCGGACCGGCCGGAGCCACGATCCGTGAGCCCTCGCCTCAGCCGGCGTCGGCTCCTGGCCGGGACCGCCGGAGTCGCGGCCGCCGGCGTCGCCGGCGCCGTCGGGTGGGAGGCGATGCCCTGGTCGGTGCGTCGCGGGCTCGGCCTGCTGCCTGACCCGTACATCCCGGACGCCGCCGAGGGCCGGGTGCGGCTGGAGAGCGTCACCTCCGCGGCGATGGGGACCCGCCTCGCCCTGTTCAGCTCCGTTCCTGCCGGGTACGGCGACGGTGCGGGCCTCCCGGTGGTGGTGGTGCTGCACGGCGCCAGCGCGTCGGTGTCGGACTTCCGGGACTTCGGTCTGCCCCGGTTCGTGACCGCTGCGGTGGACGGAGGGGCGGAGCCGTTCGTGCTGGCCGGGACCGACGACGGTCCCTCGGGGTGGGTGCCGGTTGCGGGGTCGGACCCGTTCGCCATGCTGCGCGAGGAGCTGCCGCGGTGGTTGGCCGATCGTGGGTACGACGCCACCCGGTGCGCGCTCTGGGGCTGGTCGCGCGGCGGGTACGGCGCGCTCCGGTTCTCCCTCCAGCACCCGGAGTGGGCTCGCGCGGTCGCGCTCTTCAGCCCGGCCGTGTCGTCGACGGACCCGGCGCTGACCGACCTCTCCGCGCTGGAACGACTCCGGCTCGGGGTGTGGTGCGGGACCGACGACAGCTTCTACGACGACGTCCGCGCGGTCGTCGAGCGGCTGCCCGCCGCCCCGGAACCCGTGACGTACGCGGAGGGCGGCCACACCCGGGTGTTCTGGAACGACCACACCGTGGACGCACTCGGGTGGCTGGGCTCGTGCCTGGAGGGTCGCTGATAGGCTCGGGCCCAGCTTCGACATCCTTTAACGATCCGTCCCGTGAGGCGGAGAAGGAGGTAGGGCGTGCCCCTGCATGCCACCAGCAGGCCCGCGATCCTCGTCCTCGAGGACGGCCGCACCTTCCACGGCGAGTCGTACGGCGCCGAGGGGGAGACCTTCGGCGAGGCGGTCTTCAACACCGGCATGACCGGCTACCAGGAGACCCTCACCGACCCGTCGTACCACCGCCAGGTCGTCGTGATGACCGCGCCGCACGTCGGCAACACCGGCATCAACGACGAGGACCCCGAGAGCCGGAAGATCTGGGTCGCGGGCTACGTCGTCCGTGACCCCGCCCGGCGGGCGTCGAGCTGGCGGAGCAACCGCAGCCTCGACGACGAGCTGCGCGAGCAGGGCGTCGTCGGCATCTCCGGCATCGACACCCGCGCGCTCACCCGCCACCTCCGCGAGCGCGGCGCGATGCGCGTCGGCATCTCCACGACCGAGACCGACCCGTCCGCGCTGCTGGACCGGGTGAAGGCCGCCGGCGAGATGTCCGGCACCGAGCTCGCCTCGGAGGTCTCCACCCCGGAGGCGTACGTCGTGCCCGCGGTCGGCGAGAAGCGGCTCACCGTCGCTGCGCTCGACCTCGGCATCAAGTCGATGACCCCGCACCGGATGGCCGAGCGCGGCATCGAGGTGCACGTGCTGCCCGCCACCGCGAGCCTGGACGAGATCCGGGCGGTCTCGCCGGACGGGCTGTTCTACTCCAACGGCCCCGGCGACCCGGCCGCGACCACCCACCAGATCGAGGTGCTCCAGGGCGCGCTGGGCGAGGGGATCCCGTACTTCGGCATCTGCTTCGGCAACCAGCTGTTCGGCCGGGCGCTCGGGTTCGGCACCTACAAGCTCAAGTACGGCCACCGCGGCATCAACCAGCCGGTGATGGACCGCACGACCGGCAAGGTCGAGGTCACCGCCCACAACCATGGGTTCGCGGTCGACGCGCCGCTCGAGGGCAGCACCACCACGCCGTACGGCGAGGCCAGCGTGAGCCACGTGTGCCTCAACGACGACGTGGTCGAGGGCCTCGAGCTCCGCGACGAGGACGGCAGGCTCACGGGCTTCTCGGTGCAGTACCACCCCGAGGCCGCCGCCGGCCCGCACGACGCGGCCTATCTCTTCGACCGGTTCGTGGACCTGATGTCCGGTGACCATCCGACGCAATTGCGCGGGAAGCGCACCGAGTCGACCGCTGAACCTGCGCAACCGACGCAATTGCGCCAGACCGACACCGCAGGAGAGGACGCCTGATGCCGAAGCGCGATGACATCAAGTCCGTGATGGTGATCGGCTCCGGGCCGATCATCATCGGCCAGGCCTGCGAGTTCGACTACTCGGGCACGCAGGCCTGCCGGGTGCTCAAGGCCGAGGGCCTGCGGGTGATCCTGGTGAACTCCAACCCGGCGACGATCATGACCGACCCGGAGTTCGCCGACGCGACCTACGTCGAGCCGATCACGCCCGACTTCGTCGAGAAGGTGATCGCCCAGGAGCGGCCCGACGCGCTGCTGCCGACGCTGGGCGGCCAGACCGCGCTCAACGCCGCCATCGCGCTGCACGAGCGCGGGGTGCTGGAGAAGTACGGCGTCGAGATGATCGGCGCCTCCTTCGACGCGATCCACCGCGGCGAGAACCGCGAGCTGTTCAACGCGATCGTGCACAAGGTCGGCGGCGAGGTCGCCAAGAGCTTCGTCTGCCACACGCTCGAGGACTGCGAGAAGGCCGTGGCCGAGCTCGGCTACCCGGTCGTCGTCCGCCCGTCGTTCACCATGGGCGGCACCGGCTCCGGCATCGCCTACGACGAGGGCGACCTCGCGCGCATCGCCGGCGCCGGCCTGGCCGCCAGCCCGACCACCGAGGTGCTGATCGAGGAGTCGATCATCGGGTGGAAGGAGTACGAGCTGGAGGTGATGCGCGACCAGGCCGACAACGTCGTCATCGTCTGCTCGATCGAGAACCTGGACCCGATGGGCGTGCACACCGGCGACTCGATCACGGTCGCGCCGGCCATGACGCTCACCGACCGCGAGTACCAGCACCTGCGCGACCTGGCCATCGGCATCATCCGCGAGGTCGGCGTCGACACCGGCGGCTGCAACATCCAGTACGCCGTCAACCCGGCCGACGGCCGGGTCATCGTGATCGAGATGAACCCCCGGGTCTCCCGCTCCAGCGCGCTGGCGTCGAAGGCGACCGGCTTCCCGATCGCCAAGATCGCGGCCAAGGTCGCGATCGGCTATACCCTCGACGAGATCCCGAACGACATCACCCAGGAGACCCCGGCCTCCTTCGAGCCGACGCTCGACTACGTGGTCGTGAAGGTGCCGCGCTTCGCGTTCGAGAAGTTCCCGGGCGCCGACCCGACGCTGACGACCCACATGAAGTCGGTGGGCGAGGCGATGGCCATCGGCCGCAACTTCACCGAGGCGCTCCAGAAGGCGCTGCGCTCGCTGGAGAGCAAGGACGCGCTCTTCGACTGGCACCAGGAGTGGGTCGACCTCGACAAGGCCGGGCTCCTGGAGGAGATCCGCACCCCGCACGACGGCCGCCTGAAGAAGGTCATGGACGCGATCCGCGCCGGCGCGACGCCCGAGGAGATCTTCGACGCGACCGGCATCGACCCGTGGTTCGTCGACCAGCTGATGCTGATCAACGAGGTCGCGGCCGCGGTGACCGCGGCGCCCGAGCTGACCCCGGAGCTGCTGCGCAGGGCCAAGCGGCACGGCTTCTCCGACGTGCAGATCGGCAAGATCCGCGGCATGACCGCCGACGTCGTCCGCGGCGTGCGGCACGCCCTCGGCATCCGCCCGGTCTACAAGACCGTCGACACGTGCGCGGCCGAGTTCGCGGCGGCCACGCCGTACCACTACTCCTCCTACGACGAGGAGACCGAGGTCGCCCCGCGCGAGAAGCCGGCCGTGATCATCCTGGGCTCCGGGCCGAACCGGATCGGCCAGGGCATCGAGTTCGACTACTCGTGCGTGCACGCCTCGCTCACCCTGTCCGAGGCCGGCTACGAGACGATCATGGTCAACTGCAACCCGGAGACGGTGTCGACCGACTACGACACCTCCGACCGCCTCTACTTCGAGCCGCTGACGCTCGAGGACGTGCTCGAGATCGTGCACGCCGAGGAGCAGGCCGGCCCGGTCGCGGGCGTGATCTGCTCGCTGGGCGGGCAGACGCCGCTCGGGCTCGCCCAGGGCCTCAAGGACAACGGCGTGACCGTCGTCGGCACCTCGCCCGAGGCGATCCACCTCGCCGAGGAGCGCGGCGCGTTCGGCGCCGTGCTCGCCGACGCCGGCCTGCCGGCACCGAAGTACGGCATGGCGACCAGCTACCCGGACGCGCAGCGGATCGCGGCCGAGATCGGCTACCCGGTGATGGTGCGCCCGTCGTACGTCCTGGGCGGGCGCGGCATGCAGATCGTGTACGACGACGCCGCGCTCGAGGACTACATCGCGCGCTCGACCGAGATCGGGCCGTCCCACCCGGTGCTGGTCGACCGGTTCATCGACGACGCGGTCGAGATCGACGTGGACGCGCTGTACGACGGCGAGGAGCTCTTCCTCGGCGGCGTGATGGAGCACATCGAGGAGGCCGGCATCCACTCCGGCGACTCGTCGTGCGCGCTGCCGCCGATCACGCTCGGCGCGGCCGAGATCGCCCGGATCCGGGCGGCGACCGAGTCGATCGCCCGCGGCGTCGGCGTGCGCGGGCTGCTCAACATCCAGTTCGCGCTCGGCTCCGACGTGCTCTACGTGCTCGAGGCGAACCCGCGCGCCAGCCGGACCGTGCCGTTCGTGTCCAAGGCGACCGCGACCCCGCTGGCCAAGGCGGCCGCCCGGGTCATGCTGGGGGAGTCGATCGCCTCGCTGCGGGCCGGCGGCCTGCTGCCCGCGACCGGCGACGGCGGCGACCTGCCGGCCGACCAGCCGATCGCGGTCAAGGAGGCCGTGATGCCGTTCAACCGGTTCCGCACGCCGGACGGCAAGCAGGTCGACACGGTGCTCGGTCCGGAGATGAAGTCCACCGGTGAGGTGATGGGCTTCGACGGCGACTTCGGCACCGCCTTCGCGAAGGCGCAGGCCGGTGCGTTCGGCCCGCTCCCGACCAGCGGCCGGGTGTTCGTGAGCATGGCGAACCGCGACAAGCGCCACATGGTCTTCCCGATCAAGGTGCTCGCCGAGCTCGGCTTCGAGATCCTCGCGACCCAGGGCACCGCCGAGGTGCTGCGCCGCAACGGAGTGCAGGCCGCGGTCGTGCGCAAGCAGTACGAGGGCGCCGGCCCGGACGGCGAGCCGACCACCGTGCAGATGATCCTGGACGGCGAGATCGACCTGGTGATCAACACCCCGAACGGGTCGGCCAGCGGGTCCTCCAGCCGAGCGGACGGCTACGAGATCCGCACGGCCGCGGTGATGGCGAACATCCCGTGCATCACCACGGTGCAGGGGCTGGGGGCCGCCGTGCAGGGCATCGAGGCGATCCGGCGCGAGGAGATCGGCGTGCGGTCCCTGCAGGACTGGGCCCGCCGTTGATCTACCGCGCGCTCTTCGACCACGTCCTCACGCGGACCGACCCGGAGCGGGCGCACCACGGCGCGTTCCGGGCGATCCGGGCCGCGCGACCGGCGGCGGCGCTGCTGCCACCTCTCGGCAGGGCGCCGGGGACGCCGGTGCGCGCCCTCGGGCTGACCTTCCCCAACGTGCTGGGCCTGGCGGCCGGGTTCGACAAGAACGCGGTCGGCATCGACGGTCTCGGGGCGCTCGGGTTCGGCCACGTGGAGATCGGGACGGTCACCGGCGAGGCGCAGCCGGGCAACCCGCAGCCGCGGCTGTTCCGGCTCCCCGACGACCGCGCGGTCATCAACCGGATGGGCTTCAACAACGACGGGGCGGAGGTCGTCGCCGCCCGGCTGGCCGCCCGCGGCCGCCGCCCTGCCGGACCCGGGGGACGCCCGGTGCTCGGCGTGAACATCGGCAAGAGCAAGGTCGTGCCGGAGGAGGAGGCGGTCCGCGACTACGAGAAGTCCGCGCGGCTGCTGGCGCCGCACGCCGACTATCTCGTGGTCAACGTCAGCTCGCCGAACACGCCCGGCCTGCGCAACCTCCAGGCGGTCGAGAAGCTCGAGCCGATCCTCACCTCGGTCCAGCGGATCGCCGAGCTGGACGACCGGCGGGTGCCGCTTCTGGTGAAGATCGCGCCCGACCTGGCCGACGACGACGTGCTGGGCGTGGCGGACCTGGCGCTGGCGGTCGGCCTCGACGGCATCATCGCCACCAACACCACGATCTCCCGCGCCGGACTCCGGACCCCGGCCGCGCAGGTCGAGGAGATCGGTGCCGGCGGCGTGTCCGGCCGGCCGCTGACCGAGCGGTCCCTCGGCGTACTGCGTCTCCTGCGGCAGCGCGTCGGGCCCGACCTCACGCTGATCGGCGTCGGGGGCATCACCACGGCCGCGGACGCGCGGGCCAGTCTCGACGCCGGCGCGACCCTGCTCCAGGGCTACACCGCATTCGTCTACGAGGGCCCGCTCTGGCCGCGCCGGACCGTGAGGGGCGTGCAGGGATGACCCTGCACGTCACCGGGGAGCTGCTCGACTCCAAGCGGGTCGGCGCCTACCAGCACCTGACGCTGGTGGCCCCCGGTGTGCCGGAGCGATTCCGCCCCGGCAACCACCTCGCGGT
Organism: Nocardioides pyridinolyticus; assembly: GCF_054653575.1. Classification (NCBI taxonomy): domain Bacteria; kingdom Bacillati; phylum Actinomycetota; class Actinomycetes; order Propionibacteriales; family Nocardioidaceae; genus Nocardioides; species Nocardioides pyridinolyticus. The sequence goes on along the minus strand of NZ_BAAIFY010000012.1, from coordinate 44,999 downwards.
CACGCTCGCCGACTCCGCGCGGCTGGCCCGCCGCTCGTACTGGATCCACAAGGTCCGCACCGTCGGCGGCTACGGCGCCGCCGTCCAGCTGGTCGTCGAGCCGACCGGTCCGGGCGGCGCCTGGCTGGCCGGGATCAAGCCGGGCGCGAAGCTCCCCGTCACCGGCCCGCTCGGGCGGCCGTTCGCGCTGCCCAAGGAGCCGGTCTCCTGCGTGCTCGTGGGGGAGGACTGGTCGGCCGCGCCGCTGTTCCCGCTCGCCGAGCGGCTCCGCGAGCGCAATTGCGCGGTCACGCTGGTCGTCGCCGGGCGCGACGAGGCGCACCTGCTGTCCGCGCTCGAGGCCCGGCGCTCCGCCCGCGCGGTCACGGTCGTCACCGCCGACGGCTCCGTCGGCATCAAGGGCCGGCCCGCCGACGTCATCGAGGAGACGCTGCGCCGGGCCGAGGCCGAGGTCGTGTACGCCGCCGGCCCGGCCGACACGCTCCACTCCGTCGCCCAGGCCGCCGAGGACCACGGCGCCTGGAGCCAGACCGCCCTGGCCCTGCCTCAGCCGTGCGCGACCGGGCTCTGCCACGGCTGCCCGCTGCCGGTCGTCGGCGAGGACGGCATCGCCCGCACCGTGCGCGCCTGCACCGAGGGGCCGGTCGTCCGCGGCGACCGGGTGCGCTGGGGTGAGCTCGCATGAGCACCCTCGCCGGCCTGACCCTCGCCAGCCCCGTGCTCGTCGCCGCGGGCTGCGGCGGCACCGGCCGCGAGCTGGAGCCCTGGGTGTCGCTCGACGCGCTCGGCGGCTTCGTCACCCGCTCGGTCACGCTCGACGCCCGTCCGGGCGCGGTCGCGCCTCGCGTGGGCGAGACGCCGTCCGGGTTGCTGCACGCCGAGGGCCCGAGCCCCGGCCTGGAGCCGTTCCTCGCCACCGAGCTGCCCTGGCTGGCCCGCTCCGGAACCCGCGTGATCGTCTCCCTCGCCGGCCGCAGCCTGGGGGAGTACGCCGAGCTGGCGCGTCGCGTCGGCCGCGCGCCGGGCCTCGCCGCGATCGAGGTGGCCGTCTCCGGTGAGCCGTTCCAGGCCGCCAGCGTCGTCTCCGCGATTCAGCGCGACCTCCCGCGCGGCCTGCCCGTGCTCGCCAAGCTGCGCCCCGACCTGCTGCGCGTGGTCGAGACGGCGCGCGCCGTACTCGATGCCGGGGCGGCGGCCCTCGTCGTCGCCGACGCCCTCCCCGCCGCGCTGCCCGACGGGCGCCCGGCCGGGCTGTCCGGTCCCGCGATCCGCCCGGTCGCCCTGCGCTGCGTGACCGAGGTCCGCGCCGCGCTGCCCGAGGCCGAGGTCGTGGGCAGCGGTGGCATCGCCACCGTCGAGGACGCCCGGTCCTTCCTCGACGCCGGCGCCGTCGCCGTCCAGGTCGGCACCGCCCAGCTCCACGACCCCACCACCGCCGCCCGCCTGGCGGCCGCACTCACCCAGGAGCCCGCATGACACCTCACCCCACGGAACCGCACCGGAGCGGCGCTCCGCGCGGGAGCGGTGCGCTTCCGCGGGGACCCCGGACGAGCTTCGGAGCCCGCCTGCACGCCGCGATCGCCGACCGCGGCCCCCTGTGCGTCGGCATCGACCCGCACGCCGCGCTGCTGCGCGACTGGGGGGTCGGCGACGACCTCCGCGGGCTCGAGCGCTTCTGCCTGACCGCGGTCGAGGCGGTCGCTCCGGTGGCCTCGGTCGTGAAGCCGCAGTCGGCGTTCTTCGAGCGCTTCGGCAGCGGCGGGATCGCGGTCCTCGAGCGGGTGGTCGCGCAGTCCCGCGCTGCGGGGGTGCTCGTGCTGCTCGACGTCAAGCGCGGCGACATCGGCTCCACCAGCCAGGCCTACGCCGACGCCTACCTCGACCCGGCGTCGCCCCTGGCCGCCGACGCGATCACGGTCAGCCCGTTCCTCGGCTTCGGCGCGCTCGACCCGTTCGTGGAGACCGCCCGCCGCCACGACGCGGGACTGTTCGTGCTCGCGCTGACCTCCAACAAGGAGGGCCCGGAGGTCCAGCACGCCCACGCGGCCGAGGGCGGCACCGTCGCGGGCGTCATGCTCGACCACCTGCGCAGGCTGAACGCCGACGCGTCGCCGCTGGGCTCGTTCGGGGCGGTCGTCGGGGCGACCATCGGGGCCACGGACGAGGACCTGGCCTTCAACGGCCCGGTCCTGGCGCCCGGGTTCGGCGCGCAGGGCGGCACGATCCACGACATCCGCCGGCTCTTCGGCTCCGCGGCCGCCGTCCTCCCGAGCTCCTCGCGCGACATCCTGCGTCACCAGGACCCGGCGCGGATGCGCCAGGCCGTGGTCGACATGAACGCCGAGATGCGCGCGTGAGGACCGCGCTGGCCGCGGCCCTGGTCGTCCCCCTGCTCGTCGCGTGCGGTGGGTCGGAGCAGGACGCCTACTGCGAGACCGTCAAGGACCACCAGCAGGAGCTCTCGGACATCGTCGGCAGCGGTGAGCCGGACGCGCTCCTGCGGGCCCTGGCCGTCTTCGAGGAGCTCCAGGACGACGCCCCCGGCGACATCTCCGACGAGTGGCAGCAGGTCGTCGGCCGGATCGAGGCGCTGCGCGACGCGCTCGATGACGCCGACGTCGACCCGGCGACCTACGACCGCGACGACCCGCCCGCGGACCTCTCCGACGAGGAGAGGGCCGCGATCGACGCCGCGGCCGAGCAGCTCGGCAGCGGCACCACGGTGCGCGCCCTCCAGGACCTCGACCAGCACGCCCGGGACGTGTGCCGGACGCCCCTGACCCTGTGAGGCCCGGCCGGCGGTGCGTCAGCCACCGATTGCCGAGCCGAAACGGTGGCTGACGCACCGCCGGCCCGCGACGCAACGACCCCTCGATTCCACGTCACGACCCTCGATTGCTGGCCCCCACGGGTTCTGACTAGATTGACCTCCCACCCGGCCGGGCGAGCAGCGCCCCGGCGACACCCGGAAGCAAGGACCAGCACGTGGCTCTGCCCCCGCTCACCCCCGAACAGCGCCAGGCGGCCCTCGAGAAGGCCGCCGCCTCCCGGCGGGAGCGGGCCGAGGTGAAGAACCGGCTGAAGAACTCCGGTGCGTCGATCTCGGACGTCCTCGCGGAGGGCCAGGAGAACGAGGTCATCGGCAAGATGCGGGTCGTGGACCTGCTCCAGTCGATGCCGGGCCTGGGCAAGGTCCGCGCCCGCCAGCTGATGGAGAAGCTCGGCATCGCCGAGAGCCGCCGCGTCCGCGGGCTCGGCGCCAAGCAGGTCGCCGCGCTCGAGAAGGAGTTCGCCGCGCGTGACTGACGCGCAGCACGAACGCCGTTCCCGTCTCGTCGTCCTCGCCGGGCCCACCGCGGTCGGCAAGGGCACCGTCGCCGCCGAGGTGCGCCGGACCCATCCCGAGGTCTGGATCTCGGTCTCCGCGACCACCCGCGAGCCGCGCCCCGGCGAGGAGAACGGCGTCCACTACTGGTTCGTCTCCGACGAGGAGTTCGACACCATGGTCGCCGAGGGCAACCTGCTGGAGTGGGCCGTGGTCCACCGGGCCGCCCGGTACGGCACGCCGCGCCAGCCGGTCGACCTCGCCCTCGCCTCGGGCCGTCCCGCGATGCTCGAGATCGACCTCCAGGGCGCCCGGCAGGTGCGCGAGACCATGCCCGAGGCGCTGTTCGTCTTCCTCAAGCCGCCGTCGTGGGAGGAGCTGGTACGCCGCCTGGTCGGCCGCGGCACCGAGTCGGAGGAGGAGCGGGAGCGCAGACTCCTCACCGCGCGGGAGGAGCTGGCCGCCGAGGCCGAGTTCGACGTCACCATCGTCAACCACGAAGTTCATGCGGCAGCCGAGGAGTTGGTAGCCTTGATGACATCCCCAACAGATCTGTGAGGCAAGTGCTGTGTCCGGACCCACCATCGCCGCTGAGGGCGTGACCAACCCCTCGATCGACGACCTGCTGACGAAGACCGACAGCAAGTACAAGCTGGTCCTCTACAGCGCCAAGCGCGCCCGGCAGATCAACGCGTACTACTCCCAGCTCGGCGAGGGCCTGCTGGAGTACGTCGGCCCGCTGGTCGACACCCACGTCCAGGAGAAGCCGCTCTCGATCGCGCTCCGCGAGATCAACGACGACCTGCTCACCTGCGAGGACATCGACCCGGCCGAGCTCGCCGCCGAGGAGGCCGCCGCGCAGGCCGCCGCCGCCGACGCGGGCGACGCCTGAGCGACGGGGCCACCCCCCTGACCAGGGTCGTCCTCGGGGTCTCCGGCGGCATCGCGGCGTACAAGGCCTGCGAGCTGCTCCGCCAGTTCACCGAGTCCGGCCACGACGTGACCGTCGTGCCGACCGCCGCGGCGCTGGAGTTCGTCGGCGCCCCGACCTGGTCGGCGCTCTCCGGCAAGCCGGTGGCCACCGACGTGTGGAGCAACGTCCACGAGGTGCCGCACGTCCGGATCGGCCAGGCGGCCGACCTGGTCGTGGTCGCCCCGGCGACCGCCGACGTGCTGGCCAAGGCCGCGCACGGCCTGGCCGACGACCTGCTCACCAACACCCTGCTGACCGCCCGCTGCCCGGTCGTCTTCGCCCCGGCGATGCACACCGAGATGTGGGAGCACCCCGCCACCCAGGCGAACGTCGCCACGCTGCGCGAGCGCGGGTGCCTGGTCATCGAGCCGGCCGAGGGCCGGCTCACCGGCAAGGACACCGGCAAGGGCCGCCTGCCCGAGCCGGTGGAGATCTTCGACGCCTGCCGCGAGGTGCTCGCCCGCGGCACGACCGGTGAGCTCGACCTCGCCGGCCGCCACGTCGTGGTCTCCGCGGGCGGCACCCGCGAGTACCTCGACCCGGTCCGCTTCCTCGGCAACCGCTCCTCGGGCCTCCAGGGCTACGCCCTGGCCCGGGCGGCCGCCGCCCGGGGCGCCGAGGTCACGCTGGTGGCCGCCAACGTCGCGCTGCCCGACCCGGCCGGCGTGAAGGTCGTGCGCGTGGAGACGACCGGCCAGCTGCGCGACGCGGTCGTCACCGCGGCCGCGGTCGCCGACGCGGTGGTCATGGCCGCGGCGCCGGCGGACTTCCGGCCCACCGACCCGAGCGGCACCAAGATCAAGAAGGCCGCCGACGGCTCCGCGCCGCCGATCACGCTGGTCCAGAACCCCGACATCCTCCACGAGATCAGCACCCAGCGGGCCCGGGAGGGCCAGGTGATCGTGGGCTTCGCGGCGGAGACGGGCGACGACACCGGCACGGTGCTCGACCTGGCCCGCGCCAAGCTCGCCCGCAAGGGCTGCGACCTGCTGGTCGTCAACGACGTCAGCGGGGGAGCGGTGTTCGGCAGTCCCGAGAACGAGGCCGTCATCCTGGCGGCGGACGGCGCGGCCGTCGAGGTCCCGCGCGGCTCGAAGGGCGCTCTCGCGCATGTCATCTGGGACGAAGTAACCCGACGACTTCTCTCTGGTTAGGGTGTGCGCATGACCGGACGCCTGTTCACCTCGGAGTCTGTGACCGAGGGTCACCCCGACAAGATCGCCGACCAGATCAGCGACTCGGTGCTCGACGCCATGCTCGAGCAGGACCCGCACAGCCGGGTCGCGGTCGAGACGCTGCTCACGACCGGCCTCGTCGTGGTCGCCGGCGAGGTGACGACCAGCGGCTACGTCGACATCAAGCAGAAGGTCCGTGACCGGATCCTCGCGATCGGCTACGACTCCTCCGTCAAGGGCTTCGACGGCCACTCCTGCGGCGTCATGGTCGCGATCGGCGGCCAGTCCGGCGACATCGCGCAGGGCGTCGACACCGGCCACGAGAGCCGCACCGGCTCCGTGGACGCCATGGACAAGCAGGGCGCGGGCGACCAGGGCCTGATGTTCGGCTACGCCTGCGACGACACCGACGTGCTCATGCCGCTCCCGATCGTGATCGCCCAGCGCCTGGCCGAGCAGCTCACCGCCGTGCGCAAGGACGGCACGCTGCCCTACCTGCGCCCGGACGGGAAGACCCAGGTCACCATCGAGTACGACGAGGACAACCGCCCCGTGCGCGTCGACACCGTCGTCCTCTCCTCCCAGCACGACGACGACACCGAGCTCGACACCCTCGAGGCCGACGTGAAGAAGCACGTCATCGACCCGGTGCTGGCCACCTTCGACCTGCCGTCGGAGGGCTACCGGCTGCTCGTGAACCCGACCGGCCGCTTCGTGGTCGGCGGGCCCATGGGCGACGCCGGCCTCACCGGCCGCAAGATCATCGTCGACACCTACGGCGGCATGGCCCGCCACGGCGGCGGTGCGTTCTCGGGCAAGGACCCGTCGAAGGTCGACCGCTCGGCGGCGTACGCGATGCGCTGGGTGGCCAAGAACGTCGTCGCCGCCGGCCTGGCGCGGCGCTGCGAGGTCCAGGTCGCCTACGCGATCGGCAAGGCGCAGCCCGTCGGCGTCTTCGTGGAGACCTTCGGCACCGGCACCGTCCCGGACGAGCAGATCCAGCAGGCCGTGCTCGAGGTCTTCGACCTGCGCCCGGCCGCGATCATCCGCGACCTCGACCTGCTGCGCCCGATCTACGCCAAGACCGCGGCGTACGGCCACTTCGGCCGCGAGCTCCCGGAGTTCACCTGGGAGCGCACCGACCGCGCGGACGCGCTGAAGGCGGCCGCCGGGGCGTGAGTCCCTGCGGTCACCCGGGCGTCGGCGGCCGCTGGTAGAACTGCGCCCGTGACCGACCTGCCCGACGACCAGCCCGAGCTCCTGCCCGGGCTGGTCCGTCAGCAGGTCAAGGCGTCCCAGGCGCGCGCCCGCGAGACCAAGGCCCGCAAGGCCGCCCAGGCCGCGCCGGCGGAGGTCGATCCCGTCGCCCGGGTGCTCGTGGACGTGCCGCTGGCCCACCTCGACCGCACCTTCGACTACGCGGTCCCGGCCTCGATGGCCGACGCCGCCCAGCCGGGCGCCCGGGTGAAGGTGCGGTTCGCCGGGCAGGACGTCGACGGGTTCCTGCTCGAGCGGGCCGCCGCGTCCGACCACGCCGGCCGGCTCGCCCCGCTGCGCCGGGTGGTCAGCCCGGAGCCGGTCCTCGCGCCCCAGGTGGCCGCGCTGGCCGGCGAGCTCGCCGAGCGGTACGCCGGCACGCGCTCCGACGTCCTGCGGCTCGCGGTTCCCGCACGCCACGCCACCACCGAGCAGCAGCCGAGCCCGCCCGCCCCGGGTCCCGCGGCGTGGGACCCCGCCGCCGCCGAGGGGGCCTGGGCGGGTCACGAGCCGGCGGCGGCGTACCTCCGGCACCTCGCCGGCGGCGGCAGTCCGCGGGCGGTCTGGTCGGCGGGGCCGGCGACCGACTGGGCGCTGCTGGTCGCGCACGCCGTCGCCGCGACCGTCGCGAGCGGCCGGGGCGCGCTGGTGTGCGTCCCGGACGGCAAGGACGTCGCGCGGGTGGATGCAGCCCTTGCCGTCGTCCTCGGTGCGGACCAGCACGTGGCGCTCACGGCCGACGCCGGCCCGGCGCGGCGCTACGCCGACTTCCTCGCGGTGAGCCGCGGCTCCCGCCGGGTCGTGGTCGGTACCCGCGGGGCGAGCTTCGCGCCCGTCCACGACCTCGGGCTCGTGGTCGTCTGGGACGACGGCGACGACCTCCACGCCGAGCCGCGCGCGCCCTACCCCCACACCCGCGAGACGCTGCTGCTGCGGGCCGAGCGCGAGGGCGCCGCCGCGCTGGTGGGCGGGTTCGCGCGGACCGTCGAGGGCGAGTACCTCCTCCGCACCGGCTGGGCCCGCGAGCTGGTCGCCGATCGGGCGACGCGGCGCCGGGTCACCGTGGCGATCGTGGGGGAGGCCGGTGCCCGCTCGCACGGCGGCCGCATCCCGACCGAGGTCCACCAGGCCGTCCGCGACGCGCTGGCCGCCGGCCCCGTGCTGGTGCAGACCCCGCGGCTGGGCTACGTCACCTCGCTGGCCTGCGAGCGCTGCCGCACCCCCGCCCGCTGCGCGGCCTGCCAGGGCCCACTGGCGCTCACCGGACCGACGACGCCGCCGGCCTGCCGCTGGTGCGGCACGGTCGCCGAGGACTGGGCCTGCGCGGAGTGCGGCCATCGGGGGCTGCGGGCCCCGGTGCTCGGCGACGCGCGCACGGCCGAGGAGCTCGGCCGCGCGTTCCCCGGCGTCACCGTCCGCCAGAGCTCCGGGGAGCGGGTGCTCGCCACCACCGGCGCCGAGCCGCACGTCGTGGTGGCCACGCCGGGGGCCGAGCCCGTGGCCGTGGGCGGGTACGCCGCCGTCGTGCTGCTCGACACCTGGCTGCTGCTCTCGCGCGTCGACCTGCGCGCGGAGGAGGAGGCGCTGCGCCGCTGGCTGAACGCCGCCGCGCTGGCCCGTCCCGGTGGCCGGGTCGTGGCCGTCGGCGACCCCGCCCACCCGGCGCTCCAGGCGCTGGTGCGCTGGGACGCCGCCGGGTACGCCGCCCGCGAGACCGGCCAGCGGATGGAGGCCCACCTGCCGCCCGCGAGCCGGCTGGCCACGATCACCGGCGAGCCGGGCGCCGTCGACGACGCCGTCACGCTCCTCGCGGCACCGGAGGGCGCCGAGGTGCTGGGACCCGTTGACCTCGACGCATCGGGAGGCGAGGAGTCCCGTGTCGTGGTCCGGGTGCCGCGCCAGTTCGGCGCCGGCCTGTCCGCCGCGCTGGGCGAGCTCCAGCGGGTGCGGTCGAGCCGCAAGCTCGACGCGGTCCGCATCCAGGTCGACCCGCCGACCCTGTGACCCGGCTGAGGCGACCCTCACTAGGATGAGACCGTGGCCATCCAGCCGATCCGCCTGTTCGGGGACCCGATCCTCCGCAAGCCCGCTCTCGAGGTCGTCGACTTCGACAAGGAGCTGCGGCGACTCGTCGAGGACCTCACGGACACGATGCTGGAGGCGCCCGGCGCCGGCCTGGCCGCGCCGCAGATCGGCGTCGGCCTGCGGGTCTTCACCTGGAACGTCGACGGTGAGGTGGGCCACCTGGTGAACCCCACGCTCGACCTCGGCGAGGAGATCCAGGACGGCCCCGAGGGCTGCCTGTCGATCCCGGAGCTCAGCTTCGACTGCAAGCGTGCCCGGCTGGTCGTCGCCCGCGGCTTCGACGTGCACGGCGAGCCGGTGGTGATCGAGGGCAGCGACCTGCTGGCCCGCGCGATCCAGCACGAGACCGACCACCTCGACGGCGTGCTGTTCATCGACCGGCTCGACGCCGACGCACGCAAGGCGGCGATGAGGGCGATCCGCGAGTCCGAGTGGTTCGGCCTGGAGCAGCCGACGGTCAAGGTCTCCCCGCACCCCACGCTCGGTCGCGCATTCTGATGCGCGGACCCACCGCCCCCATGACCTGCTGCGCGCCGCCCCGCGGGCGCCTCGCTGCGTTGTCGTCAGTCGCCGGGACTCCGTCCCGCCTCCTTCCTCCGCCTGGCGAGGCATCCCGCGGATGCGCCGCTCGCGACGGCCAGGGGACGGAGGGCCCGCGCTGATGCGCCTCGTCCTCGCCGGCACCCCCGAGGTCGCCGTTCCGTCGCTCGACGCCCTGGTCGCCTCCGACCACGACGTGGTCGGCGTGGTGACGCGTCCGGACGCGCCCGCCGGCCGGGGCCGCAGGCTCGTCGCGAGCCCGGTCGCCCAGCGCGCCGAGGAGCTCGGGATCCCCGTGCTGAAGCCGGACCACCCGCGCGACCCGGAGTTCCAGGAGCGGCTGCGCGCGCTGGAGCCGGACTGCTGCCCGGTGGTCGCCTACGGTGCCCTGCTGCCGCAGTCCGCGCTCGACATCCCGCCGCACGGCTGGGTGAACCTGCACTTCTCCGCGCTCCCGCACTGGCGCGGCGCCGCCCCGGTCCAGCACTCGATCTGGGCGGGGGACGAGGTCACCGCGGCGACCACGTTCCGCATCGTCAAGGAGCTCGACGCCGGCCCGGTGTTCGGCATCATGACCGAGCGGATCCGCCCCGACGACACCGCCGGCACGCTGCTGGCCCGGCTCGCCGAGGGCGGCGCGGGCCTGCTGGTCGCCACCATGGACGGGATCGAGGACGGCTCGCTCGAAGCCCGCCCGCAGCAGGCCGAGGGCGTCTCGTTCGCCCCCAAGGTGGAGGTCGCGGACGCCGAGGTCGACTGGCGCCACCCGGCGGTCCACGTCGACCGGCAGGTCCGCGCGTGCACGCCGGCGCCCGGTGCCTGGACGACCTGGGAGGGGGAGCGGTTCAAGCTCGGCCCGGTCGCGCTCACCGACACGGTGCTGCCCCCGGGCGAGCTCGCGGTCGGGAAGTCCGAGGTGCTGGTCGGCACCGGCACCACCGCCGTACGCCTCGGTGAGGTCAAGCCGAACGGGCGGAAGCAGATGCCCGCCGCCGACTGGGCCCGCGGCGCCCGCGTCGAAACCGGTGCGAGCTTCGGGGTGAGTTCTCGTGCGGGGTGAACCGCAGTTCTATACGGTCGGATGCATGAGTACGCGGTCAGCTTCTCGGGAACCGAGGAAGCCCGCGTGGGATGACTGAACCGCGCAGGGGGCGGCCCGGCTCCCGTCCGCCGGTGGACCCGGTGCGCCTGGCCGCGCTCGACGTCCTCAAGGCCGTCCGGGTCGACGGCGCCTACACCAACCTCGTGCTGCCCGCGGTGCTGCGCCAGCACCAGCTCACGGGTCGTGACGCTGGGTTCGCCACCGAGCTCGCCTCGGGGACCATCCGCAGGCGGGGGACGTACGACGCCATCCTGGCCGCCTGCATCGACCGGCCGCTGAGCAAGGTCGAGGCGAAGGTGCTCGACGCGCTCCGCCTCGGCACGCACCAGCTCCTCTCGATGCGCGTCCCGACCCACGCCGCGATCAGCACCACCGTCGACCTGGTCCGGGCGCGGAGCAGCTCGGGAGCGGGCGGCTTCGCCAACGCCGTGCTCCGCAAGGTCGCCCAGCAGGACCTGGAGTCCTGGGTCGACCGGGTGACCCCGGACCCGGGCACCGCGCCGACCCGCTACGCGGAGATCGCCTACAGCCACCCGCGCTGGGTGGTCGACGAGCTGCGCTCGGCCGTCGGACCGGACGAGCTCTTCGCACTGCTCGCGGCCGACAACGAGCCGCCCAAGGTCACCCTCGTCGCCCGGCCCGGGCGGTCGACCCGGGACGAGCTGCCGGGGGAGCCCACCCCCTACTCGCCGTACGGCGTGATCCTGCCGGGTGGCGACCCGGGCGGGGTCCCGGCCGTGGCCGAGGGCCGCGCCGGTGTCCAGGACGAGGGCTCGCAGCTGGTCGCGGCCACGCTCGCCGCGGCGCCCCTCGAGGGGCGGGACCAGACCTGGCTCGACCTCTGCGCCGGGCCCGGCGGCAAGGCGGCCCTGCTCGCCGCGCTCGCCGCCCAGCGGGGCGCCCGGCTGGTCGCCAACGAGCGCCAGGAGCACCGCGCCGGGCTGGTCGGGCGCGCGCTGCGCGGGGCCGACGGCGTCGCGGGGATCGTCACGGGCGACGGCACCGCGCCGCCGTACCGCCACGACGCCTTCGACCGCGTCCTCGTCGACGCCCCCTGCACCGGCCTCGGTGCGCTGCGCCGCCGCCCGGAGGCGCGCTGGCGCCGGCGGGCCGACGACCTGCTCGCCCTGGTGCTGCTCCAGCGGCGCCTCGTCTCCGCCGCGCTCGACCTGGTCCGCCCGGGCGGCGTCGTCCTCTACGCGACCTGCTCCCCGGTGCTCGCCGAGACCAACGGCGTGGTGGGGTCGGTGCTCGACGGCCGACGCGACGTCCGGCTCGAGGACGCCCGGCCGCTGCTGCCCGACGTCCCCGACTGCGCCGGGCCCATCGACGGCACGATCCAGCTGTGGCCGCACCGCCACGGCACCGACGCCATGTTCATGGCGCTGCTGCGGAAGACCGCGTAGCTCAGCCCGCCACCCAGAGCAGGCTCGCGCCGACCTCGTCCACCTCGGCCTGCGTGGTCCCCTGCGCGGGCGCGACCGTCGCGAACAGCTGGCCGTGGACGTCGCTGACGAAGGTGTGCACGCCGTCGAGGACGTCGGCCTTGCCCGGGTCGAGGTAGTCGTCGTGGCTCGCAGCGTCGCGCCAGTTCACCACGACGAAGGCGCCCACCTTGCTGCAGGTGTACTTCTCGTCCGCGGGCTGGTCGCACTCCCAGCCCTCGGCCGTGACGCGGACGGGTGCGCCCAACAGCTGGGCCTGCCGGCTGGCGTCGGCGGACAGCTTCTCGAGCTCGCTCTCCCGCCCGGACGGCGTGCTGCGGTCCTGGGCCGTGTCGGGCTCCGTGACGGGCGCGGAGGTCGGCTGGGTGGCGATCGGCAGCCCGTCGCTCGTCGTACGGCCCGGGCCCTGGAGGGCGGCCACGCCCACGGCGACCACGGCCACACCGGCGGCCGCGGCGAGGGCGAGTCCCGCCTGGCGCCGCCGACGGAGCCGGGTGCCGGCCGCGGTCGAGGAGCGGACCAGCCGGTCGAGGTCGGGGTGCTCGTCGCGCACCCGCTCGTGCAGGGCGGTGCCGAACGGCGTCGGGTCGGTCATGAGGGTGTCCTCTCGGTGAGGTCGGCGCCGACGACTGGGCGGAGCCGCTCCAGCGCGCGTCGGGATCGGGTGCGCACCGCGGTCTCGGTGAGGCCGAGGTCGCGCGCGGTGTCCGCGACGCTGCGGTCCTCCCAGTAGCGGAGCACCAGCACCGCCCGGTCCTGCGGCGAGAGCGTCGCCAGCGCCGCGAGCAGGTCCATCCGGGCCGTCGGGTCGTGCTGGGGCGCCGCGCCCTCGGCGGCGGTCGCGGCGCCCGACGGCACCTCGGAGGTACGCCGTAGCCGCCGGTGCGACAGGAAGGTGTTGAGCAGCGTCGTCCGGGTGTAGGCCACCGGGTTGTCGGCACGCAACACCCGCCTCCACGACGCGAACACCTTGGCGAACGCAGTCTGGGTCAGGTCCTCGGCGAGGTGGTGGTCGCCGGTCAGCAGCAGCGCCGCACGGTGCATCTGGGTGCCGGTCGCGCGCACCAGCTCGGCGAACTCCTCGGCCTCGTCGGTCCTCACACCCCTTCGACGCCTCGACCGCCCGATTCTGTTGCAGGTACGTCCTAGGGTGTCCGACATGCCGTCCAAGCCGCCCGCGGTGGAGATCGAGGTCGACGACCGGGTCGTGCGGGTGTCCAACCCGGACCGCGTCTACTTCCCGGAGAGCGGTGCGACCAAGCTGGACCTCGTCCAGTACTACCTGGCCGTCGGCCCCGGCATCGTCAACGCGCTGTTCGAGCGCCCCTGCATGCTGCACCGGTTCCCGAAGGGCCTGGCCGGCGACAAGGTGCACCAGAAGCGGCTGCCCGCCGGCGCCCCGCCGTGGGTGGAGACCGTGCGCCTCACCTTCCCGCGCTGGAACCGCACCGCGGACGAGCTCTGCGTCACCGAGCTCGGCTCGGTCATCTGGGCGGTGCAGATGTCGACCGTCGAGTTCCACCCCTGGAACAGCCGCCGCGAGGACACCGAGAAGCCCGACGAGTGGCGCATCGACCTCGACCCCGGCCCGCTGACCGACTACGAGACCGTCCGCCGGGCCGCCCACGTCGCCCACGAGGTGCTCGACGAGCTCGGCGCGGTCGGCTTCCCCAAGACCAGCGGCAGCAAGGGCATGCACGTCTACGTCCGGATCAAGCCCGAGCACGGCTTCAAGGACGTACGCCGAGCGGCCCTGGCCTTCGCCCGCGAGGTCGAGCGCCGGGCGCCCGACGACGTGACGACGACGTGGTGGACCAAGGACCGCGACCCGCACCACCTGTTCGTGGACTACAACCAGAACGCCCGCGACCACACCATCGCGGCGGCGTACTCCGTCCGCGGCCTGCCCGACGCCCGCGTCTCCACGCCGATCCGCTGGGACGAGGTCGACGACGTCGACCCCCGCGACTTCACGATCTTCACGGTGCCGCAGCGCTTCGCCGAGCTCGGCGACCTGCACGCCGACATCGACGACCACGTCTTCGACATCAGCCCGCTGCTGGAGTGGGCCGAGCGGGACGAGCGCGCCGGCGCGGAGCCCCCTGCCGACCCCGAGGACTGAGCAGCGGACCGCTCGACGGCGGACGGGCCCGGCCGTTCACCCCCTCGGGCGGGCCTGAGCTGGCCCGTCGCGGGGAACTCCGCGACGTGACCAGCCGCGCCGACCTCGTCCGCACCGTCCGCGACCGCGCCCGGGAGGCCTTCGGGCACGAGTCCCTGCTGCCCGGACAGGCGGAGGCGACCGCCGCCCTCCTCGACGGTCACGACGTGCTGCTGATCGCGCCGACCGGCTCGGGGAAGTCGCTGGTCTACCAGCTCGCCGGGCTGCTCATCGACGGCCCGACGCTCGTGGTCTCGCCGCTGCTCGCGCTCCAACAGGACCAGATCGAGAGCATCGAGTCCTCCGGCGCCGGCGTCCGCGCGGGCCGGATCAGCTCGGCGGAGTCCGAGTCCGCGCGGCGCGAGGTCCTCGAGGCCGCGGCCGCCGGGAGCCTGGAGTTCCTCTTCCTCGCACCCGAGCAGCTCGCCAACCCCGAGGTCCGCGACCGCGTCGCGGAGCTGAGGCCGAGCCTGGTCGCGGTCGACGAGGCGCACTGCGTGTCGGCCTGGGGGCACGACTTCCGGCCCGACTACTTCCGGCTCGGCGACCTGCTCGAGGGGGTCGGCCGGCCCCGGGTGGTCCGCCACGTCGACGCCGCCGACCAACGCTCGGCCGTGCTCGACGCCGCCGTCGCCGGCGAGTGCTCCGGCATCGTCTACTGCCGCACCCGCCCCGCGGCCGAGGAGTACGCCGCCGAGCTCGTCGAGCGCGGACGCCGGGCGACCGTCTACCACGCCGGACTCGGCCACCGACGCCGCGCGCAGGCGCACGAGGCGTTCATGACGGGGGAGCAGGACGTCGTGGTCGCGACCTCGGCGTTCGGCATGGGCATCGACAAGCCCGACATCCGCTGGGTGCTGCACGCCCAGGCTCCGGAGTCCCTCGACACCTACTACCAGGAGGTCGGCCGGGCCGGCCGCGACGGCGAGCCGGCGACCTGCACGCTGCACTACCGGCCCGAGGACCTCGGCCTCGGCCGGTTCTTCAGCGCCGGCGTGCCGAAGCGAAAGGACGTGCAGGCCGTCGTCGCCGCCACCGAGGAGGCCGGCACCGAGCCCCGCGCGGTCGCCGACGCGACCGGCATGGGCCCGCGCAAGACCGGGCGCATGCTCAACCTGCTCGAGCTGGTGCGCCAGTCCCGCCCGGACGCCGAGCCGGTCGACGGCGTCCTCGAGCTCGCCGAGTCCCACCGCATGCTGGAGCGCTCGCGGGTGGAGATGGTCCGGGCCTACGCCGAGACCGACCGCTGCCGCGCGGAGTTCCTCGTCGGCTACTTCGGGGAGCGGCTCGAGCACCGCTGCGGCGTGTGCGACACCTGCCGGGCGGGCGCCGCGCCCGACCCGGTCGACCGCGCGTACGCGCCGTACGCCGTGCAGGACAAGGTGCGCCACGAGGAGTTCGGCACCGGCGTCGTGACCGATGTCGAGGAGGACCGGCTGACCGTGCTGTTCGATGAGGTGGGCTATCGCACACTGTCCCTCGAACTCGTCGAGGACGGCCTCCTCGCACCCCTAGACTGACCGTCCGTGGGCCACATCCAGATCACCCCGAGCATCCTCAACGCCGACTTCGCGCGCCTCGGCGAGGAGGTCGCGCGGATCGGCAGCGCGGACTGGGTGCACGTCGACGTCATGGACAACCACTTCGTCCCGAACCTCACCTTCGGCCCGACGATGGTCGAGGCGCTCGCACGGAGCACCGACGTGCCGCTCGACGCCCACCTGATGATCGAGGACGCCGACCGCAACGCGCTCGCGTACGTCGAGGCGGGCTGCGGCTCGGTGACCTTCCACGTCGAGGCCGCGAAGGCGCCGGTCCGGCTGGCCCGCGAGATCCGTGCTCACGGCGCCCGGGCTTCGATGGCGCTCAAGCCCGCGACGCCGATCGACCCCTACGAGGACCTCCTGCCCGAGCTCGACATGGTGCTGGTGATGACGGTCGAGCCCGGCTTCGGCGGACAGAAGTTCCTCGACCTGTGCCTGCCCAAGATCCGCCGCGCCCGCGAGCTGATGGACAAGCACGGCGTCGAGACGTGGCTCCAGGTCGACGGCGGCGTGAGCCTGGAGACCATCGAGCGCTGCGCGGAGGCCGGTGCCGACGTGTTCGTGGCCGGCTCGGCGGTCTACTCCGCCGACGACCCGGACCGCATGGTGGCCGAGCTGCGCGCTCGCGCCCAGGCCGCGACGACCTGAACGACGACCTGAGCTGAGCCTCCGACACGTCTCCGTGACCGGACTCACGCGACCCGGGTCGGGACGTCTGTGGCAGACTCGACCCGACGAGTTGTAGAACTCGCGTGCTCTGGGGTCGGTGTAACTCCGAACCGGCGGTGAACCGTTCGAAGCTTCCTCGCTTCGCTCGGAAGTCCGCGACCCGGTCACCGCCAGTGACCGGTTGACCAGGTGGAACTCCTGGACCGACGGTCAAAGTCCGGATGGGAAGCGCACGCAGGTGACGTCACGTACCCCGTACGTGAACGCACCGTCCAGCCCCGGAGTCCGCGACCGGACACGAGGGGCCAGCGACAGTGACCACGGGGACCACCGGGACCACGGGGAGCAGCACACCGGCCGAGCAGGCCGCGATGCGGCGCGCCCTCGTGCTCGCGGCGACCCCGGGCGTCCCGCTGGGCCCGAACCCGCGCGTCGGCTGCGTCCTCCTCGACGACGCCGGCGCCATCGTGGCCGAGGGCTTCCACCGCGGCGCCGGTACGCCGCACGCCGAGGCCGACGCCCTCGCGCAGGCCGGAGAGCAGGCCCGCGGCACCACCGCCGTCGTCACGCTCGAGCCGTGCAACCACCACGGCCGCACCGGCCCGTGCGCGGAGGCACTGGTCGCGGCCGGCGTCCGCCGCGTGGTGTACGCCCAGCCCGACCCCAACCCGGAGGCCGCCGGCGGCGCCGGCACCCTCCGCGCAGCGGGCGTCGACGTCGAGTCCGGCCTCCTCGCGGACGAGTCGGGGCTCCTGAACCGGTTCTGGACCTTCGGCCTCGAGCACGGACGCCCGTTCGTCACGTGGAAGTTCGCCACCACGCTCGACGGTCGCAGCGCCGCCGCCGACGGGACCAGCCGCTGGGTGAGCTCGCCGGCCGCCCGGCGCGACACCCACCGGCTCCGCGCGACCTGCGACGTGATGCTCGTCGGCACGAACACGGTGGCCGTCGACGATCCGCTGCTGACCGTCCGCGACGACCACGACCAGCCGCTCGCGCACCAGCCGCTGCGCGCGGTGATGGGGGAGCGCGACCTCGACCCCGGCCGGCGCGTCCTCAACGAGGACGCGGAGACCGTCCACCTGCGCACCCGCGACCCGCAGGCCGCCCTGGAGCAGCTGTTCGCGCTCGGTCGCCGTCACGTCTTCCTCGAGGGCGGCCCGACCCTGGCGGCGGCGTACCTCCGGGCCGGCCTGGTCGACCAGATCGTCGCCTACGTCGCTCCCATGCTGCTCGGCGCCGGCCGCAGCGCCGTCGCCGACCTCGGCATCACCACGATCTCCGAGGCGCTCCGTCCCCGCGTCGTCGACGTCACCCTCCTCGACGACCCGGAACACGACGAAGAGCACAACGTGCGCCTCACCCTCGCCCCCGACACCCCGAAACGAGGCAACTGACCATGTTCACCGGAATCGTCGAGGAGCTCGGCACCGTCGCGGCGGTCGAGGACCAGGGCGACGCCATCCGGCTCACCGTCCGCGCGGCCACCGTGCTCGAGGACGCCGGCCTCGGTGACTCGATCGCCGTCAACGGCTGCTGCCTCACGGTCGCCGAGCGCACCGCCGACACCTGGACCGCGGACGTCATGCAGGAGACGCTCGACAAGACCAGCCTGTACGGCGTGCAGGCCGGTGACACCGTCAACCTGGAGCGCGCGGTCACGGCCCACACCCGGCTCGGCGGTCACATCGTCCAGGGCCACGTCGACGGCGTCGGCACCGTCGTGAGCCGGATCCCCAGCGAGCACTGGGAGGTCGTCGAGATCGCGCTGCCGGCCGGGCTCACCCGCTACCTCGTCGACAAGGGCTCGATCACCGTGGACGGCGTCAGCCTCACCGTCGTCGAGGCCCGGGACGAGTCGTTCATGGTCAGCCTGATCCCCGAGACCCTGGCCCGCACCACGCTCGGCTCCCGGCAGCCGGGGGAGCGGGTCAACCTCGAGGTCGACGTCATCGCCAAGCACGTGGAGAAGCTCTTGGCCTACCGGGAGGGGAGCGCCTGATGCTCGACTGGCTCCTGCACGGCACGCTGATCCAGGCCGGTTACCACCCGACGGCCGCGATGTACCTGTTCTACGGCGGCTTCTGCGTCGTCGGATTCCTCACCTGGTGGCGCGTCGAGCGCCGCACGGCCATGTCCGCCCCGGCGGCGCACGAAGGAGCAGCAGCATGAGCGAGCGAAGCGAGCGAATCATCCAACACTGCGTGCCATGTGCCTCATGCGCGCACGGAGCGAAGCGAGTACGCGCATGAGCGTGCAGGACTCGATCCGCCTCGACACGGTCGAGCGCGCGATCGCCGACATCGCCGCGGGCAAGGCGGTCGTCGTGGTCGACGACGAGACCCGCGAGAACGAGGGCGACATCATCTTCGCCGCCAGCAAGGCGACGCCCGAGCTGATGGCGTTCACGATCCGGCACAGCAGCGGCGTGATCTGCGTCCCGATGCCCGCCGACATGCTCGACCGGCTCGAGATCCCGCTGATGACCCCGCACAACAAGGACAAGCTGCGCACGGCGTACACGATCTCGGTCGACGCCCGCGACGGGGTCAGCACCGGCATCTCGGCCGCCGACCGCGCGCACACCGCCCGGGTCCTGGCCGACTCCGCCACCGAGCCGTGGGAGATCACCCGGCCCGGGCACGTCTTCCCCCTGCGCTACCGCGAGGGCGGAGTGCTGGTCCGCCGCGGCCACACCGAGGCGGCCGTCGACCTGGCCAAGCTCGCGGGCCTGACCCCGGCCGGCGTGCTGGTCGAGGTCGTCAACGACGACGGCACGATGAAGCGGGCGCCCGAGCTGCGGGAGTTCGCCGACGAGCACGGGCTCGCGATGATCTCCATCGACGACCTGGTTCGCTACCGCCGCCGCCACGAGACCCTCGTCGAGCGGGTCGCCGAGACCCGGCTGCCCACGAAGCACGGCGACTTCACGGCGTACGGCTATCGCATCACGGTCGACGACTCCGAGCACATCGCGCTCGTCTACGGCGACGTGTCCGGCCCGGACCCGGTCCTCACCCGCGTGCACTCCGAGTGCCTGACCGGCGACGTCTTCGGCAGCCACCGTTGCGACTGCGGTCCGCAGCTCGACGAGGCACTCGCGCGCGTGGTCGAGGAGGGCCGCGGCGTGGTGGTCTACCTCCGCGGTCACGAGGGCCGCGGCATCGGCCTGGTCGCGAAGCTCCAGGCCTACCAGCTCCAGGACGGTGGCCGGGACACCGTCGACGCCAACCTGGACCTCGGCCTGCCCGCCGACGCGCGGCACTACGGCACCGCCACCCAGGTCCTGCGCGACCTCGGCGTGACCAGCGTCCGGCTGATGACCAACAACCCCGACAAGGTCGACAACCTCGAGGACTTCGGCGTGCACGTCGCCACCCGGGTCCCGCTGACGCCGCACCCCAACGACCACAACATCGCGTACCTGCTGACCAAGCGGGACCGGATGGGGCACGACCTGCCCCACCTGAACGACGATCTCACCCAGAACGGAGCCTGACATGGCCGGACACGGAGCACCCGACGCCGAGACCTTCGACGCCAGCGGCCTCAAGGTCGCGGTGGTCGCGGCCAGCTGGCACACCCCGGTCATGGACGGACTGCTCGCCGGCACCCAGCGCGCGCTGGCCGCCTTCAACGCGACCGCCGAGACCGTCCGGGTCCCCGGCACCTTCGAGCTGCCGGTCGTCGCGGCCGCGCTCGCCGCGCAGGGGTACGACGCCGTCGTCGCCCTCGGCGTCGTGGTCCGCGGCGGCACCCCGCACTTCGAGTACGTCTGCAACGCCGCCACCGACGGCCTGACCCGGGTCGCCCTCGACCACACGGTCGCGGTCGGCTTCGGGGTGCTCACCTGCGACGACGACGCGCAGGCCCTCGACCGCGCCGGACTCGAGGGGTCCAAGGAGGACAAGGGCTACGAGGCGACGTCCGCCGCGCTGCTCACCGCCCGGACCCTGGCGAAGCTGCGGAGCCGTACGCCGTAGGGTTGAGGCCGTGAAGACGTTCGACGAGCTCTGGGCCGAGCTGAGCGAGAAGGCGCGGTCCCGTCCCGAGGGATCCGGCACCGTGCGCCAGCTCGACGCCGGCGTCCATGCCACCGGGAAGAAGCTGGTCGAGGAGGCCGCCGAGTCCTGGATGGCCGCCGTGCACGAGGGCCCGGAGCGGACGGCCGAGGAGATCAGCCAGCTGCTCTACCACGCCCAGGTCCTCATGCTGGCCAGCGGCATCGAGCTCGACGACGTCTACGCCCACCTCTAGGAAGCACCAGATGGCACTGCTCCGCATCGCGGTCCCGAACAAGGGCTCGCTCTCCCTCTCGGCCTCCGAGATCCTCCGCGAGGCCGGCTACCGGCAGCGCGAGGACTCCAAGCAGCTCACGCTGATCGACACCGAGAACGGCGTCGAGTTCTTCTACCTGCGCCCGCGCGACATCGCGCTGTACGTCGGCGAGGGCACCCTCGACGTCGGCATCACCGGCCGCGACCTGCTCACCGACTCCGGCGCCAAGGCCGACGAGGTGATGGGCCTCGGCTTCGGCCGCAGCCGGTTCCGCTTCGCCGGTCCCAGCGGCGTCTACACCGACCTGTCGCAGCTCACGGGGCTCCGCATCGCGACGTCCTACGTCGGCGTGGTCCGGGCCTTCCTCGAGGAGCGCGGCATCGACGCGACCGTCACCCGCCTCGACGGCGCGGTCGAGACGAGCATCCAGCTCGGCGTCGCCGATGTGATCGCCGACGTCGTCGAGACGGGCGGCACGCTGCGCCAGGCCGGGCTGGAGACCTTCGGCGAGACGATCCTCGACTCCGAGGCGGTGCTGGTCACCCGCAGCGGCGCGGTCCCGGACGGCTTCGAGGTCTTCAAGCGTCGCCTCGAGGGCGTCCTCGTGGCGCGCAGCTACGTGATGATGGACTACGACATCCCGACCGACCGCGTGGCCGACGCCGTCCGCCTCACGCCGGGCATCGAGAGCCCGACCGTGGCCCCGCTCCATCGCGAGGGCTGGTCGGCGGTGCGCGCGATGGTGCCGCGCGCCGGCGCCCAGCGGCTGATGGACGAGCTCTTCGACATCGGCGCCCGCGGCATCCTGGTGACGGACATCCATGCCTGCCGCCTCTGATCCCGTGACGCTCCCGCACACGTGGCGCCCGTTCGGCGTCCGCATGGCCGGGACGGTGCTCGGCCTGGGCCTGGCGCTGATCGTCGTCGTGACCTGGCTGGGCTTCGACGCGGAGACCCAGGCCCGGTTCGGCTGGCTCCAGCGCGGCACGGTCCTCGCGATCGCCCTGGTCGGCGCCTTGCTCGGGTTCGCGCTCATGCGCTCCCGTGTGGTCGCCGAGCCCGAGCGGCTGGTCGTGGTCAACGGATACCGCAGGCGGAAGTACGACTACGCCCAGGTGGTCGGGGTGCACCTGCCGCCGGGCGCCCCCTGGGTCACCCTCGACCTCGCCGACGGCTCGACCGTGGCCGCCATGGGCATCCAGGGCTCCGACGGCTCGCGGGCCAAGCAGTCCGCGCGCGAGCTGCGTGCGGTCGTGGCGGCCCGGTCGGCCTGAGGCTCCGCTGTGGCTCGTCGCCGCCCGTGCCGATTCATCACGGTAGGCAGGTGAGTCCGCACTCCCCTCGCCATGCCCAGGCAGGGGAGTGACGATTCGCCCACCTACCGTGATGAATCGGCTGATGAATCAGCTGATGAATCGGCGGCGACCCACCCCAGCCCACCACGCCACCACCCCGACGTTCGACCGGGACCGCACCGGGTACCCGGGACCCATGAGCGCACTCACCGTGGTCGCCGGCGCCGGCGGACGTGTCCTGGCCACCGCCGCGGGAGCCCTCGCGGCGCTGCGGCCGGCCGCCAAGCCGCTGCACCCCGACGGGGAGGTCCGGGTCGGCCGGCTCGAGCGGCACGGGCGCGGCCCCCGCAGCGGCGTCGCGTGGCTCGACGAGCCGGGGGAGGACCCGGTCGAGGTCCGGCTCTCCCGGGCGATCGGCCTGCCCGACCGGCTCCCGGACATCCACGGGCTGGCGCTGCGCGTGCACGGCGAGAACGGCCCCGCCGACGTGCTCCTCGCGAGCACGGGCGCCGGCCGCGTCACCCGGCACGTCCTGACCGCGAGCCGGCAGCCCGACGGAAGACCGCTGACGACGCTGCTGCCGTACGCCGGGGACAGCGGGCCGATCGTGCTGGGCGCCGACAGCGTCGGCCCGGACGAGTACCGCCTGTCGTGGTCCCACCCGGCGCGGCCGTGGCACGAGTTCGGCACGCTCTACCTCGGCCGGCCCAGCGACGCCCGCATCGACTTCGACCCGGTCCTGAACCAGGTGCCGGGCCTGCGCCAGTACTCCTGGGTCACCCGCCTGCGCGAGCCCGCCTACCGGACCGCGCGGCGGTCCCGGGGGGACTAGGGCGTGTCTCCCTAGTTCAGCGGTGATTAGCTGATTTGGTGAGTGCATGTCTCGTGAACGGGTCCTTAGCGATGCTCAGTGGGAGCGGATCGCGTCGTTGATGCCGTCTTCGGATGGGGTGAAGTCGCGGCCGTTTCGTGACCACCGCCAGGTGGTCGAGGGCGTGATCTACCGCTTCCGCACGGGGATCGCGTGGCGTGATCTGCCGGCCTCGTTCGGTCCGTGGCAGACGATCTGGAAGCGACACCACCGGTTCTCGACCGACGGCACGTGGGACAAGATCCACGCTCGCCTGTTGGCCGAGGCCGATGCGGCGGGCGAGATCGACTGGATGGTCAGCGTGGATTCCACGATCAACCGCGCTCACCAGCACGCCACCAACGCGCGGCGTGTCGAGCAGCCGGTCGGTGACTCTCGGGCGGCACGTGCCGCGCGAGCCGCGGCCCGCACAGGGGGCTGAGTCGAACTACAAGAATCTGGTTCCGGGGGTCGAGCCGCTCGACCATGCGATCGGACGCTCCCGCGGAGGGTTGTCGACCAAGATCCACCAGCTCGTTGATGGCCACGGCCGCCCGCTCGCCATCGCTCTCACCGCCGGTCAGGCCGGCGACTCCACGATGCTGCAGCCGCTGCTGGCCCAGCTCGCCGTGGACCGGATCGGTCGCGGTCGACCGCGCACTCGCCCGGCCGCGGTCATCGGGGACAAGGCCTACTCCTCGCGGGGAAACCGCGCCGCGCTACGCAGCCGTGGGATCAAGGCCGTGATCCCGCAGCCCTCAGACCAGATCGCGCATCGCAAGCGACGCGGCTCGGCCGGCGGCAGGCCGCCGGCACTCGACGCGGAGGCGTACAAGGGCCGCAACGTGATCGAGCGATCCTTCAACGACCACAAGCAATGGCGAGGCATCGCCACCCGCTACGACAAGCTCGCCACGACCTACCGAGGTGCCGTCGTACTACGCGCCATCACCATCTGGCTCGCAACTTAGGAGACACGCCCTAGCCCGCCACGCGGATGCCCCAGGAGGCGGCGAAGTCGTCGCCCGGCGCGATCGCGACCAGGTCCTCGCCGGAGCGGAACGCGTCGGCCTGCGCGGTCATCGGCTCCACCGCCAGCGACCGCCGGGCGGTCCCGGGCACGTCGTCGGCGCTGAACACCTGGAGCCAGCCGTGGTGCTCGTCGACCCACAGCGCGACCGAGCGGCCGTCCTCCGGCGAGCTCAGCAGCACGGTCGCGACGCCGTCGTCGTCCCGGACCAGGTCGGTGAACGCGTCGTTGAAGCCCACCGACCTGACCGGCCGGGCGATCCGGAAGTCGAAGTCCGTGCCCTCCACCGACTCCCGGCCCATCGGCAGCAGCCGCTCATCGACCAGCGACCGCGTCGACGCGGGCAGCGTGAGCTCCCACCCGTCGACCGTACCGGCGCCGACGGAGAGGTACGGATGCGCCCCGCTCGCGTACGGCGCGGGGGAGCCGGCCAGGTTCGTCGCCGACTGCGTGACGGTCAGGCCGTCGGCCGAGAGGTCGTAGACGACCCGCAGGTCGAGCGTCCACGGGTAGCCGGTCTGCGCCATCAGCCGGTAGGTCAGCGCCACCGAGGCGGCCGTGTGCTCCTCCAGCGACCAGGCCGCCCACCGGGCGAGGCCGTGCGAGGCGTTGTGCAGCGACGGCTCGGTCAGCGGCAGCTGGAGGTCGCGGCCGTCGAAGGAGTAGGCGCCGTCGCGGATCCGGTTGGGCCGCCACGGCACCAGCAACTGGCCGCGCCCGCCCGGCGCCATCTCGTCCTCGGCGAACCCGTCCACCAGCGGTACGCCGTCGTGCTCGAGCACCCGCAGGGCGCCCCCGCTCTCGGTGACGACGGCGCGGTAGCCACCTGCGCTGATCTCGAACTGGTCGCCGGACGGGGGAAGCATGGGAGCACCCTAAGGGCGCGATCCGGATCGCGGGCCGAACCCTAGGACCGCAGCAGGAGGTCCGCCCGCTCGCGCGTCCCGTGCCGGGCGAAGTGCTCGACCTCCTCGGCCGCCCATGCCTCCCAGTGCGGCGCGAACGCCTCGCCGTCCCGCTCGATCCCGCGCGCCATCCGCACGTCCAGCGGCGCCTCGATCCAGACCAGCGTGGTCATCAGGTCGGCGACGACGAGCGACCCCGCGCCCACGCCCTCGAGCACCAGCAGCGGTGCGGGCGCCACGGTCACCACCTCGGCGTACGCCCCGGCGTGCCAGTCGTAGCGACGGTAGCGACCCGGCTCGCCGGCCGCGAGCGGGCGCAGCAGCCCCTCCAGCTGGGCGTCGACGGTGCGGAGCCCCGACCAGCCCTCGATCAGCTCGTCCATGTGCACCACGGGCGCCTCCAGCGCCTCGGCCAGCGTGGTCTTGCCCGATCCCGACGGCCCGTCGACACAGATCAGTCGTCCGGTGCCGAGCGTCGGGGGCCGCGAGCCCGCGAGCTCGAGCACCCGGGAGGCGTCAGAAGGACTGACCACAGCCGCGGTAGCTCGGGACCGACGCCTCGAACGCGTCGCCCGCGAGCAGGTGCACGGTCGTCGCGTGCTCGATGACCTCGCCGGACTTGCCGGAGCGGAACCACACCAGGTCGCCGATCTCGAGCTTCGCCGCCGACGGACCGGTCAGCGGGGTCTGCACCTCGCCGGCGCCCTCCAGGCCGGTGAGGTGGAGGCCGACCGGGGCCCACGGCGTCGGGAGCCGGTCGGGACCGATGGGGCCGGAGGCCACCAGCCCGCCACCGTGCACGGTCGCCATCTCCGGCGTCGGCTTCCGCGTGACCGGCAGGCCGAAGTACGACGCCGGTCGCGGGTCGAAGGAGCGGTAGTGGTCGAACAGCGTCGGCACGAGCAGCCCCGACCCGGCGGCGACCTCGGTGACCACCGGGTCCGAGGCGGTCGACTCGACCGAGCCCGAGCCGCCGCCGTTCCAGAACTCGAGCTCGGCCACGGTCGCCAGCGCAGCGGCGACCTGCCGGCGGCGCACCCGCAGCTGGGTCACCGACAGCGCCTTGACCCGGCGCAGGATGGCGGACCTCGCCCGCGCGGTCGGGACCGCGTCCTGGAGGCCGGCGACCTGGCCCTCGTAGGTCATCGCGCCGACCAGCCGGAAACCCGGGCGACGGTCGATCTCCCGCGCGAGCGCGAGCACGTCGCCGGTGTCGAGCAGGGGCGAGCGCTTCGGGCCGACGTGCCTGCCGCCGACCTGGAGGCCAGCGTCGACGTCGACGGCGACGCGGACCTCGACGTCGGGCCCGAACCGCACGGAGTCGACGACGTCGAGATGGGCGACCGAGTCGACCATGAGCGTGATCGCCGCCGCTGCCTCGGGTGAGGCGAGCAGGTCGGCGAGCGCCCCGCGGTCGACGGTCGGGTAGGCGATCACGATGTCGTCGCAGATCCGCTGCTCGTGCAGCCACAGCGCCTCACGCAGGGTGAAGCCGAGGACCCCCGCGAAGCCGGGGTGGGCGAGCGCCCGCTCGATCAACGCGGGCACCCGCAGCGACTTGGACGCGACCCGGACCGGCTTGCCGTGCGCGCGGCGCACGAGGTCGTCGGCGTTGGCGTCGAACGCGTCGAGGTCGACCACGAAGACCGGGGTCGGCAGCGGCACGCCCTGCTTCGCGACGGCGTCGTTCAGGCGGGACCACAGGTGGTTGCGGTCCACGGACGTGCTCGAGCTCAACGAATGCCCCGTTTGCGCAGGATGGCCTCGATCTCGTCCTCCTCGGAGTCGGTGCCGATGGCCGGGCGGCTGCCGACGCCCTCGCCCCGCGGGAGCTCCCGGGCGGACCCTTCCGGCGCGGTCCGGAGCCGGCGCGAGCGCACCATGCCGGACCCGACGATGAGCACGATCCCCGCGCCGCCGAGCAGGAAGCCGGCCCACACGACCGGGCTGAACACCAGACGGGTCGCCCAGCTCCCGATCGCCTGCCCGATCTCGGTGAACATCTGCAGGGTCTTGGTCAGGTACGTCGCGAGCGGCAGCAGCGTGAACCCGAGGGCGCGCGCGCCGGCGACCAGCCCGCGGCGCCGGAACGAGATCCACGTCCAGATCCCGCCCAGCACGGTGAGGCTGAGCGTCAGGGCTGCCCAGGCTGCGTCGTCCACCCCTCCAGAGTCCCACACGCCCGATTGGCCGGGAGTGCGACGACACCGCGACAATGGGGCCGTGATCGAGCCCGGCGAGAACCGCGTCATCCCCGACCCGGGGTACGCCGGCGACGACGGCTCCGCCCCGGCCGCCCTGGCCGAGGTGCTCGCCGCCTGGGCCTCCGGGCGGGCGACGTACGCCGAGGCCCTGGCCGTGCTCGCGCACAGTCGGCTCCTCGTACCGGTCGTGGCCGTCCTCGGCGAGGTGGAGTACGACGAGCAGGGGCTCGCCCACGACAAGTCGAGCGACATGGCGACCGTGCTCCTCCAGGGCGCCGACGGCCGCCTGGCGCTGCTCGCCTTCACCGGCACGGCCACGCTCACGGCGTGGAACCCCGAGGGCCGTCCCGTGCCCGCGACGACCGCGCTCGCCGCCCGCTCGGCGCTCCAGGACGGCGCGGCGGCGCTGGTCGTCGACGTGGCCGGACCGGTGCGGTTCGTGGTCGAGGGGGAGGACCTCGAACGCCTCGCGGCCGGCTGGACGCTCGTCCGGGTGGGGGACCAGGCCGCCTGGATCCGGCCGGAGGACCGCGCTGACGATTCGGCTGACGATTCGGCTGACGATTCGGCTGACGATTCGGCTGACGGGGAATCTTCGGCTAGTCTCTAGCGTTGACCGATCAGTTCCGGCACCCGTGCCGGAGCAGATCCGCAAGCGGAGGCGAGCACGATGCCTCCCACCCGCATCGACCGCCCTGCACCACAGGTCGTCGGGTTCCGGTTTGGAGAGGCTCGCACGCCTGTGCACACACGCTGTGCACGAGAGAGCCTCCCTAGGTGGCGTGCCCCCGTGGGGGGGAGACGTCGGACTGGCTTCCGCTTGCTCTGTCAGCGGAAGCCTTTTGTCGTTCCGGAGCCCTCGGGGGAGCCGGATCCGCACCAGGAGTCCGGCCACATTGCCACCAGGAGGACACATCAGCACCGAGCTGCGTATCAACGAGCGGATCCGGGTTCCCGAGGTCCGGCTTGTTGGACCCAACGGGGAGACCGTGGGCATCGTCCCCACGGAGCAGGCCCTCAAGCTGGCCCAGGAGGCGGACCTCGACCTCGTCGAGATCGCGCCGCAGGGCAAGCCGCCCGTCTGCAAGCTCATGGACTACGGCAAGTTCAAGTACGAGAACGCGCAGAAGGCCCGTGAGGCACGTCGCAACCAGACGAACGTGATCATCAAGGAGATGAAGCTTCGTCCGAAGATCGACGCGCACGACTACGAGACCAAGAAGGGTCACGTCGTCCGGTTCCTGCGCGCCGGCGACAAGGTCAAGATCACGATCATGTTCCGCGGTCGTGAGCAGCACCGGCCCGAGCTGGGCTTCCGGCTGCTCCAGCGGCTCGCCGAGGACGTGACGGACCTGGGCTTCGTCGAGTCGGCCCCCAAGCAGGACGGCCGCAACATGATCATGGTGCTCGGCCCCCACAAGAAGAAGGCCGACGCCAAGGTCGACCAGCAGGCCGAGAAGGAGGCCAAGGCCGCCGAGCGCGCCGCGGCCGTGGCCAGCGAGCAGGCCGAGCGGGACGCCGCGCACGCGGCTGGGCCCGTCGCCCAGAAGAAGGAGCGCCGCCGCTCCGAGAACCTCGACCCTGAGATCGAGGCCTGAGACCACACCGACGCGGTGGGGGATGACCGGGAGTCGCCCCTGCCGTGGTCGCAGCAGGACGAGACAGAGAGATATCAAGATGCCGAAGAACAAGACGCACTCCGGTGCGAGCAAGCGCTTCCGCGTGACCGGCTCGGGCAAGATCCTGCGCGAGAAGGCCGGCAAGCGTCACAACCTGGAGAAGAAGCCCTCTAAGGTGACCCGCCGGATGACCGGCACGGTCGAGGTGGCCAAGGCCGACGTCCCGCGCGCGAAGAAGATGCTGGGTCTCTGACCCTCGCCCGCACCCCCATCTGTGACAAGCAACAAGGAGTAAGACAGTGGCACGCGTCAAGCGGGCAGTGAACGCCCAGAAGAAGCGCCGGGTCGTCCTCGAGCGCGCCAGCGGTTACCGCGGCCAGCGCTCGCGGCTCTACCGCAAGGCCAAGGAGCAGGTCACCCACTCCCTGGTCTACAGCTACAACGACCGCCGCAAGAACAAGGGCAACTTCCGTCGCCTCTGGATCCAGCGCATCAACGCCGCCGCGCGTGCGCAGGGCCTGACCTACAACCGGTTCATCCAGGGCCTGAGCCTGGCCGGTGTCGAGGTCGACCGCAAGATCCTCGCCGACCTGGCCGTCAACGACATCGCCGCGTTCAACGCGCTCGTCGAGACCGCCAAGGCCGCCCTGCCCGAGGACGTCAACGCGCCCAAGGCCGAGGCCTCGGCCTGAACACTCCACTGACCGCGGGCAACGCCCGCGTCAAGGAGAGCCGGAAGCTCAGCCGCCGCTCGGAACGCTCCGAGCGGCGGCTCTTCCTTGCCGACGGCCCGAAGGCCGTCGAGGGCGCCCTCGAGGCCGTCCTGGGTTCGGGACAGGACTGCGTGGTCGAGGTCTTCGCGACCCCCGCCGCGACCGAGCAGTACGCCGACCTGGCGGACGCCGCCCCGGCCTGGACCCTCGTCGACGAGCGCGCGCTCGCGTCGCTCAGCGACAGCGTGAACCCCGCGGGTGTGGTCGCGGTCTGCCGGTTCCTGGACGGCGAGGTGCCGCCCGCGCCGCGGCTCGTCGCCCTCTGCGCCGACGTCCGCGACCCCGGCAACGCCGGCACGGTCATCCGCTGCGCCGACGCGGCCGGCGCCGACGCCGTCGTGCTGGCCGGCCACTCGGTC
Organism: Nocardioides pyridinolyticus; assembly: GCF_054653575.1. Lineage (NCBI taxonomy): Bacteria > Bacillati > Actinomycetota > Actinomycetes > Propionibacteriales > Nocardioidaceae > Nocardioides > Nocardioides pyridinolyticus. The sequence continues at coordinate 15,410 of NZ_BAAIFY010000012.1, read as the reverse complement.
GACCCGTACAACCCCAAGACGGTCCGCGCCAGCGTCGGCAGCCTGTTCCACCTCCCGGTCGTGCTCGAGCCCGACCCGGCCACCGCTGTACGCACGCTCCAGGCCGCGGGCCTGCAGGTGCTGGCCGCCGACGGCGACGGTGAGGTCGACCTCGACCACGTCGACGACCTGCTCGCCGCGCCCACCGCGTGGCTGTTCGGCAACGAGGCGTGGGGCCTCCCACCCGAGCTCGCCGACCTCGCCGACCACCGGGTCCGCATCCCGATCCACGGCCGCGCCGAGAGCCTCAACCTCTCCACCGCCGCCGCGCTCTGCCTCTACGCCTCCGCCCGCGTCCACCGCCGCTAGGGTGATCCGCGTGGACGGCCTGGACGCACTCGCGGACGGCGCCGTCATCGCCGGCCCCGGCGGCACCGTCACCGCGATCAACACCGTGGCCGCCCGGATCCTCGGCGTCGAGGACGCCGTCGGCCGGCCGCTGGCCGACGTGCTCGCGCTCCGGGACATCGACGGCCGCGACTGGTGCTCGACCAACTGCCCCTACGAGGGGCTCGCGACACGCACGGCCGTGCCCGAGCAGTCCTGGCTGCTGCCCGACGGCACCGAGGTTCTCGTGGTCGCCCGGCTGCACCGCCCGGCACTCGACCAGCCGGTCGACCAGGTCGCGGTCAGCATCCGCTCCGGCCGCGGTCGGGCCCGGCTCGACCGCGAGCGCTCCGACCTGGTCGCCACCGTCGCGCACGAGCTGCGCTCGCCCCTGACCGGGGTGAAGGGCTTCGTGCAGGCCCTGCTCGCGCGGTGGGACAAGCTCAACGACGAGCAGAAGCGGCTGATGCTCACCACCGTCAGCGCCGACGCGGACCGGCTCAGCCGGTTGATCGCCGAGCTGCTCGACGTCGCGCGCATCGACACCGGCCGCCTCCAGATGCACCCGCGCCCGGTCGACGCCGAGGTGCTCGTACGCCGGGTGGTCGAGTCGGTCGGGGCGAGCACCAGCCGTCCGATCCTGGTCGAGGTGACCGGGCCCCTGCCCCAGATCACGGTCGACCCGGACAAGTTCGTGCAGGTCGTGACCAACCTGGTCGAGAACGCGGTCCGGCACGGGTCGGGCACGGTCCGGCTCACGCTCGCGCCGGTCGCGCCCGGGTTGCAGCTGGTCGTCGAGGACGAGGGCGACGGCATCGCCCCGGACCTGCGGAGGCGGGTCTTCACGAAGTTCTGGAAGTCCGGCCACAGCGGCGGCTCCGGTCTCGGTCTCTACCTGGTGAACGGCCTGGTCGACGCGCAAGGCGGGACCGTCACGGTCGGCGGCGCCGACGGCGGGGGAGCCCGGCTGACGGTGACGCTGCCCGCATCCGAGCTCGAGGCGGGGAGTGGTACAGCCGGCCCTCCTGGGCCCTGACCGTCGCGACCAGCACGAAGCTCATCGGCACCACCAGCGCCCACCGCGACCCTCACCCTGGCCCGGGCGACCTGGCGTGGCGGGTCGCCGCTGGTGATGGATCCGGTCTGTACTCCAGGGCATCGACCCCTCGGGAGCTGGTGCTCCGGGTCCGTTGTCAGCCGCTCGGAGGCGCGATCCGGCTCTCCGGGCGAGCTGCTCACAGCCGACGATGGTGAACCGGTTCGCGCCGCCACCGCCAGGCTTCCTAGACTCGTCCCCGTGTCAGGCCCCAACACCGACTACGACCCCGTGCAGGTCACGCCGCTCGAGGCCGAGCAGGTCGCGGCCGCCCGCGACGCTGCCCTGGCCGCGATCGCCGGCGCCGGCGACCTCGCCGAGCTGAAGCAGGTCCGCCTCGAGCACGCCGGCGACCGCTCGCCGCTGGCGCTCGCGAACCGCGAGATCGGCGCGCTGCCGCCCCAGGCCCGCAAGGAGGCCGGCCAGCGCATCGGCCAGGCCCGCGGCGCGGTCAACCAGGCGCTCGCCGCGCGCCAGGAGGTGCTGGAGGCCGAGCACGAGGAGCGCATGCTCGTCGAGGAGACCGTCGACGTCACGCTCCCGACCGACCGCGTGCCCACCGGTGCCCGGCACCCGCTGACGACCGGCTCCGAGCTGATCGCCGACATCTTCGTCGCGATGGGCTGGGAGGTCGCCGAGGGTCCGGTCATCGAGGCCGAGTGGCTCAACTTCGACGCGCTCAACCTGGGTCCGGACCACCCCGCCCGCACCATGCAGGACACCTTCTGGACCGACCCGCCCGAGGACCACCTCGTGCTGCGGACGCACACGAGCCCGGTCCAGGCGCGCACCATGCTCACCCGCACGCCGCCGATCTACGTCGTCTGCCCGGGCCGCGTGTTCCGCACCGACGAGTACGACGCCACGCACAGCCCGATGTTCCACCAGGTCGAGGGCCTGGCCATCGACGAGGGCATCACGATGGCGCACCTGAAGGGCACGCTCGACCACTTCGCCGCCCAGATGTTCGGCGAGGGCATCAGCACGCGCTTCCGCCCGTCGTACTTCCCGTTCACCGAGCCCAGCGCCGAGGTCGACCTGGTCTGCTTCGTATGCCGGGGCGCCGGCGTGCTCGACGGCGCGACCTGCCGCACCTGCCGCGGCGAGGGCTGGATCGAGTGGGGCGGCTGCGGCGTCGTGAACCCGCGCGTCCTCACCGCGTGCGGCGTCGACGCCCAGCGCTACACCGGCTTCGCGTTCGGCATGGGCATCGACCGGACCCTGATGTTCCGCCAGGGCATCGAGGACCTGCGCGAGCTCTTCGAGGGCGACATCCGCTTCACCACCGCATTCGGAAGTGACCTGTGAAGACCCCTGTCTCCTGGATCCGTGAGTACGTCGACCTGCCGGACGGCACGACCACCGAGGACCTCGCCCAGCGGCTGACCGCGCTCGGGCTCAAGCTCGAGGCCATCGAGCGCGCCGGCGCGGACATCACCGGCCCGCTGGTCGTCGGCCGCGTGCTCACGATGGAGCCCGAGCCGCAGAAGAACGGCAAGACCATCAACTGGTGCACCGTCGACGTCGGCGACGCCAACGGCACCGGCGAGCCCCAGGGCATCGTCTGCGGCGCCCACAACTTCGCGCCGGGCGACCTGGTCGTCGTGATCCTCCCGGGCGGCGTGTTGCCCGGGAACTTCGCGATCTCCGCGCGCAAGACCTACGGCCACGTCTCCGCGGGCATGATCTGCTCGGCCCGCGAGCTCGGCCTCGGCGAGGACCACGACGGCATCATCGTGCTGCCCGCCGACGCCGGCGAGCCCGGCGACGACGCCTTCGACGTGCTCGGCCTCCGCGAGGAGGTCATCGAGTTCGAGATCAACCCCGACCGCGCCTACGCGCTCTCGCTGCGCGGCGTCGCCCGGGAGGCGGCGCTGGCCTACGACGCGCCGTACCGCGACCCGGCGGAGCGCGCCGTCCCCGAGCCGAACGACGCCGGCTACCCGGTCGAGATCGACGACCCGGCCGGCTGCCCCGTGTTCGTGGCCCGCCAGGTCACCGGCTTCGACCCCACCGCGGCCACCCCGGACTGGATGGCGCGCCGCCTCACCCAGTCCGGCATGCGTCCGATCTCGCTGGCCGTCGACGTCACCAACTACGTGATGCTCGAGACCGGCCGGCCGATCCACGGCTACGACGCCGACAAGCTCCAGGGCACGATCCGGGTGCGCCGCGCCCGCGCGGGCGAGCGCCTCACGACGCTCGACGGCACCGACCGGGCACTCTCGCCCGAGGACCTCGTGGTCACCGACGACTCCGGAATCATCGGCCTCGGCGGCGTCATGGGCGGCGAGACCACTGAGATGTCGGAGACCACCACCGACATCCTGGTCGAGGCGGCCCACTGGGACGCGACCTCGATGTTCCGCACCGGCAAGCGCCACAAGATCAGCTCGGAGGCCGGCAAGCGCAACGAGCGCGGTGTCGACCCGACGATCACTCCCGCAGCCGCCGACCGCGTGGTCGAGCTGCTGACGACGTACGGCGGTGGCGAGGCCGACCCCGGCGTCACGGTCGTGGGGGAGAGCCCCCTGCCGGCGGCCGTCGCGATGCCGCTGGACCTGCCGGCGCGCATCACCGGCATCGACATCCCCGCCGAGACCGCCGAGGCCAACCTGCTGGCGGTCGGCTGCTCGGTCACCGACGCCGGCTACGTCCCGCCGCCGTGGCGCCCCGACCTGACCGACCCCTTCGACCTGGTCGAGGAGGTCGCCCGGATCGTCGGCTACGACCAGGTGCCGTCGGTCCTGCCGCGCGAGGCCGCCGGCCGCGGCCTGACCCGTGAGCAGCGACTGCGCCGCCGCGTGGGACGCACCCTCGCGGGCGCGGGCTGCGTGGAGGTCGTGAGCTTCCCGTTCGTCGGCGACGCCGCGTTCGACGCGCTCGGCCTGCCGGCCGACGACAGCCGCCGCGTCACGGTCCGGCTCGCGAACCCGCTCTCCAGCGAGGAGCCGTCGTACACCACGACGCTGCTGCCCGGGCTGCTCAAGGCCGGCGCCCGCAACGTCGCCCGCGGCGCGACCGCGGTGTCGCTGTTCGAGACCGGCAGCGTGGCCTTCCCGACCGACCGCGGCCCCGCGCCGATCTTCGGTGTCGACTGGCGCCCGAGCGACGACGAGCTCGAGAAGCTGTTCGCCGCGATCCCCGACCAGCCGCTGCACCTGGCGATCGTCCTCGCGGGCGAGCGCGAGCGCGCCGGCTGGTGGGGCGCTGGCCGCGACGCCGGCTGGTCGGACGCGATCGGCCTGGTCCGTCGCCTCGGCACCGAGCTCGGGGTCGAGGTCGAGGTGGCCGCCGCGACCCGGGCGCCGTGGCACCCCGGCCGGTGTGCCCGGCTCGTCGTCGGGGACGCCGAGCTCGGCCACGCCGGCGAGCTGCACCCGAAGGTCTGCCAGGCGTTCGGCCTCCCCGCCCGCAGCGCGGCGGTCGAGATCGACCTCGACCTGCTGATGCGGCACGCCCGCGACGTCACGCCCGGGCCCGACTTCTCGACCTACCCGCTCGCCAAGGAGGACGTCGCGCTCGTCGTCGCCGACACGGTGGCCGCGGCCGAGGTCGAGGCGGCGCTGCGCGAGGGCGCCGGTGAGCTCCTGGAGTCGATCCGGCTCTTCGACGTCTACACCGGCGACCAGGTGACCGACGGCCACAAGTCGCTGGCCTTCGCGCTGCGGTTCCGCGCCCCCGACCGGACGCTGACCGAGGAGGAGACCGCGGCCGCCCGCGACGCAGCCGTCGCGCTCGCCGCCGAACGGATCGGAGCCGTCCAGCGGGCCTGACGGGTCCGTGGCCGGTCAGGTGGTCGCCGGGGCACGGGCGGCCCGCGGAGGTGCGGGGCGACCGCCTCGCCGCCGGGCCGCGCCGCCAGCGCCCAAGCGTCGCAATTGCGCCGCAAGGGCAGCCCGAGCCACGCCGGAGTCGTCCAAACCGCGCAATTGCGCCGAAAGGGCGACCGCCGGCTCCGACAGGCGCCGCCGGTCGCCCATCGGAGGGGAGCCGCGCCAGCGTCGGGACCGTCGGGTGAGGCCCGACACGCGGGAAACGAGTCACATGCTCATGCACGGCAATGTATAGTCATGCACATGTCGACCAGGATCGCCGTCGCCGGAGCCAGTGGGTACGCCGGAGGTGAGCTCCTGCGCCTGCTCCTCGGCCACCCCGACGTCGAGATCGGCGCCCTCACCGGGGCGTCCAACGCGGGCCAGCCGCTCGGGGCCCTGCAGCCGCACCTCGTGCCCCTCGCGGACAGGGTGCTCGACGAGACCTCTCTCGAAACCCTCCGGGGGCACGATGTGGTCTTCCTCGCGCTCCCGCACGGGGAGTCGGGGGCGATCGCCGCCCAGTTGGGCGACGCCGACCCCAGCACCGTCGTCATCGACTGCGGCGCCGACTTCCGGCTCGCCGACAGCGCCGCGTGGACGAAGTTCTACGGCGGCGACCACGCCGGCACCTGGCCCTACGGCCTCCCCGAGCTCCCGGGCCAGCGCGAGATCCTCCGGACGGCCACGCGGATCGCGGTCCCCGGCTGCTACCCGACCGTCTCCACGCTCTCGCTCGCCCCGGCCGTCGCCGCGGGCATCGTCGAGCCCGACGTCACCGTCGTCGCCGCCTCCGGCACCTCGGGCGCGGGCAAGGCGGCCAAGCCGCACCTGCTCGGCAGCGAGATCATGGGCAACGCCAGCGCCTACGGCGTCGGCGGCGTCCACCGGCACACCCCCGAGATCACCCAGAACCTCTCGCAGCTGCTGGGCGATCCGGCCGGCACCGTCCGGGTGAGCTTCACCCCGCTGCTGGTCCCGATGCCGCGCGGCATCCTCGCGACCTGCACGGCGAACGTCCGCGACGGCGTGACCGCCGACGACGCCTACGAGGTCTACGCCAAGGCCTACGCCGACGAGCCGTTCATCCACCTGCTCCCGCAGGGCCAGTGGCCCCAGACGAAGTCGGTCACCGGCTCCAACGCCGTCCACCTCCAGGTGACGGTCGACGAGGACGCACGACGAATGGTCGCCGTCGGTGCCGTGGACAACCTGTCCAAGGGCACCGCCGGCGCTGCCGTCCAGTGCATGAACCTCGCGCTCGGCCTCGACGAAGGGCTGGGCCTCTCGACCGTAGGAGTAGCCCCGTAATGAGCACCACCACCCCCAAGGGCTTCCGGGCCGCCGGCGTCGCCGCCGGCCTGAAGTCCACCGGAGCCAAGGACGTCGCCCTCGTCGTCAACGACGGTCCGACCTTCGACTCCGCCAGCGTCTTCACCGCCAACCGCTGCAAGGCCAACCCCGTCCTCTGGAGCCAGGAGGTCGTCAAGGACGGCACCGTGAAGGCGGTGTTCCTGAACTCCGGCGGCGCCAACTGCTACACCGGCCCGGAGGGCTTCCAGACCACCCACGCGGTCGCCGAGTCCGTCGCCGGCCAGCTCGGCATCGGCGCGATCGACGTCGTGGTGTGCTCGACCGGCCTCATCGGTCTCACCAACGACCGCAGCCAGGTCCTCGCCGGAGCCCGGGCGGCGTACGACGCCCTCAGCGCCGACGGGGGAGACGACGCGGCGCACGCGATCATGACCACCGACTCGGTGAGCAAGCAGGTCGTCGTCGAGGGCGCCGGCTGGAGCATCGGGGGCATGGCCAAGGGCGCGGGCATGCTCGCGCCGCAGCTCGCGACCATGCTGGTCGTGCTGACCACCGACGCCGTCGTCCCGGCCGCCGACCTCGACACGGCCCTGCGGGCGGCGACCCGGGTCAGCTTCGACCGGCTCGACTCCGACGGCTGCATGTCGACCAACGACACCGTGACGGTGATGGCCAGCGGCGCCAGCGGCATCACCCCGTCGCTCGACGACTTCACCGCGGCGCTCACCCAGGCCTGCACGGACCTGGCGATGCAGCTGCTCAAGGACGCCGAGGGCGCCGACCACGAGATCGCGATCACCGTGCTCAACGCGGCGACCGAGGACGAGGCGGTCCAGGTCGGCCGCAGCGTCGCCCGGTCGAACCTCTTCAAGGCGGCGGTCTTCGGCAACGACCCGAACTGGGGCCGCGTCCTGGCCAGCATCGGCACCACCGACGCCCAGTTCGACCCGGCCGACCTCGACGTGGCGATGAACGGCGTGTGGGTCTGCAAGCAGTCGACGCCGCACGCCGACCCCGCGACCGTCGACCTCAAGCCGCGCGAGGTCAGCGTGACCATCGACCTCAAAGCCGGGTCCGAGCGGGCGACCATCTGGACCAACGACCTCACCCACGCCTACGTCCACGAGAACAGCGCCTACTCCTCATGACGATCGAGCACACCCACCACGACCCGTCCAAGCCCGACCCGGCGAAGGCCCGCACGCTCGCGGCCGCGCTGCCGTGGCTGAAGCGCTACCACGGCAAGATCGTCGTGGTGAAGTACGGCGGCAACGCCATGACCGACGACACGCTCAAGCAGGCGTTCGCCGAGGACATCGCGTTCCTGCGGTTCGCTGGCTTCAAGCCGGTCGTCGTCCACGGCGGCGGCCCGCAGATCTCCACGATGCTCGACCGGCTCGGCATCGAGTCCGAGTTCCGCGGCGGCCTCCGGGTCACCACGCCCGAGGCGATGGACGTCGTCCGGATGGTCCTGGTCGGCCAGGTCCAGCGCGAGCTCGTCGGGCTCATCAACGAGCACGGCCCCCTGGCGGTCGGGTGCTCCGGCGAGGACGCCGGCCTGTTCACCGCCACGACCACCGGCACCGTGGTCGACGGCGAGGAGGTCGACCTCGGTCTGGTCGGCGAGGTGACCGACGTCCGCCCCGAGTCCGTCCTCGACCTGATCGAGGCCGGCCGGATCCCGGTCGTGTCCAGCGTCGCCCCCGACGTCCACGGGCGCGTGCACAACGTCAACGCCGACTCCGCCGCCGCGGCCCTCGCGGTCGCCCTCGGTGCGGAGAAGCTGCTCGTGCTCACCGACGTCGAGGGCCTGTTCCTGGACTGGGGCAACTCCGACGACGTCATCGGCGAGATCAGCCCCGAGGCGCTCGCGGAGATCCTGCCCACGCTGGCCTCCGGGATGATCCCGAAGATGGGCGCCTGCCTCCAGGCCGTCGAGCAGGGCGTCCCGCGCGCCACGGTCGTCGACGGCCGCGAGCCGCACGCCGTGCTGCTCGAGCTCTTCACCAACGAGGGCGTCGGCACCCAGGTGCTCCCCGGCGTCGAGACGAAGACCCGGAAGGCGAGGGACTCCCAGTGAACGCAGCGAGCGATCTCCACGAGCGGTACGCCGCCTCCCTCATGAACACCTTCGGGCCCCCGAAGCTCGTGCTGACCCGCGGCGCCGGAGCGCACGTGTGGGACGCCGACGGCAAGGAGTACGTCGACCTGCTCGGTGGCATCGCGGTCAACGCGCTCGGCCACGGCCACCCGGCGCTGGTCGAGGCCGTCACCCACCAGCTGCAGACCCTCGGCCACGTCTCGAACTTCTTCACCTCCGAGCCCCAGGTCGAGCTGGCGGAGAAGCTGCTCGACCTGCTCGGCGCCGGAGCCGGCGGCGGCAAGGTGTTCTTCACCAACTCCGGGACCGAGGCCAACGAGGCCGCGTTCAAGCTCACCCGGCGTACCGGGCGCACCCACGTCGTGGTCGCCGAGGACTCCTTCCACGGCCGGACCATGGGCGCCCTGGCGCTGACCTCGAAGGAGGCCTACCGCGCTCCGTTCGAGCCGCTCCCGGGCCATGTCACCTTCGTCCCGTTCGGGGACGCCGAGGCGCTCGCCGCCGCCGTGACCGACCAGACCGCGGCGATCCTGCTCGAGCCGATCCAGGGCGAGGCCGGCGTCAACGTGGCGCCCGAGGGCTATCTCGCGGCCGCCCGGGCGGTCGCGGACGACCACGGCGCGCTGCTGTGGTTCGACGAGGTCCAGTGCGGCATGGGCCGCACCGGGCAGTGGTTCGCGCACACCGGGGTCAGGCCCGACCTGGTCACGCTGGCCAAGGGCCTCGGCGGCGGCTTCCCGATCGGCGCCTGCATCGGGATCGGTGCCGCGGGCGAGCTGCTCCAGCCCGGCAACCACGGCACGACGTTCGGCGGCAACCCGGTCGCCTGCGCGGCCGCCCTCGCCGTGATCGGCGCCATCGAGGACGAGGACCTGCTCGAGCACGTCACCGTGCTGGGCCAGAAGCTCCGCGACGGGCTCGCCGCAGACCCCCGGGTGACCGAGGTCAGGGGAGAGGGCCTGCTGATCGGGCTCGACCTGGCCGAGGACAAGGCCGCCGAGGTCGTCGCCGCCGCGCAGCAGGCCGGCTTCATCGTCAACAACGCGACGCCGAGGCGGATCCGCCTCGCGCCGCCCCTCGTCCTCACCGAGGACGACGCCAACGCGTTCCTGGCCGCCTGGCCCGCGATCCTCGACGAGGCCTTCTGATGAGCGCCCCCGGGATCCGGCACTTCCTCGCCGACGACGACCTCACGCCCGAGGAGCAGGCGCGGGTCCTCGACCTGGCCGCCGAGCTCAAGCGTGCACCGTACGACGCCAAGCCCCTCGCCGGGCCGAAGACCGTCGCGATGATCTTCGACAAGCAGACGCTGCGCACCCAGGCGTCGTTCGCCGCCGGCATCGCCGAGCTCGGAGGGTTCCCGATGCTCGTCGACGGCGCGCTCGCCGGCATCGGCGTCCGGGAGTCGGTCCACGACGTGGCCCGCGTGCTCGGGCGGCAGGCCTCGATGATCGTGTGGCGCACCTACGCGCAGGCGCGGCTCGAGGAGATGGCTGAGCACGCCGGCGTACCGGTGGTCAACGCGCTGACCGACGACTTCCACCCCTGCCAGCTGCTCGCCGACCTGCTCACGATCCGGGAGCACAAGCCGCAGCTCGCCGGCCTGACCGCGACCTTCGTCGGCGACGGCGCCTCCAACATGGGCAACTCCTGGCTGCTCGCCGGGGCGACCGCCGGCATGCACGTCCGGATCGCCTCCCCGGCGGACTACCTGCCCGAGACCGATATGGTCGAGCGCGCGGCCGCGATCGCCGCCAGGACTGGTGGCTCGGCCAGCGTCGGCTCGGACCCGGTCGCCGCCGTCGCCGGCGCCGACGTGGTCGTCACGGATACCTGGGTCTCGATGGGCAAGGAGGAGGAGGCCGCTTCGCGCGAGCAGGTGTTCGGGCCGTTCGCGCTGACGTCCTCCCTCTTCGACCGAGCGAAGCCCGACGCGATCGCGCTGCACTGCCTGCCGGCCTACCGCGGCAAGGAGGTCGACGCCGAGGTCATCGACGGCATCCAGAGCGTGGTCTGGGACGAGGCCGAGAACCGTCGGCACGCCCAGAAGGCGATCCTCACGTTCTTGCTGGAGGAGGCGCACCGATGAACACCGTGCAGCGACCCGGCACCAAGAGCGCCCGCCACCAGCGCATCGTCGAGCTGGTCACCCACCGCGAGGTGCGCTCCCAGTCCGACCTGGCCGAGCTGCTCGCCGAGAGCGACATGCGGGTCACCCAGGCCACGCTCTCGCGCGACCTGGTCGAGCTCGACGCCATCAAGGTCCGCGCGCCCTCGGGCGCCCTCATCTACGCCGTGCCCGCCGAGGGCGGCGACCGACGACCGGCGGCGCCCGTCGAGACGGCCGCCGCCCAGGCCCGGCTGGCCCGGCTGTGCGGGGAGCTCCTCGTGAGCGCCGACGCCAGCGCCAACCTGGTCGTGCTGCGGACCCCGCCGGGCGCCGCCCAGTTCCTCGCCTCCGCCTTCGACAAGGCAGAGTTCCCCGAGATCCTCGGCACCATCGCCGGGGACGACACGGTCCTGGTGATCGGCCGCGAGCCGATGGGCGGCGACGACCTCGCCCGGCGGTTCCTCGCCCTGGCCGACTCCCACCACACGAACACGAAGGAAGAACCCCAGTGAGCAAGGTCCTGACGTCCCTCCCCGTCGGCGAACGCGTCGGCATCGCGTTCTCGGGAGGGCTGGACACCTCGGTGGCCGTGGCGTGGATGCGCGACAAGGGCGCGATCCCGTGCACCTACACCGCCGACATCGGCCAGTACGACGAGCCCGACATCTCCGGCGTACCCGACCGCGCGCAGCAGTACGGCGCCGAGATCGCCCGCGCCGTCGACTGCCGCCGCCAGCTGGTCGAGGAGGGCCTCGCCGCGATGGCGTGCGGCGCCTTCCACATCCGCTCCGGCGGTCGCGCGTACTTCAACACCACGCCGCTCGGCCGCGCGGTGACCGGCACCATGCTGGTCCGCGCCATGCACGAGGACGGCGTGGACATCTGGGGCGACGGGTCGACGTTCAAGGGCAACGACATCGAGCGGTTCTACCGCTACGGCCTGCTCGCGAACCCCGACCTGCGCATCTACAAGCCGTGGCTCGACCACGACTTCGTCACCGAGCTCGGCGGCCGCGCCGAGATGAGCCAGTGGCTCACCGAGCACGACCTGCCCTACCGCGACTCCCAGGAGAAGGCGTACTCCACCGACGCGAACATCTGGGGCGCCACCCACGAGGCCAAGACCCTCGAGCACCTCGACGTCTCGCTGGAGACCGTCGAGCCGATCATGGGCGTGAAGTTCTGGGACCCGGCCGTGGAGATCGCGACCGAGGACGTCACCATCGCGTTCCGCGAGGGGCGCCCGGTCTCCATCAACGGCCAGACGTTCAGCGACCCGGTCGCGCTGGTCCACGAGGCCAACGCCATCGGCGGCCGGCACGGCCTGGGCATGTCCGACCAGATCGAGAACCGGATCATCGAGGCCAAGTCCCGCGGCATCTACGAGGCGCCGGGCATGGCGCTGCTGTGGGCGGCGTACGAGCGGCTGCTCAACGCGATCCACAACGAGGACACCATCGCCAGCTACCACGCGGAGGGCCGCCGGCTCGGCGTCCTGCTCTACCAGGGCCGCTGGCTGGACCCGCAGGCGCTGATGCTGCGCGAGTCGATCCAGCGCTGGATCGCCTCCCTGGTCACCGGCGAGGTCACGCTGCGGCTGCGGCGCGGCGAGGACTACACGATCCTGCGCACCGAGGGCCCGGCGTTCTCCTACCACCCCGACAAGCTCTCGATGGAGCGCACCGAGAACGCCGCCTTCGGCCCGCTGGACCGGATCGGCCAGCTGACCATGCGCAACCTGGACATCGCCGACTCGCGTGCCAAGCTCGAGCAGTACGCCGCGCAGCCGCTCGACCAGGGCCAGGTGCTCGTCGAGCACGGCACGCTCTACGGCGAGCTGGAGGCCGGAGGCGCCGACCGGATCGCCGCGAACCCGGCCGCGAAGACCGAGGACGAGATCGCGCTCGACCACGCCGCGATGGAGTTCGGCACCGACTGATGGCTCCGACCCCTCGCGCGACCGCGCGTGTGCTGCCGGTCAGCCCGGACGGTGCGGTCCTGCTCCTGGAGGAGCAGGACCCCGCCTACCCGGGTGTGCCCTACTGGTCGAGCATCGGTGGCGCCGCCGAGCCGCACGAGTCCCTGCGGGCGGCCGCGGTCCGGGAGCTGTGGGAGGAGGCGGGGATCAGGACGGACGCCGCCGCCCTGATCGGCCCGGTCTTCCAGGACCACCAGGCCTACTCCTGGGCCGGCGTCGACTACGTCGGCGACCACACCTACTTCGCGGTGCCGCTGGACCGGACCGTCGAGATCAGCTTCGAGGGACTCGAGCCGGAGGAGGTCGGCACCGTCCTCGGCGCGGGTTGGTGGCGGCCCGCGGCGCTTGACGGCGTCCCGGTCCGGCCGCCGGGCCTGCCTGACATCATGACCAGCGCCATCACCGCCGTGAGAGGACAGCAGTGAGCACCAACACCGGCAAGCTGTGGGGCGGTCGCTTCGCGGGCGGCCCCTCGCCCGAGCTCGACGAGCTCTCGCGATCGACCCACTTCGACTGGCGGCTGACGCCCTACGACCTCGCGGGCTCGCGCGCCCACGCCAACGCCCTGCACAGCGCCGGCCTGCTCACCGACGCGGACCACGCCGAGCTGCTGCGCGGCCTGGAGGCGCTGGGGGAGCGGTACGCCGCCGGCGAGCTCGTCCCGGACCCGACCGACGAGGACGTGCACGGCGCGCTCGAGCGGCTGCTGGTCGAGGAGGTCGGCGCCGACGTGGGCGGCCGGATCCGCGCCGGCCGGAGCCGCAACGACCAGATCGCCACGCTGTTCAAGGTGTTCCTGCGCGACCACGCCGCGATCGTCGCCGACCAGGTGCTCGACCTCGTCGAGGCGCTCGCCGGCCAGGCCCGCGAAGCCGGCGACGCGATCATGCCCGGCCGCACCCACCTCCAGCACGCCCAGCCGGTCCTGCTCGCACACCACCTCCAGGCGCACTGCTGGGCGCTGCTGCGCGACGTCGACCGGCTGGAGGACTGGGACGCGCGAGTGGCCGCCGACTCGCCGTACGGCTCCGGTGCCCTCGCCGGCTCCAGCCTCGGCCTCGACCCGGAGGGGGTCGCCGAAGAGCTCGGGTTCACGGGCTCGAGCGCGAACTCCATCGACGGCACGGCGTCCCGCGACTTCGTCGCCGAGTTCGCCTTCGTCGCCGCCCAGATCGGCGTGGACGTCAGCCGGATCGCGGAGGAGGTCATCCTCTGGTCGACCCGCGAGTTCGGGTTCGTGACGCTGCACGACTCCTGGTCGACGGGGTCGAGCATCATGCCGCAGAAGAAGAACCCCGACATCGCCGAGCTCGCGCGCGGGAAGGCCGGTCGCCTGATCGGCAACCTCGCGGGCCTGCTCGCCACGCTCAAGGCGCTCCCGCTCGCGTACAACCGCGATCTCCAGGAGGACAAGGAGCCGGTCTTCGACTCCGTCGACACCCTCGAGGTGCTGCTCCCGGCGTTCACCGGCATGGTCGCCACGCTCACCTTCGACACCGCGCGGATGGGCGAGCTCGCGCCGCAGGGCTTCTCGCTCGCGACCGACATCGCCGAGTGGCTCGTCCGCGAGGGTGTCCCGTTCCGCATCGCCCACGAGCTGGCCGGCGCGTGCGTGCGCCGCTGCGAGGAGCTCGGCATCGAGCTCGACCAGCTGACCGACGAGCAGTTCGCCGAGATCTCCCCGGCGCTGACGCCCGGCGTCCGTGAGGTGCTCACCGTCGAGGGCTCGGTCGCCTCCCGCGACGGCCGCGGCGGCACCGCGCCCGTCCGGGTCCGCGAGCAGCTCGCCGAGCTCACCGCCCGCGTCGACGGACACCGTGCCCGGCTCGCCTGACCTCAGCCGTCTCCTCGCCGGCCCCGTGCTGGAGGTCGCCCCGCTGCTGCTGGGTGCGATCCTCCGGCACGGCGACGTCGCCGTCCGCCTCACCGAGGTGGAGGCGTACGACGGCGCGCACGACCCGGGCTCCCACGCCTTCCGCGGGAGGACCAAGCGCAACGCGACGATGTTCGGCCCGGCCGGCCACCTCTACTGCTACTTCACCTACGGGATGCACGTCTGCTGCAACGTCGTCTGCGGCGAGGAAGGGACCGCGAGCGCCGTCCTGCTGCGCGCCGGAGAGATCGTCGACGGCATCGAGATTGCGCGCGAACGCCGGCTCGGCTCCTCCGACCGCGACCTGGCGCGCGGCCCGGCCCGCCTGTGCAACGCCCTCGGCATCCGGTTGGACCACGACGGCACGGACCTGGCCCGGGGGCCGATCACGCTGACGCCCGGTACGCCGCCCGACCACGTCTCGACCGGTCCCCGCGTGGGCCTGCGGGCCGCCGCTGAGCGGCCCTGGCGGTTCTGGTCGACGGGGGAGCGGACGGTGTCCGTGTACCGCCCGGCCGCCCCGCTCCGGGCTAGCACCCCACCCGATTTTGGCTCCTGACCGGACCACTGCTAACGTTCTTCTCGTCGCGGTGAGCGACTCCCTCCTCGGGCCGCAAGGCCAACCGACGGGAGTTGTCGCGCGCCCGGCACCAGCTCCACGAGGCCCCGATCAACGCGAAGTTGACGGAGCGGAACGAAGCCGGTAAGTTTTTGCAGGTTGCCCCGCCGCCGGGCCCGCGACGGTCCGGGACGGAGA